>NZ_JBFRJF010000015.1:0-197314 GCF_041468745.1 Vibrio sp. 10N.286.52.F8
ATCCAGAATGTCAGTGAACCACGATTGATTAGGGCTTGGTTATATTGTTTCCAGTTAGTTGTTCTGTAGCGAGGCTTTGGCATTGCTCTAAGTATGTGAGTGAACTTAGATGATCTGATCGTAGCTTTAAGCATTAGTTCCCTGATTTAGGAAGCAAAGCCTATTGACATCTCCAAAATACGTGGGAAGCTTGATTATATCTGCTCATGTTATTTGTCCTCTTTGACTTCGCTAAAAATCAAGGGAGCATTTAACATGGGTAGAACTACAGGCAAAACCAAACTGAATGATAACCACCTACTGAAGTAGGTGGTTTAGGCCTGAAAATAAAAAAGCGCCTGACAGCGATTTATTTAAACGTCTCTAACCCAAACATCTTTAACATGTTGCTTAAGTAAATCAATCACGCTTTGGTGAATAAAAACCAAGCCATAATCTTCTTCCAGTTTGAAAATTAGTCTTTCTTCAAGTGGAGCACTCTTCCACTTTGAGAGATCAAACTTTTTGTTATATAGACAAGCTTGACCATCGAATAGAAGCGGAAACGTATTATCAGACCCGTTTTTAGATCAACTTAAACGATGTTCAATCACTGCTGGTGTTTGCTCGAACAAAGCTTGAATCAGCGTTGACTCAAATTTAAGCGACTCTTTACTATAAACAATGCCAGAATCATTTCTTCCCGTATCATATTGGCTTTGTAAGACTGCAGGCAAAAAAACATGCATATTTTCAAAAGGCTCGCCATCGGCTTCATAATAAGTTGCTGTTTCAGTTTTAAAACCATCCGGTACTTTCAAGGTATCTCTTACAAAGACTCCTGGTGAAGGAAAAAAGACTAGAACCAAATCCGGTATTTTGGGAAATAATGAATCAGACTTTGTCGCAGAAAGCAAACCGTCTTGCTTAAACTTCTGTTCAATCATGCAAACTCCATAGGTATGAATTCAATTCCAGTGACTCCAGCAGCCTCTAGAGCAGATTTAACATCATCACTTACAAAGCAAGCCAATTTATAATTTGATAACGTAAAACAGTCATGTTTAATTTTTTCTCCAGTAAACTTACTCTTGTCTATAAATACATCAGAAACTCGTCCGTACCCACCATAAATATCCTTAAACCTCTTCGCTTTAGATGCATTTGGTTCAAGTAAATCATAACTAGCTACGTAATTCATAAATGAATAACTTAAGTTCTTACCTTCATTGTGAACTTCTACCGGCAGGAATTGAACGCCTTTAAAGCCCTTAGTTTCAAAAACCTCTTGAACTGTATTACTAGCCAAAAATCCGAGTGCGATTTTCAAAAAGTCTGATACACCACGCTCTTCATAGAAATCATCAACCGTAACAACCGGTTTATGGGTAAATAATTTAAATTTAGTTTGGTAGCAGTTCAATTGCAGAGGTTCTTGCTCAGAAAATGATCCTTCACCTTCTTCAAATCTACCAAACATTAAATAGTATTTCATACTTAAAAACCTAATTTTGGAACAATTTTGCCTTTATAGGCCAGACGTTTTAGTTTGCCATTTCTAGTAACTTTGAAGTCATGGTGTAATTCTTTGCTTTTATTTGAATTCAACCTATGACTACACGTTTCGCTAGTTGCTGTAACTGACGCATGTGTTAATTGATTACAACACCCCTTTCCACCGCTATCATAAGTATTATGGAACTTATTGTTTAGTGCGCCATTCCTGCTAAATTCGATGATATCATCATATATGTCGCTACTAATCTCGTTTAATTCACCATTAATATCTTTTATTGCAGATTTATCACAATAGTACGATGACTGTATTGCATCTGAAATCAACCTTAACTGAGTTCTCACATTAATTGTATAGGGGTTGGGATGTGGACCGCTATGCAAAGGCAACTCATAGAAGCATGCTAATTCTGGAATCGTTGGTAAGACAACAATATTGTGCCAATCATTCAATTCATAGCCTAGAGCAGATAACTTTTTATACAAAATCGAATTATTTTTGAGCTCATCAACTGTAATAATGTGGTGGGCAGCTAAAATACTACCTATTGAAAACTGTTGCCCTTGTTCTAGTAAGCCATCTACCTGAGCTTTAACAAATTCTCTTTTAGCTTCCGCCTTGTCCCAAAGATGTTGAGGCCGTCGATATCTTTTGCCATCTGGGTTCTTGTCATAACATCTAGCATACAACGGATGTATATAAGGGGAAGAACTAACTCTTTCATTATGTTCCTTCAAAAACAACCAAGGATAGTGTTTGTTTTTTTTTGTTCCACGTCTTACAAACCCAAATTCACTGTCGCTTTTTATATAGTACTTACCTTTAAATCCTTTTTCTTTACAATAATTTGCGGCGGAGTCGCTCTGTTTTTTCTTTCCAACCTTTTTATCGCATAACCAACATTCATCGGGCCTCTTCTCTTTTTTTTCTTGGCTAACTTTATCATCATGTGTGCCCGCCTCAGCGGACCCTTTATCTGATTGTGAGCCAGCATTCGATTTAGATTTTCCTCTTCGAAGGCTCATATCGACTTTGTCTTTCAGAAACATTAAAGCATCAGGAATATGTTGGTGTGCCTGCTTTTCGACGGCTTCAACCTGAGATTTAAAATTTCCAATTTCCAGCGCATATTCATCGTAGCCAAAGAAAGATGCTTTTTTGGCTAGCTCGTCTAATACATCAGCGAAACTCAGAATCGCCTCAGAGATGATTTGTAAGACTTCATATTTAATAACATTCCAATCCAGATTAGTTAAGAACTTATCTACATCACCTTTACCATATTCTCTAACAAGAGCAAAAACATCATCACGAGATTTATCTGACTTTACTGCCTTTCCAACTCCTTTTAAAACTGAACCCAAAGTTGGTATTGCGCCAATACCCGACAATGCCAAATCTAACCATGCTTCTTGGCTGTTTTGATTCTCTTCTTCGCTAAGGAACAAGATGTTTGCAGTTATATCCCTTGCATCGAGAACCTGGTCAATTCCTGGGACAACACCAAGTAATGTATTTAACATTATCTGCCCAGTTGTGGGATCTTTATTAAAATCCCCTACAATAAAGCCCCAGAGCCAACTGCCAACTGTTGAAGATTGATTTTTGGCAGCTTCCCAGAAACCTACTTGACCTATTTTAGTACTCTCGATCAACTTATGAGGGTCAAAGGTGTTCTTATAATATGGGTTTGTGTTGACATATTTAATATCAGGCTGAAAATCTCTAATGTCCTCTCCATATTCAATTTGAAAAGTGCCCTGAGTGATACCGCTGACATTAGCTTCTCCCTTCTCATCAAGAACACCTTCAAAGCTAGAACCACCGCTATCAACTAACTGGTATGGAGCCTGGAACCCTGTTCCATCGTCATAAGTGACTTTTAAATCAACCGTATACGTCCCTTCTTGATCTTCAGTTACAGAAACCGAAGGGTTTTGCGCGCCGCCTAAACACATGGTGTTGGCTTTGTTCATAGTCATCTGGTCAGAAAGGCGGCATACACCGACACCTTCGAACTTAACGGTAGGAGAAGCTGATATGAATTCGGCCTCGGCTTCAATAGTGCCAGAAGCTACGCCCTTTTTATCACCACCGGCATCACCAGTACTGGCGCTGAATTTACTGCCTTTAATAGCAATGCTGTTACCGCCATCCATAGAGACAGTCGTGGTGCCTCCCGCTAAATCGGCAGACTTTGCATTGTTACCATAAGGGATAGGAACAACAGGTTTGCCGACTGTTGTTAAACAAACATCAGGGAGTGTTGCGTTCGCTTCTCCTCCTGAGCCTTGATGAACTACGCTGAGTCCATTCGCACAAACTGTTACGCCCATAGTAAATCCAATTAAATTCCAATAGATGTATGATAAAAGAGATCGCAGGCTGCAATCTCTCTAAGTACGCAGTGAAAATGAAGGATGAGACTGTTACTTCGAGTCTATTTTTAAAAACGGACAGAAGATCTCACAATTAAATCTAATGCTATTGATAAACATCCAGTAACTGCTGAAATTTTAGGTCAATGACCAAGTAAGTCGCGGCATACATAACACCAAAGATCACAGTACTGACGCCAATAATCAACTTAGGGGAAATAACGCGTTTGAGCGGTTTCTTTAAATACTTCGCCTTTAAGTTAACTAACGTTACTTTTTCCTGTTCGGCTAAACGCTCGTCTCGGACTAAGCGATAAATTGTGTTTCCTATCTCTGAAAGCTTTTCGTTACCACGCTCTTCTCGGCCGTACTTGCCTTTGAACCCAAGTTGAAGCAATAAATAAAGGAATTCGATAACGTGTCTGTATTTTCGTGGATCAGCTTTCAAGCGCTCTAAAATAGTAAAAAACTTATCGCCACCCGATGTTTCGTTATGGAACTCCGACAATAAGCTATTGGTACTCCAATGGCTGTTTGCCCCCCACTCTTGCCTACACACAGATTCATCTATTGCAGCACATAAGCAATAGCGTATGACTAATATTGATGCCCGATCCAACTCCATTTCATTGAGCTTTCGTTCACCTTTGCGAATTTCTCGCGCAACTTGTTCTCTAAAAGGGCCAGGATCGTCCAACCAAGGAATCGAAGACATACATGAGAGACTGGCTATTAACCAGGTAAACTGATCGACCAACGGGTTAACCCCCATGCTCTCGACGTTTAGGTCTCTTACCGCAATATTTCTAGATAAATCAGGTGCAGGCATAACCTCCATTGGTTTGCCTGGTTCTGGTTGAAATAGTACTACGGTGACGTCGTTTTCGGCGTAACTCATAAACGTACAGCCCAAAGCTGTAGTGATAAGTTCGCGAAGTCGCCAGCAATATGGACAGCGATTGCTGCCGTGTTATTCAATGCATTCCATTCGTCACTCGCTTTATCAAGCTCAAAATAGGTATAGCCAGCATGATAAGGCAACGCTCTAGGTACGACTGGCATTGGTTTCATTTCAATACCCGGCAATTGTAAGTTGATCAAATCGCGAATATTGTCGATCGAACCAATCTTAGTTTGGCTCACAAATTGTGTATGTAAAATATCAAGCGGTACGTCTGCTTTAACAGCAAGAATAAACGTCGTAGATTCGACAATTTTACTGTCTGGAATTGCTGCAGTTCGAATTCCGTAGCTTTGCTCTCTCAATGTTAAAGGTATTGCACGTTGTTCTGACATAACACTTAATGTCATTTTCGCGCTATCAAGCGTACGAGATAAACAATCGGTCAGTTGGCTATGGTTGTATTTTGTAAACTCTTGTGGTCTACGAGATGCGGAACACAGTGTAGATAATTCACCTTCCGCTTGTAACAGGATCCGATAAAATGACTCTGGGTGAACGCCTTCCACACTTGCAAAATGCCAGAACAACGGCTCATAACGATTCAAGGCTTGTAACAACATAAAATCAGCAACAGACGATACGCCCTGCTGGTCAACCACACCTAAACGCTGAACAATCGATTCGGCTCTGTGTTTAAGCATTGACGCGAATTCCGTCGCGAACTTGCTCAAAACTGTAGATGCGTGAATATCAATGCACGTCGGAATATAGTTGTCATCCAGAATGATGCTTCCGTCTGGCTTCACTTCCGAAATTTTCAAAATGGGAATTGATGTATATGCGCTCTTATCTTCATGATCGTACATTAAGAAAAAGTTAAGCTTACCCACCACAATACTTGCCATATCTTCTGATTCATAACATGCATCTACGGCTTCTTGGGTTTCCATGTTATAGCGAGCACCGTCTCCATTTCCGCCAAAGAGTTCAGATCGTTCTGATGGCAGTGGACAGCATAAATACACCACTTTATCCGCAATAGAAGGGTCAACATCTCTTACTTCTGGAAGCTCAGCAAGAAGCGGTAAATCAAATGGAGTACGGTCTTGTAAGATACCTTCTGCTCGTGTGATCCCGATTTTGCCAAGTGCCAGTAGCTCAGTGTTAATCTCAATTTTTTTCACTCCCCAGTGTAAGGGAGAGCTATTAGAGCTAAGCATGTTAGATAACTTGCCTTGAGACCTATCGAGTTGCTGAAAGTGTTGAGGCTTCATGAACATACCATCTTGCCAAACAACTGGGTTATATAAAGACATTCGTCAGTTCCTTAAAAATACGTCTGTTCAATACCGCGAGTATTGTTCGAAGATAATTCACTACCCTCTACTTTTAATCTCAGAAAGTACTCACTTTTTTCTTCGATCACTTCAACCTTCCGCCAAGACGAGCCATCAATATCTCTGAATGCCACAGAAAAACCTAATGCACGCGTCGTTGGATCTAACTCTAAAATCTCATGTAGCTCATCGCCCGGCTGCAGTTGGTATTCATATCGTTTAATATACTCATCACCTAAGGACGCTTTATCATTTTCGAATAGAGCAAAGAAATCCAAACTACGAAATAAAACAGGTGAAGTGAGTTCATGAACTCTCAGAATGACCGGCGAAGATTGTCCCTGCTCTCGTACATTGAGAAGTTCTGACGCTTCTATCACGAGTTCAATTGAAGATGTTTCTGGTGTAATTCCAGATGATTCTTTAAATTGCTCCCACATAGAGCAACCTGATAATAGAAACAAGGTAATGGGGATTATAAGTTTACGCATGATCAGCTTTTGCAACCTTACTGTATCTGTCTTTCATCAACGCTTTAAATGTCGACTCATTGAATTGTCGAGTATTCTGCTCATAATGTTCGCTGTACTTTTGCCATAGCTTTGACTTACTAAGGAAGCGTGTCTCTTGGCTTAAAGTGTTTGCAAACTGCTGAGGATCATTCGCTTTTAGTTGCTCCAATACCAAATCGTTAATTGCCTTCGCATATAAGGTATCGTGCTCGCTAAGTTCATCCAGTATCTGTTCAATTAGCTCATTTGGAGCCAATAGATTTTGACTATTTAGCGTTAACATCAATGTAGTTAGGCTAAGATCATTGTGGGCAAATGAACTTTCGTCAGTAAGCTCTTCAACACTCTGTAAATCTTTGTACAAATTATCGATACACAATCGTAAACAAGCGCCCATTTGTTTAAAAAATAGAGCGTCATATTTCGTGTCAGACTCTAAATCAACACCCAGTCCTTCAAAGAATGCATGTGTTACATTTTCATGTTCGTAAGAAGTTTCACTCAATGCGATATTATTCTGAGTTCTACTCTCACTTTCAACAGGCTGCTCTTGGGGTTCGGTATGAGAGACAAATTCTTGTGTCACCTCTTCCCACTTATGGCTCTGTATGTTTGTAGAATGAGGTATAATAGTGACAGGTGGCACTTCTGGTAGTTTATTTTTGAGAGTCCCTGAACTGCCGTTAGGTGTATCTGACTTAAGATCTGAACCTTCAACGCTTGCTGGTTTTAAACGGTTCGATATCTTAGCTTGATCATCGGCGACATCTTTAGCTTTCAGGTTCGCCTGCTGTTCTTCTTCCATCCCCATCCAATCTTCAGGAATCAAACTAGGAAGGTCAAACTCAGAATGGATACTCAGACTGTCATCAACGACTTGCCTTTGATGTTCTGTCGATGACTTCGTAAGGCTTTTATCGTTGCTTTCGTCTCTAACAAGGTAGTCATCATCTCTTTGCATTGAGAATTTTAAGTGTTCGACGGGATCATGGGTCTCAACACCATCAGGTTTCGTTTCCATAAAGAGATCTTCTAGCGTGCCTGCCTCTGTCTCTTCTTCAACAACGGACTCTTCCAAGTTCATTAAAGGGTCTGTTGAATCTCTTTCTGGTGCTATTTCAGAAGCTATGTCGTATGAAGTCGTTACCAACTCAAGATAAATACTCACTTCATATTGTCCCAAAGACACTCTATCGCCGTCACATAATGAGACTGGCTGATTCTTAAGGATCTTATTACCATTAACCAATGTGCCATTTGTACTCACATCATTAATGTAATAAGTGTCTCCATATATACTCAATAGACAGTGCGTACCAGATATGAATCGGTTGTGATCCGTTAAAGTCACTGTACAACCTGCTTCTCGCCCTAGAGATCCACCTTCTTCAGGCATCTCGATACTTTTAGCTCCAACATATTCTTCAGGGCACTTCGAGATCACCAAAACCAATTGATTTATACGCATGAATAGCCTTTAAAACAGAAGAGAAACACTAAACTCGACACCACCTAGACCTTCGTTATAAAAAGGTAAGATGTATGAAGCTTGCGGGATTATTTGTAAATGAGCGTCTGGGTTACTTCCTAACTTGATCACACTACCAAAAGTCACAACAGCGCCAGCTTCAAATTGATCGATATCTTCAAGTTGTTCGCCGGAACGAAAGCCTTGGTCGTCAACTTTCCAACGGTTTGAGTATTGCGAGTAACCTAAAGACAAGCCTGCACCTATATAAGGTGTGAACACCGACCAGCTACCTAAAGCATACTGAGGCACAATACGAAATTCGTAATTGGTTACCTCGTTATAAACGCCATTCTTTGGAGCTTCGATGTCGTCTTCAGCCAAATAATTAAAACCTAGCCACCAACGCCATCGGTTGTTACTTTCATCAATTGGACGTGTATGGACGAACCCGTAACGCAGAGCATCTACTTGGCCACTCGGTCCTTCTTCATATTCTATAGTGTCTATGCTCAGCATATTTACTGAACCACCATATCTTTCACCCTTCGCGATTGCGATGGACGAAAAAAGACACATTGTGGATATTAGACCGATTTGACTTAGGTTTCGCATGCTTCCCTCTGAGTTCATCCATATATTAACTAGATGCGCAAGATAGCAAGTATTATGTCTTTTACAATAAGGAGACGGTCACACCCGCCATTTACGACATTATAACTAGCAAAAAAAACGATATATCTACAAGAAAATGCATTACGAATAATTACAAATAAAATTCATTTATAAAATCAAAACTATCAATAATTGAAAAATCAAACGACCAACAACCATCCAAAGAAAGAAGGTTGTTCAATACAAGAAAATTAGCATTTACAAAATTCAAAAAACCTAACATGCCACTTTTTTATCTTTAACCTATAGCATAATCATTTACAGCATTTTTCTAATTTAGTGTTAGTTAATATTTATGCAATCATTGACAAGAGTAATTATTAATCAATAAAGAACCACACGTAGGAATAGTTAGATTCATATTATCTCTCCCCAAAAAGACCATAAATGTGACTTTCATCACTGAAATTTTATAAAGCCTAGTCGTAAGTTGTTACATTTTTGATCTTTTTGTGAATAACGTCACATAGTGCTGAAATTAAGAACTTTTCAAATCTTTTAACATTCAAATTATGCTGTTTGACTATAGAATCCTTGAAAAATATAAATAAAAAACAAGCGAGGCTAAATTTATTAGTTATCGCTAAATTTCGATTTCGTTATATATACAGTTGGATATCAAGATTATGTTCTCCTCAGATTTCACAAGACGGCCTATTGACGAAGAAAAGCCTAGCGGAACTAACCCAAACGCATTAGATGATTTTACAGAGATAAAACGTCAAATTAATAACCTTAATAAGGTGACAGGGAGAGTCTCTTGGAAAAAGGTTCAGTCTCTTTCAAAAACGATACTTTCGAAAAACAGCAAAGATTTCCGTTGTAGTTGCTACTTTACTGTCGCAGCAACACATAATGATGGCTTAAAAGGTTTAGCTGAAGGACTCAGTTCTATTCTGGACTTATGCGTCGTTTATTGGTTTACCGCATATCCAGAAGTTACAAAATCAAAAGCAAGGATTGGGGCGATAGACTGGATGGTTGAACACACAGAAAAACGAATAAAGTCGATTAAAACAAACCCCGACGACGTACTGCTGATCGAAACTTGCCATCGCTTATGTATGAGAATTGAAGAAGAACTAAGACTACATTACGGTATAAAAGCACCTTCATTAGGTGGGGTACGTCGAATCTTAAAGCAATGGGTTGATGAACATAAAGAGACCGAAGCAAACCTGCGCGAAGCAGAGAATCAACGAAAGTACCGAGCTCCAGAAGAAAATAAACAACCAACACCAGTGGCTCAACCATCAACCATTAAAATTGATGTGTCAAATAAGCAATCTGCAACAACATCGAAAGTCGACGATAAAACACCCTCTAATTATTTAGTCGTCTACCTGTTAGCCGGATTTCTTGCTTTAGCATTGTCCTCTCACTTCTTTTATAAGCAATACCAACTAAAAGATCTGACTAAACAAATCATCACATCTGATATCTCACAACTTAATGAAATAGCACATTCATTAAGATATGAATATGCTCCTATTTCTCAAGATGTTAGACCTAATGTCGTAAACCAATTAGACACACTAATGAAAGGTTGGGTTGCCGATCCAATCAAAGTGTATCAGATCGATATTTTAGACCGATTGACGCTTGATTTGACCAAGCTGTATCCGGACTCGTCTTCTATTCTACGATTACGCCAAGAGTTCACCAATGAACAAGAAAAGTTAAACACAGATTACGCCCAACTTCACCGACGCTTTTCTAACGCCAGGACTGTATTTGCGAATGTAATTAGAGGAAGTGAAAGTAAAAAGACAGCACGAGCTTATGAGTACAGTAACTCTCTTTTTCCATTGATTGGCCGCATTGAATATGCAGAAAAAGAACAACAACAAAAAGAACTACAGAAATCTCTTCGGATACTGAACGTCTATTTACACAAAATAAAAACCTTAGAATCAGATCTGTCAGCAAATAAACCGTAAAACTCATAAAACCGTCTTAAGACTCGGTATTACAACAAACTCAAAACAACGAAATAGGCTTATGTTAAAACACAAACTAATGAGGAACCCTGTTGTTATATCAACGGCCATTTTCCTCTTTCTTGCTGCTACGATCGCTGCAATCTATATCCTTTGGCTAGATATAACAGACAAGTTTTACCTATGGATTGCTTTAGGTGCTATAACAATTTTCTATTCGTTGTTTCAGGTAACGTTGTGGCTAAAAAAGAAAAACAACACTAAAGCCCTAAAGCTGGAAACAGAAGAAGAAGCATTAGCCATGGTCATCCGTCCGCTTCTTTCTGGTTCCAATAAAAAGCCAATCTATTTAATGATTGGCAATAAATACGCGGGTCGAACTCAGTTTCTACTTAACTCCAGTGCAATCAAGCCAATGGATCAGACTCGTACTGCAAAGAATGATTTTTTCGAATGGTATGAGTCAGACTCCGCCGTGTATATCAAACCGGATCAACGCCTATTGTTTCAAGAAGTATCAAGTAACGATAGCGCTCTGTGGAACACATTTGTAGATGAGGTCATTAAACACAAGCCTAGAAAGCCATTTTCTGGTTGCTTGTTTTTTATCGATTTTGAATTTCTAATTGTCTCTGAAACCGAACAAATCGATTACACGTTAACCGCGCTTAACCATCGATTAGAATCAGTAAGTGAAAAAACATCTTCAGCGATCCCTTTATATTTAATGATGTCTAAGCTCGACAAGCTAGAAGGATTTAAGGAATACATACACTTTAGTTCTTTAAAGACCTCGGTTGAATTTCTATCAATTCCATTAAAGGAAGCTAAAGGTGTATTTGTTGAGTACTACCATGATAGCTTCCGTAATTTAGTAAAAGTAATGGAGAGCAATGCGTTAGATTCGTCGTCTCACTCTAATGAAGTTAACGAGAAGCAAGCCATATTAGCATTCCCTAAACAATTCGAATTGTGTCAGTCTGAAATTGCTTCTGTGATAGAACGACTTTCAGAACTCAATACTGGGTCTTATTCTCTTGATATCCGTGAAGTGTTTTTTATATCGAATATCCAAGGTGGTAGAAAATACAACCTATTAGCTAAGAGTTGCAGCAACTACTTTAACTTGCCGATCATTGCGTCGGAACATACTCAGTTAACAGAAACGCCCTATTTTACGCGTTTCTTAATGGACTCTCAGATCCTGCCTGAATCTGATTTCGCAGGTGAAAACAAGACTTACCTTAGGATGATCCAGAGGCAGAGCCGTCTAGCCGTTGCAGCTTCCATTATTTTACTAGGTAGTGGTGCTTACCTGTTTTCAACGACTTTAGATGACAACCTGAGAGTGATTAGTCAGCTTATTGGTATAGATGATTCACAATCGTCTTACCCAAAAGGCAATTCTTTTGAAAGTTCTCTTTCAAGTGCGATCCAAACTGTACAACCATCTTATCAAGCATGGCTTAGTGGCTCACAAGCGCTAGATAATGAACTTGTGAATATGAATGTAAGTCGTCTCGATGAAAGTACGAAAATCGCTTATAACGCCCTCATAATGCAAATTAGAAACCACTTAATGCCAGTAATTGAGCAAGGTTATCGTTTGCAACTAACACAAAATCAAGACAACGTTAATAATGCACTGCCTTTACTAAAAGGTTACTTAATGTTGAATGATCCTACAAAACGCGAGATAAAATTTCTACGTCAGCAAACGATGTCAACGCTCCAAAAACTCAGTGATCAACCAGACACGATCACGACAGTGATGAAATATTTGGACGCATATTTCCGCACTGATTTTGAACCTGTATCGATCAACATGAATATGGTGCGTGCGACAAGACGTTCTCTACTCTCTAGTTCAAATGTAGATCTTGTGTACGCCAGCTTGTTACAACAAGCAGGTGACATTGATTTAGGCACTTTGAATTTACAGCGAGCAGTCGGTTTCGACTTTAATAATGTCTTCAACGACAACTTGGATCCTCAACGATTAGAAATCGATAAAGTTTACACATCTACAGGCTTCAGTACGTTTTACCGCCCTCGCGTCGATTTAATGTCGCAACAAGTCATCACCGACAACTGGGTATTGGGTTTGTCAAACCACGTAATCCCAACAGACAAAGAACAAGAGACATTCAAGAAGCAAGTAAGAAAAAAATATACGGATGACTACATCAGTTATTGGCGAAATGCTTTAAGCGAACTAAAAGTAAAGCGTTATAACAATATAGGGGAGATTACTAACGCCATTGATCTGATCTCTGGTCCCTCTTCTCCTATGACAACCGTTCTAAAACAAGTTTATACAAACACTCAGTTTTCCCCGGTTGGACAACAGAATGCATTAATGGCCCAGGTTAACCCTAAACTTGCTGGTGCCGTAAATGCAGCACCAGAACTCGTTGAAGAAGTTGTAAAGCCTGACTACTTATTAATGAAAAGAGTTGAACAAGCTTTCCACATCTTGAATCAATTGCAAATTAACGAAACCCCAAACTCCCCTACACCATGGGATGAAACGATAACTGCACTGAGCAGAGTTCGTACGTATATGAAAGATATAGCAGACGCACCGGACCCTCAAATGGCAGCGTTGTCTGCAGCACAACACCGGATGAGTAGTACGGATGCCGATCCTCTGATTCGTTTAAAACAAATTGCACAAAAATCTCCTGAGCCAGTAAGAAGTTGGCTTTTAGACGTAGTTAACCAGAGCTGGTCCGTGATGATTTCTGAATCATCAAAAGGAATACAGACTCTTTGGTATAGTGAGATCTATTCTAAGTTCAAAGAGTTAGGTTTAGGAAGGTACCCTTTTGATCTAAGTGCAACAGAAGAAATTTCGATCGAAGACTTTGAGCTGCTTTTCGCATCGGGAGGCTTGCTTGATGCATTTATCGATAAAAATTTCGCTCCTTTTTATGACACAAACCTATGGACGCCAAAACAAGTAGAAGGTGAAATTATGCCTCTCTCACCAGAACTACTTGTTCAGTTAAGAAATTACAATGTCATCAGAGATACACTAATCAACAAGAGTACAAACCGTTTGTACCTTCCATTTAGTGCGAAGGTACTTGATCTGGATTCGAGTGCGATCAGAGCAAGCTTAAAAATAGCGGACTCAAATATCAACTATTACCATGGTCCCAGCAGAATTCGTGAACTTGAGTGGCCTCCTCAAAATGGAGATTTCAATATCAGTATAACAATTCAAGATGTAACAGACGAAGGTAAACAACATGTACTGAGCAAGAATGGTCAATGGGCTATCTATCGGTTATTTGGTGACTCAACGTTAACAAATACCCATAACGGTAGCTTCGTGAGTGATATAAAAGTATCAGGCAGAGATCTGAGCTTGCGAATCACTCCTTTGACTCAGAAAAACCCGTTTACGTTAGCGGAGCTGTATAACTTCACTCTACCCGAAGCCATATAGTAAAAATACAAATACAAATACAAATACAAATACAATAATAATTCAGAAAAGGCAGAACACATGATGTCCAACATTAGTTTACAAGGCTTAGACAAACTAGATCGTAAAATTCTTTCGAATCTACTCTCCAATGGGCGAGAATCGATTGCTAATCTTTCTCGCAACATCGGCTTGTCGCGAACAGCAGTCGCTGAACGCATCAACAGACTTGAAAAAACCGGTATTATCAAAGGGTATACGGCACAAATAAGAGTAGAAAATGACGGGAGAAAAGCGGCCAGTTATTTGCTAATTTCTTGTGAAAAAGGTAAGAAAAATGATGTAAGTAATGCATTAAAAGAACTACCTGAAGTCAGACTTACAAGCATTGTTGGGGGGACCTACGACATTATTTCTTTGATTGAAGCTCCTGATCTGCAATCAATACACCATTTATGTAATGAGATAGAGTCTTTCAATGGCATTCGCTCTCTCAATACAACAGTAGTGCTACACCAGCCAATCAGTCGTTAAAAATAAAGCCGCTCTTATGAGCGGCTTTTTTAAATGCCTCCAATTACTCTAATCTTCGCATCTTTCGTACCTGCTTGACCCAACCAAAAAGTTTGCCCCAAACTCGTCCCATCACCTTGACCGAGTTGGTTCTTTGGAACTGAGTCTAAATCAACGGTTAGCTTTAAATCCCAAGACATGGGGTCACGAAGAATAAAACGCATCAACCCCACTAAAGTTTTATGGAAATCTCCTCCATAGGAGAACTTTCGGAACGTCTCGAAATCAATGTTATCAATACAAAGATTAAACTTACCGTTTAGATCTGGGATGCTCTTACCTAAATGTAAATTTGAACCCAAAATACAATTCGTTCTATTTAATTGATTCCTTTGGCATTCGGCAATTTTTACTCTTCGAAAGACCCACTCTTCGATTCGAACACTTGGTAATGAAAAATAGTGCGCAACAATGCCAGAAATCAGTTTCGGAGAGCGTGTCCTGGTAGATAGCTGATTGACGTAAGACAAAATCTTTGCACGATCAAGCCCGATCGTATCAGACTCTTGAATAACATTAGACAACCCTGCTAGGTGCAGCATACGCCCAGAAAAGTCATCTGTTGCATCGCTTTGATACTGAACATGATAACGGTACTTTTTCCAAACACGATAGATTAAACTGGTATATCTATTATGAAAGAAATCAAAGAAGTCTCTAACTGGATTATCATCATCATCTCTACCTACTAATTTTTCTGTATAGTTCGCGGGCAAAGGTGAACTTGAACCGTGTAATCCTAAAAAGTTAGTTTCAATTCTCGAATAGTGCTCACCAGACCTTTCCATATGACTGATGAATTCCATATCACTTTTGGGGAAACAGAGGTTTGGTGAGACACTAAACGCAATTCTCTCTTGATAAAAATATTTGTTTTCACCAACCGCTACAAAATCACTGCCCGGTAATAGTTGGTAGTGCTTCTCTAACAACAAAACTGCTTGAAAAAAGCTAAATTCGTTTATTTTTTCTGATAATTCATCAATCATAAGATTGTTTGCTGTCCAGTTAAACTTGCCCATTGGTAGCTTTCGCCACTGCGTTCATCGTAGACTTCTAACTCTGTAAATGAGTTAACACTTGAATATAAGCGTATGAACTCATTCAATACATTTGCCATCAAAAACATGTCCCCTTCATTGACAAAAAAACTAGAGTTCATCTTAAGCTTAAATTGATTACCACGAACGGATACCCCTCTAAACACTCTATCGATAGGTTTCATTTCTGATGAGATAATGCCGTCAAGCCTGTGCAACGAAGCCCTATGAGCCTGCCTATCCACTCTAGAATGGAAGTCATATGTAGACAGTAAAACCTTGAGTACATCAATATTAGAGAGCGATAGATAATTCAATGACATATTAGCAATCAGTTGCCATTGGAGTTCGCCATTCACTTGCGGGCTAACAGATTGCGTAGGTTTAGTAATATTACTAAACGTGGCGTAAGTTGGAGATTTATGTGTGGTATATATGATGTCTCCTACAGACAATCTTTCAGACAAATCTGCATTACTGCACAATAACTTCATCAAAACCGTTTCGGTTCCTAGGTCTGCAATATCCCCATTGTGGGTATGAAAAGATATATAACGCTCAAGCCCTCTTCCACTCACTCGCTCTGAAACTTTTGACTTGTAGAAATCACGTTTATCTCTTTGATTTATTTGGTGTTCAAAGGACTCAAATTCAATAAGAGATTTTCGTCGCCTTTCATTTTTGCTCCAACTTTCTACTTGGTTTATTGAATAAACTTCGTAGTGATCCTGGTTGTCACTCTGTGGCCGAACTTTATACTCATTTCGGCGATGTTCAAGCCGAATTGGATCACCATCTTTTTCGAATAGGTTCACAGCTGGCGTGCAATGTAACCTTAAGTGCTTATCTTTCAGGACAACTTCGGCAGGTAATGCTCTCTTAAAATGGAATTTAAGGTTCACGGTACTTCTTTGTGGTATCCCTTTTAGCCAATCGAGACCCGTAATATCAAAAAACATAAATTTGTCTGGTAAAGAAAAATATTCTTGCAACAAACGATAACCTGCAAATGAATTGTCGCTATATGGCAGTATCGCTTCGTCGTCTTGGTACCCAACCGGTTTAACAAATTCAGGTCCAAGTTTACGTTTATACCCACCGCCCACGTCTAACTCGACGTAGTCTAAGTATCTAAATATCCATAAGAAAAGAATTCTAGTTATATGGATCTCACCATGTAAATGAAACCTTAATTTATCTAACCCGATACGAGATAACTCTAGCCCATGTTCAGTCGCAAGTGTCACATCAACAGATGAGCTTGTTCGACTGTTGCTTTGGTCAATGCTTGTGATTTTTAAGGGGAAAAGCTCTACGTCATAGCAGGTTCTGAATAAACATTGCGTACCTTCCACTTGTTCACTAGCCATCTCAGCCCCGCGCTTTACCACTGTTTTTTCAGTGACACTTCCGGAGTGTGGCGTTAGTTCGCTAATGCATAACGAAGGAATCGAGCGCATGTAATGTGGCCACAACAGCGTCATTAACGACTGAGTGAGCTCTGGGAGTTCATCATCAATCTTTTCTCTAATACGGCCAGTAAGAAACGCAAAACCTTCAAGAAGACGTTCTACATCAGGATCGAATGTTCCTTCAGACAAAAAGTTGGTCAGTTTTGGATTGTACTTGGCAAATTCGCTGCCGGATTCTCGTAGATATGTGAGTTCATCTTGAAAGTATTTACTGTTACTCAATGGGCACCTACTAAACGTTAAATTGGCCGTCAGTTCCCATATAGACATCGATAGACATCGGAACTTTTCCACCGTTGTGTAAGACTTCTCCGCATATGCCAAAGCCTAATTGAAGAGGGTTGTTGTGATTTTCTCGATAATGTACTTCAACACTTCGTAGCCGAGGTTCGAAGCTTTCTATTGTGGAAGTGATGTTCTTTTGGATGTGACGAACTAAATTGGTGTTGTTCGATAGAACATCATTGAAATCAGGTAAGCCATATTCCCGATCGATCATTGAATTACCCGCATGAGTATTAAGCAAATCAGCAAGGTGCAGATGAATGGATTCAATTAAATGCCTATGTGAAACCACTTTTTCATAACAATTTTTCGGCTCACCAAGTTCAATTCGTTCTAATAATCGGTAACCTTTTTCCATATAACACTCTAAGAAAAAAAGCAGCCAGTAAACCTGGCCGCTTATTTATTTCCAAACTTATTATTGGTCTAGCTTACCAACCAAAGATAAGTCAAAGCTCGCGCCCATGTACTTGAAGTGAGGACGAACAGACATCGATACTTTATACCAACCTGGGTCACCCTCAACGTCAGACACTTCGACTTTAGCCGCTCGTAACGGTCGACGACCACGAACTTCTGCTGGCGGGTTCTCTTGGTCAGATACGTATTGACGGATCCATTTATTTAGCTCAACTTCCAAATCGGTACGCTCTTTCCAAGAACCAATTTGCTCACGTTGAAGTACTTTAATGTAATGAGCTAAGCGGTTAATAATGAACATGTAAGGTAGCTGAGTACCCAACTTGTAGTTCATCTCAGCTTGCTTGCCTTCAGGTGTATTCGCAAACACTTTTGGTTTTTGAACTGAGTTTGCCGAGAAGAACGCTGCGTTATCAGAACCTTTACGCATTGTTAAAGCCATAAAGCCTTCTTCTGCAAGTTCATACTCACGGCGGTCAGAAACCAGAATTTCGGTTGGGATCTTAGTTTCGATCTGACCCATCGCTTCAAAGTTATAAACCGGTAAATCGGTTACCGCACCGCCACTTTGCGGGCCAATAATGTTTGGACACCAGCGATATTTTGCAAACGACTCACTGATCTTTGAAGCCATAGCATAAGCTGAGTTACCCCAAAGGTAATTGTCATGGCTGTCCGTAACCATTTCATCGTAGTCAAACGCCTTAATTGGGTTGTCTTCAACTGAGTATGGCGTACGCAGCATAAAACGTGATGTACAAAGCCCCACATAACGTGCGTCCTCGTGCTCACGGAATCCGCGCCACTTAGTATACTGAGGACCTTCAAATACCGACTTTAAGTCTTTTAAGTTTGGTAATTCTTCATAAGAATCTAAACCAAAGAATTGAGAAGATGCAGAAGTAATAAATGGTGCATGAGACATAGCACCTACATTACCCATATATTCCATTAGTTTAATATCAGGCGAAGACGCAGATAGTTGGTAATCACAAATAACGGCACCTACAGGCTTACCACCAAATTGACCGTATTCACGAGTATAAATCTGCTTATATAAACCTGATTTCACTACTTCAGGAGCATCTTCAAAATCATCCAGAACTTCGTCTTTCTTAGCCGAAATAAGTTCGATTTGAATGTTTTCACGGAAGTCCGTGTGATCAACAAGATATTTAAGACCACGCCATGTTGATTCAATCGCTTGAACTTCTTCGTTGTGAAGAATTGCATCAACCTGTTTAGACAACTTTTGATCAATCTCAGAGATCATCAAATCAACTAAAGACTGGTCTACTTTTTCTACTGTTGAGCTGCTTAATAACTCACCAATGAATGCTTCAACGCCACGCTTTGCAACGTCAAAACCCTCATCACTAGGTTTAATGCGAGTCTCATTTAAAATGCTATCCAGAAGAGAGCCTGACTCAACTAGAGCTGCTTCTTGTTCTGGTGCTTGTGCTTCTGCCGACATGATCTTCCTTACTCTGCTTTTTCGCCTTGGTCTGCACCAATGCTTAGTTCATCCAAAAGTTTCTTTCTTGCTTCTTCATCTTGAAGAACTGCTGCAATCTTCTTACGGAAAGCAGGTACATTCCCTAGAGGGCCTTTCAATGCAACCAAGGCTTCACGAAGTTCTAGTAAACCATTCAGCTCAGGAACGCTCTTCGCAATCGACTCTGGAGTAAAGTCCTTCATATTTTTGAATGTAATATCAACGCCAATTTGCGCACCTTCTTCATCAGAAAGACGGTTTTCAACATTTGCTTTGATATTCGGTGCGTAACCTTCTAATACTTCGTTAAAGTTATCTTTATCGATATTAATCGGATTACGCTCTTCGATCGGAGTTTCATCTGCACGAGCAGTGAAGTCACCGACAACCATCATACTTAGGGGCAGTTCAACATCATCAGACGCATCGCCTGTTGCTGGAACATAACGTATATTAATTCGCTCTTTCGGAGCCACCGAGCCATCACGTGACATAATTAGTCCTTTCTAGTTTATTGCTGGTCATAAATTGTTTCCCATTCGCTATATCTCACAGGTAAAAAATCCTTAGTTCGATATAGTTCCTTTAGAGTTTTTTGAATTAGATTTTCTAAAGAAAAAAACAAATGGGGTTCCCAAATTGATAGATTTAGTTCCTTAGCCACCGCCCAACTTTGTTCCAAGTAAGGCAAGCACAAAGGGTATAAACCAACACTTTGGTAGGCTTTCACTAACTTTAAGTGCAACATGAATTGTCCACGACCGGAGTTATCCAACTCGAGTTTGTTTGACAGTTCAGCCACATATTTACCCAAGTCACCTAGGGCAATATCCTCCATCTCAGATAGATCATCTTCAGCTACAACAATAGTTTGAATTATTGACGACTTACCCGAAGGACAAGCGTTACCTGTAGACAACCAAGTAATCGTTGCTTCATCCGCAAATGGAATAGAATTTTTGAAAGAGAGGTTCTCAATTCCCTCAAAAGAATCGACAAATCTCTTTGTTTCTTGCTTTACAGCCAACGCAGCTTCGTCATACCCAAGATTGTCTAACATTGAATAAACGAAATAATGCCCAGTCAGCCAAAATGGCGCATCAGTAAGTGTTCGCTCTAAACGCTTGATCGTATCGATATCACTTTCTTGATTTGCTTTATCTCGATATTCCGCCTGCTGGTCTGATGACACAGCGAGGCTAAGAGGCGTTAGATTGTCTTTGTGATCAGGTAAACCATCAACGTCGGCCCATGTCAGGTGACGGTAAATCCGATATCCTAAAGGTTCAGTCGGATTTGAATGCACCATGATCTCAGACACTTTTTTTAACGTACGCTTTGATGCAGCCGGAGATGAAAAATCTGTGTCAACGTCTACAGTGCTGTGCTCTCGAGGTTTACTTCGTTTCTGATTAGGCGTGGTGTGCGTCTTCGGACTGTCAGCTTCGTGGCTTTGTGGAACGATCGCTTTCTCGGACAGTGCAACAACATCAATGAGCGGTTCGGAATCAGCCAAACTGTGTTCAACCAACGTTTCTTCATTTAAAGATGCGTTCTGCATTAGTTGATTCAAATGACTTTTTAATTCGAAAAAGTCTACATCAGAGTCTTGAAATATCTCGTCAAACTGACGCTGGATACCTTCAGTTAGTGTGATACATCGAGATAGAACTTCCCAGTCAAGGGATTCTGCAGACAATTTAGTCGCGACGAGTTTGAATTGATGATTGAGCCACTCAACAGCCCCATCTCTACCTCTTTTACGTTTAGGGTATAACTCATGACCAAAACGACTGATTGAGTCATTGAGCAAAGATAATCCTTCCTCAAGCCCTATCTCGCCTTTGTCCTCTACCAAAGAACGGATCAGATAACAAAGCGCTTTAAGATCCTTACTATGCTGACTTAGCACTTCAATCGAATGGACTTTTACTATATGCCAGTCAACAGTCTCACCAAATAATGAACCAAATTTTTTCACTTCGGCTTCCATCATTTCATAGCAAAACTCGTACCTAGCATCCACACCAGTTGGTGAGTGTTCAGATATTGGTGCTAATAGCGTTTCAGTATCGATCAGACTCAAGTTAACCTCTGCTTTCAGAATTGTAATTTCTAATTGCTCGCTCGATTGCTATAGCACCTCGCGCTGGTTTAGATAGTTGATGACTTTTGTCTATAGAATCACTTGCCATGCTATTAAGAATTTCCGTTATTTCGCTGAATTTCTTAGGGGCATTAGTCTCTAGATCAGCTAACGAGTCGTGAAGTTTCTGTCGACCAAATACTGATTGTTCAGTTACAGTACTGAACAAAATAAATTCGCTTCTTGCTACTTTTAGAGCTCTTACTTTAGCTTTCAATTTTGGCGTGTTACCAAAAAATGATTGCGCAGCTTCTGCCTCAAGAATTGCTTTGGTGTAATAATGCTGCTTTGCATTTTTCTCTATCGAGGCATCTATTCCGCTGAGCACTTTGCGTGGTAATACATGACTATAAAAATAGGCTCTTGACTGGTTTACTTTCCAAGCAGTTTCAATATCACTGTCTGCAACATCTGATTTCCCATCTAAGATGAGTTCGACTAAACGCTGTTCTTGATTCCCACCAAAGGCGGCAATATTTTGTGAATTGATGGTCGCCTTATTCAGACTTGCCATCGTTTCCGTCAGCGCTTTATCTGCATAAGGAAATAGAGAGCCGTCACTGTTCAGTTTTTCTCGCAAAACAACGAGATCATGCCGGATCGACATCAGAGTTTTAGGAAGTAGATCGACCGCCCCTTCATATTCATTCAAGTCCGATTCATAGTTTTTATACAACTTAGCTAATTTGCTCTGTTGGACTTCATAAGCTTCTCGGTAAGGAGCTGTCGAGACGACATCTTTTTCCATATCTTGTAACGCGAATTCAATATCCCATGGAGACTGTGCTAAAAAAGACGCGGTTTGTGCAGGTTTAATAGTGCTCACAAGGCTACTCGAACTGTTGGTCGATTTAACAATCGATTTCCATTCAGGCTGACCTTGGTTATATAAATATGTACCAGTGATAATCACGACACACAGAACCAAACTCGCTTCTAAGTATCGAAGCCGACCACTTTGAATTCTGTCAATAGTTCGATGTTTGGTTAGAACGAGATCAGCATTCCGTAAACTACTAAATAAGGGAGCACTTACATCAGCACCAAATTTTTGGGTATCGATCTTGGCTAGTTGCTGCGCAAACGAAGTCGCTGTATACCTGTGCTGTCGAGGGTTGTTGACAACATCTTTAATTAACTTCCATACATGGTTAGGGATTAAACCTGGTCGTTTTTTTGCTTGTAATTGAGTTGTCCAAGCATCGCCAAATGCAGCTCCAAGAAATAGATGCCCAGTTAATAACGCCAATGAATAGACGTCATCTTGAGGTTGAGCCACGCCAGACTTTATAAACGCAGGAGACGCATAGCTCATGCTTGCTTCAGCGTAAGTATTAGATTCACCAACATAACGAGCAGCACCAAAGTCGATCAACTTTACATAATCGGACTCTGTAACAATAATGTTTGAAGGTTTAATATCTAAATGGCAGACACCTCTCGTGTGCATAAACTCAAGCGCACCAGACAATTGATATATCAGCCACGCAATATGGTCATGCCTAAAACCTTTAGGAGTATGACGAGCCATTTTTTCAGCCAAAGATTCTCCCTGAATCCACTGATACATAAAGTATGGTCGATCGAACTCTTTGCCTATTTTAATGAAATCAGCAACACTCGGATGTTGAGACATCTCAAGACGACTGGCTTCATTAATGATTAATTCATTCGCAAGTTCAGATGAACCTTCATTTAGAACCTTACAGCAAACCTGTTTTTCAGGGTTCCCTTTCTTGGCCAGGTGATAAACAGTCGTTTTGCCATTTTTTGAAGGTAATGTATCTAACACGTCAAATTGGGAGAAAATCACATACTCTAGCTTGGGCTTATTTTTATTAGCCATATTCTGAGCTTGCTGATTTTTCTTTTCGATCGCTTTCACAACCAACTTATCTAGATAACCTTTGGCTGTCCCTTGCTTTTCTGGCACGCTAAACTCTTTATCAAACGAAATAAATTAATGCTAGATAATAATTACTGTCCAATACCCTTTTCAATAGCAGTATTTAAAACCATCGGTAAGACTATTAATTCAGTTATTATTACTAAACAACCGAACATTACGACAAACGCTTTAACTAACTATTTTTGGCTAAAAATTAGGGTACTTATCCACGTAAATAACGAACTAAACATACATTGTTAACTGAGTCACATTTTTAGTTCATTCTAATAAAAACGAATTGTTCGTTTATCTGAGTAATGCTCAGAAATAATATTGATTATCTCTATAATTGGAATAGGTGTTTGGGAAGTGGATTCACCAAATAGAAATTAGGAATAGTTCGATATCAAGTGAGTATGGTAAAGCACTGAAATACTGCTCACTTATCATAAAACCATCAAGCCCCGCTCCTAAGCTTGAGTTCGTCATTGGAATGTACAACGCTATACTTAATTACGATGATAAAAATACACATCAGTTTCATCAAGGTGTTACAAATTTAGAAATAGAGGTGTTACAAATTTAGAAATAGAGCGGTGCAGCAACTAAAGCGGCTTGATGAATAAGGTGGATCTAAATAAACGCTAAGACTAACTTTGTCTACTGAATCGCCTTTCAGATAATTGTCGTGTGATAATGATTATAATATAAGCGTTTCGTATCACGGCTATGCAGTCAGGTCTGTTTCATACAAGTGAGTTGGAGCAACGCCCTTTCTCCTTTAACATCAAACATTAACAGGGTTACAGGGCTATTATGCGTTACCTCTTGGATAGTGCAGGCCATTAATGCCAATGCAGAACAACTACCCAATGTACCCCATAAATCATTAATTAAAGTGGGCTGCTGTGGGTTATCAAAACATTCGGCGCGTGCACCTAACGCGAACCCATAATCTTCAGTATGAGACCTCAGATTAGTCATATCAGAGAATACAGGCCCAAAACTCTTGATATTGCGACTCGCATTCCTGACGAGCTTCATTACTGACCTTCGCGTTGTATTTGCAGGTTCTACTTCGAAATAACCTAACTTTGCTTTGGGTTTAAGCTTTAACGTTTGCACCAAGTTATTCCGACATAACAGTAAACCCGCCCCGCCCTCACTCGGTATTATGCCCCATGGATTAGTTGAACTCATGACATCTCCAGCTTCGATTAAGTCACTGAGATCATCAACAAGTGAATCTACTGAGATACTCATTATTGCATCGAATTGGTTCAACTTAGCCAATGATGTGGTCAAGTATGATGGTCCACTTTGTTGAACCACTTCATAACGTGATATTGAATCACAATGCTTACATTCACTTAACCACTGACTCATCTCCACAGCAGAAATAGAGCCCGGTACATTGACGAGTAACGGAATAGGCTTTAATGATGTAGGTAACTGCTTTAAAAGAGAGTCGATCAAGCTCTCAATAAGCACCGAACACTTGTCAAACAATGATGTACTGGAAATGTATTCAATACTAGCGTACGTGAATCTTTCTATCCCATCACCGGCCACTTGCTGATCGAACCTTCCCAAATCCGCTTTGGCAACTGTTGTGGCAATATCAAGATTCATGCCCGTTGGTGTCATGGCTTCCATACCAATAACGAATCGTGCTGAATTGTTATTCATTATCCGACAACTCCTGTTTTTTATGGATCTTCGTTGACACTAAAAGATGCTCCTCGCCTTGACATGGAAAGGCAGCGCTGTAACTGATTGAAAGTATGCGAGCCTCTGTATCAATGAAAACCGTAGAAATAGGCATATCTACTTGATAGTTGGCATTTTTAAATTGAGCTTCTGCTACATACATCTCTTTGGGGAAACGGAAAGAGAGTGCATCATTATGGCAAAAGCCACTCATCATCAATCGTTCACCGCCAGATATGAAGCCTTTGCATTGTTGGTCTAGTGGCGCACTCTGATAAAAACGCTGGTCAAAGTCTACGGGATAAAGAGGTTTCCTATTCTCTAGCCAATCGTCATCAAAAGTGCCAGCATATTGCTGACGAGCCCCAAAAAATGGGGCTAACGGGCCAAATCCAGCAACCCGTGTATTCTTGGGTGTCGCACTCCAATCTTCCGTAGGATAAAAAACCGAAGGAACCTTCTGTTTCAATAGTTCCCCTTTAGTATCAGCAATACCTCCGCCGAGCCGGTTTCTTAAATCGCCTCCGATAGCACAGGAGAAGTCGATCTCTTTTTCCACAAATGGGAGTGGTTTACTTAGCGTTACGCTACCTCCGTGCTCAATCCATTGCCTATCACCAAGTACCGATATGGTTTTGTCGATATGGCCATCAATCAAAAGCCGACACTCATGGTACGTAACTGCCTTTTTCGCGTAGCTTCGGGCCTTACCGAAAATCAGTACATCTGTGTTGGTTTTAACAACTGAGAACTCTTGGTCAGCTTTCATCGCGGAAAGCCCTGCTTCACCCAGGTAGACAGGATCGTCATAGATCTCTGCCTCTTCTTGCTCCTTCCAAACAGAACCTACGAGTTGCCATGAACGTTTTCCAACGACAATCCACACCTCATTTCCATTATGATCCCGTTGAAAACGGCCTTTGATTGAAAGTTCTGGATGGTTCTCAATATCCCACAACTGCATTATTATTCCTTAGATTAAACCTTTCTGAGGCTGTTGAATTCTGGGTTAGTCGCGTGATATTCCACTCTTGTTGATGAACTGGCATAGCCATATCCCAAGGGATGTATGAGCGAGTATGGAGGCAAACCTGACGCCAAATCCAAACCCTAAAAGCAGCACTGACTTGAGTATCGAACATGGCTTGGATACTGGTTTCTAGAGTCAAAGTTTGTCCCAATCGACCCGGTGACGCTTGTCTGTAGGCGCCAATTTCGACCCATTCTTTTAGCTTTTCGAGTATTTCGTGCCACTCAAAGTCTATCCCCAAATTTTTTGGTGTCACTGGTAAACGTTTCCCATAGACAATGTAAAGCGCTTGGATCCAATCCTCACCTTCGAACTCGTCAAGGCTTGATACTAATTCAACTATTTTCGGAACATGTTCATTCAGACCGTGTAATACAAAATCGAACGGAGCCTGTACACTACTCAGATTAAAGCTCTCAAACTCTTTGAGCTCCAAAAGTTTGGCAAAAGTGACCACTTCGGGATCAGATACACTATCGATTGAGGTACCAAATTCCTGACGAAACCATGTCCCTCTATCCTCTTTCGTAAGTAATCGCTCAAACAGGTTCTGACTGCCATTTGAGTTTTCAGCTAACCAGACAACGCTTTCTGCATCGTTTTGTAACGATAAAAATAAATGTGTTTTATGCTCAGAAAACCGCTTGTCTTTAAGCCAACGTTTTAGCAGACCAACTGTGACAGTTTGGCGTAACTGTAGGCACTCCAAGTAAAGCACGGGCAGTTTACAACCACCTTCAACCATTTCGATTACCACAGAGTCGATACCTGATAATGATGACTGAACAACTAGCAATTTTGCGGTTTGGTAATCCAAATCATCAAGTATCGATAAACCACAAAGTAGGTTTTCTTGCTCTTGTCCAATCTCAGAATTCAACATGAGCCAAGCATAAATGGTTGGTTCGCTCTGCTTTAATTGATGAATCAATCCCGGAGCCAATCGATAGAAAGACAAATAAACATTTTTTAGGTCTTCAATCTGACGCTCAGCCAGCGCTAAATACTCCAGTTTAACGCTTGGGTATCCCCTTTTATGTACTTGTAAGCGTTGCTTTAACAAGAAACCAAGTGTCTCCGAAGCCAGTGACAGCTTTTCATTACACATATCCAGCCATTTGATAGGAAGCTCGTCCAATAAAGTGAGCGTACTTTCCGCATTAGTGATGGCGAGTTCCAAGTCTTCATTAGTAATCGGCTGGTTTAGTTGATCTATACCTATTTTTTGACGCATCCGTGAATCCAATCTAGTAACACGATCAATTGATCGCTATGGTGCCGCCTTGAATTTTTTGAGCCTTCTCAGCTTGAGAAGTCACATATTTGGCTTTGGTGGTAATTCGGCCATCACGGCCGCTGTAACGAGTCTCTGTTTCGCCACTTCTCACAATTAACTCTTGTTCCGTTTCAATAACCATTTTCTTGGCTCTCAGTACAAACTCATCCGAGTCATCAACAATGGAGAAAAAGATATCTGTGACTAAAGGAAGGTTAAAGTCGTTATTAAGAAACTCGATACGACATGAAAGGTTGTTATCAATAGCAAGTTGCAACTCAGCTAATTTAAACCCTCTCCCCAACCTCGCATTAATTGGCTGCTGCAACGGGTTTCCTTCGAAATCGACGCGAACACCACTCTTAGTTTCGTTAATCGATACAATTGTTCCAAAACGCGAAAAGCAAGCCGTTGATTCGGCTTGCTGTTCGGTGATGGTTTGTATAATTGGGGTTTGTTTTTCCATCATTAATTGATCGCCACGTTTCCACCTTTGATTACAACTTTATCGCTTCCTTCGATGGTTATTGAGGAACCTGATAACTTGATAGAACCGTCACTATTCATCACTAATGAAGACCCACCCGTCTTCAGTACTATCTTGTCACCGCTTATGACCTGCGTCGCGCCATCGGCTTTGTATGAAGTGTTTCCTTTAACAGAGACCGTTAAGTTGCCACCAACCGTCTGGTTATCATCGGCCCCTATATCAGAACTTTTTGATGCACCTACCGTTAAATTACTGTTTTCACCAACATCCAAATCATCATTCTTACCAATCTTGGTAATTTGATTGTCTCCAATTTCTAAGTCAGAGTTGTTCTTAACATATTGAGTTTCATTAGCGTTGTAAGTAACGGATACATCTTGTTCGACAGTTTCAGTAAACGTGCTGTTAACTTGGGTGGCCTTGTGTCCGTCAATGGTCTCTTTGTGATCACCGTGAACATCATTTGTCTGATGGCGTGCAACCTTTAAAAACTCATCTTGGCCTATGTCGCGGTAGCGGTTATTCAAAACCTTAGTCGACATGTCCTTTTGCGCATGAATGTAGACTTCTTCTTGGTTAGCTTCGTCTTCAAAGCTCAACTCGTTATAGCCTGTCCCTTTATGCGTTTGAGTTCTGAAAGTTGTACGCGTTTTGTTCTCTGGTAACGAATAAGGAGGATAATGAAGTCCGTTATAAACTGCACCAGTAACTAAAGGCCTATCAGGGTCTCCCTCTAGGAAGGTAACAACCACCTCATGACCGATGCGAGGTAGGTATACCGCCCCCCAAGTCGGTGCTGCCATTGATTGACTCACTCGAATCCAACAACTGGAATGCTCATCGCTCTCGCCATAACGGTCCCAATGGAACTGAACTTTGATTCGTCCAAGCTTATCAGTATAGATTTCTTCGCCTGCAGGCCCCACAACGACCGCTGTTTGTGTACCTTCAACCAAAGGAGCCTCAAGTTTTGGAGCTCTAAACTCAACATTCCTAGGAATGCACGCAAACTGATTGTGATATGTAGTTGGCAGACCATTAGTTTCATCTTCATGAACCTGAGGGTCATGGCCACTATGCATTACCGATAACATGAGATAATCACGGTTGATTGCTGAACGTGGATGCTCACTGATACTAAAACTGTATCCAGACGCCAGCCTCATGACATTACTGGTCGCCTCCACTTGCTGATTATCAACAACATATTCAGACATCCATTCATTTGATCTTACTTGACCCATCATTGGATCAACGTAACGCCCTGGGAAATCGAACAATTTCAAATCTAAATCGAGTTCACCGGAGCTGCTCATTTCTTGAGGGATCTTCGGAAACTCGTAGTTATAGTCAGTGTAAGTAACGTGGCCGGTTTTCACTCGATTCACGAGTTCAAGGTCAGAGATATGCTCGCGGTCTGCAACACCACCACCATCCGCATGATAAACAATAGGGCCTAGATAAGATCCGTTAAGTGGTGAGCTCAATAACTCAGTTATTGCATCATTACTGTCGACAATAACCATTGTGTGGTTAGCTTCTGTATGCTCAAAGTAGTACCACATACCATGCTCTGCCAAAATTCGTTGAACAAACTCTAGGTCTGTCTCTCGATATTGGAGCACGTATTCTTTTGAAGGATAGACACCTGACAGTTCTAATCGATAATCAGTTACTGACGCATCATCTAAAACTTCAGAGATGATCGCCGACGCTGATTTTTGTTGAAAAATGCGGCAGTCTTGTCTTTGGCTCAAAAACCAAGCTTGCGGAACAAGAGTCAGTTGGTAACGGGAGAATCTCCTACCCGATCCAAGGTAACGAACTTCATTAACTACGCCGTGAAAGCATCTCGCTGAACTGACACCTTGACCATATAGAGTCAAGCTACCTGGTTTACGGATGAGTGCATCAAATGAGATATCAGGATCAAGTGAAAGTAATGATAGGCTGATTTGAAAAGGCTTTGAAAGCTCTTCGATTACCTGAAAGCTCTCCACACGAAAATCATGCTCAGAGCCTTGCAGTTCAAACTTAAATTCTACGTCATTCACCATATCTTTTACCTGATACTAATAATAGAAATAGGGCCAACAGCAGTTGTTGACCCTTTGTTTTTCACGAAAAGCGATTAAGCTTCGCGTGGAGCACGCCAGTCATCGTTACCAGCAGTACCACAGTTCTCGTGAGTTACTTCGATTGCACGGTAAGTCAGCTTAAGTACTTCTTCAGTTACACGATCTGAAGTTGCAGCGTCTTGACAGTGATTCATACGAGTTTGAATATCTACTAGTAGTGCATCAATTAACTTGATTGAGTAGTAGTGCTCTTGCTTACCTTGTACTGAAGTACGGTAAAAACGGATTACACACTCAGGAAGCTTTTCGCCAGACACTAATGCGTTGAATAACAGAGGTGAACAACGGTCTTGTACTTTAGTTACTACTACCGGACGGTGAACACGTTGACCTGTTGGCTGACCACTTTGTGGGTCACGTGGAACTGTTAGTACGTGATCAAGTTCTTGAACTAGGAACTCATCAACGTGAGCTTCTTGCCAAGTGTTACCTACAGAATCTGCAGAGTAAGTATCTTTAGTAATGTGACCTTGAGTTTCACCATTGATAGACATATATGCTGGAGTTGGCATCGATATTTCCTTTTTAAAATTTATAATTCATTAATTCACCAAATCGCTTATCACCGCGACTGATTAAGCTAATACAAACATCATGCCAACTTTATAAAACCAATAAATACAGATAGTTACAATAAATTATCCGTTATAAATATTATATTTAACAACAATTTGTTGTTTAGAAAAACGATTTATTGAACGTGGATACTAATAAATTGAATTTAAAAAACAAAGGCAAAATAACTATCTCGAAGATTAGAAATAAAGTCAAAAAAACTAGTAATTAAATCATAACGCCTAGACTATTTATTATTTTGAACGGGATTTTAAATATTAGTCAGATAAAAAGCCAAAACAAACAATAAAAGTAACCAATAAACAATAGTAAATTCATCACCGAATAAAAAACCAGTTATCAATTTTAGTATAATTGCTGCATCCCATATACATAACTAATAGAACTAAAATGATAAATATAAACCTTTCCTCTTTAATACAACGTCTGCACCCTATTGTAAAAGTCGCTTTAGAGGATGCCGCTGCATTAGCCGTATCGGAAAAAGCCAATGAAGTGCAAATTGAACACTATCTATTAAGCTTATTAGAAAGGCCAAATAGTGATTTTGATATCTTATTAAGTCATTTCGATTGCTCAGAGACCATTTTAAGGCAATCCATTCGTTCGACTTTAGATACCAACACAACAGGCAACGGCAGCAAGCCCGTTTTTTCTTCGCTTTTAATCGAATGGCTTCAAGAAAGTTGGTTGGTCTCATCTTTAGATCTATCCGAAACTCAGATTCGCTCTGGCGCCCTACTTCTTACACTCGTGAGTAACCCACTACGCTATGGTCAGCACGGCTACGCTTCAATCTTAGACGGTGTAAACCCAGATACCTTAAAGCGTAACTTTTCTGAACTCACAACAAACTCTCTAGAATCTTTAGCAACGACATCAGAAAAAACCGACGCACGTGAAGATGGTTCGGCATTAAGTAAATTCACCACCGACTTTACCGGCAAAGCAAGAAAGGGCGAGATCGACCCAGTATTCTGCCGTGATCAAGAAATCAGACAAATAATCGACATATTGGCGCGACGCAGAAAAAATAACCCAATCGCCGTAGGTGAGCCGGGAGTTGGTAAAACAGCGGTGGTAGAGGGTCTTGCATTAAAAATTACCGAAGGAGATGTGCCAGACTGCCTCAAAGGTGTTGAACTATACGGCCTAGACATGGGCTTACTTCAAGCGGGGGCAAGTGTTAAGGGAGAGTTTGAAAAACGCCTTAACGCAGTACTAGATGAAGTGAAGAATTCACCGACTCCAATCATTTTATTTATAGATGAAGCTCACACGCTAGTTGGGGGAGGCAATCAAGCTGGAGGCAGCGATGCTGCCAACCTACTTAAACCCGCTCTAGCACGTGGTGAAGTAAAAACAATTGCTGCCACCACATGGTCTGAATACAAAAAATATTTCGAAAAAGATCCAGCTCTGGCGCGCCGTTTCCAACTGGTAAAACTTGATGAGCCGTCGGCTACTCAAGCAGCATTGATCATCCGAGGCTTAAGACCAGCCTATGAAAAGTCACATAACGTATACGTACGTGACGACGCAATCACTGCCGCAGCAAACTTAGCTGATCGTTACATCACTGGACGTCAACTGCCAGATAAAGCAATCGACGTGTTAGATACGGCTTGTGCTCGCGTCAATATTAGCCTTAATGCAACACCGGCACCTGTTGAAACATTACATCAAGAAATTGCCGCTGCGAATCGCGAGCTCGAAGCTCTAGAACGTGACCAACTTCAGCAAACTGGTGACAAACACAGTGCCGCTTTAATTCCTGAGCTAAAAGAGAAGATTGAAAAGGCCACAGAAGAACAAGCTACCCTTCAGGTTCAATGGAAAAAAGAGCAATCTCTTATTCAAGAGATCATAGAACTGCGTAGTCATCTTTATAGCCTTACTACTCCTTCGACTGAAGAAGACAGCGCTCCTATAGCTGACAATACGCTTCAAGATGATGACGCACTAACAAGTGACAAACCAAATTGTCATGAATATTCTGAAGAGCAGACTCGCGAAGCTATTCAATCTTGTAACGAACGTTTAGATAACGTGCGCGGTACCAATCCGCTCGTTCACTATGAAGTAGGTCCAGACGAGATTAGTCATGTTATTTCTGATTGGACAGGCATTCCTATGGGTAAGATGCTTCAAGATGAGTCGCAAGCGACCTTAAACTTGAAGCAAAATCTAATTCAAAACATTAAAGGTCAAGAGTTTGCCATTGATGCGCTTGCTGAAGGTATTCAAACCGCAAAAGCAGGATTGGGCAACCCAGATGCACCAACGGGCGTTTTCTTATTGGTTGGCCCAAGTGGTGTAGGTAAAACAGAAACAGCTCGCGCTATCGCCGATCAAATGTTTGGTGGTGAACGTTTCATGACGACCATCAACATGTCTGAGTTCCAAGAGAAACACACTGTGTCTCGCCTTATTGGTTCTCCTCCTGGCTATGTTGGTTTTGGCGAAGGCGGTATGCTAACCGAAGCAGTACGTCAGCGCCCTTACTCTGTTGTTCTTTTAGATGAAGTTGAAAAAGCAGACCCAGAAGTACTCAACCTGTTCTATCAAGTTTTCGACAAAGGCACACTGAATGATGGCGAAGGTCGTACCATCGACTTCAAAAATACGCTCATCATCATGACGAGTAACCTCGCGACACATGAGATTGAGTCTTTGGTTCACCAAGCGAAAGACATTGATGCCAATATCGTCGCTGAAGCCATTCGCCCAACGTTGAATCAACACTTCAAGCCAGCCTTGTTGGCTCGTATGTCCGTGTTGCCATTCCTTCCACTTTCAGACGCAGCAATGACTGATATCATCCATCATAAACTGAAGAAAGTGTCTGAGCGCCTGCAAAGCCACCACAAACTGGCACTTTGCTATGGTGATAACTTAGTAGAATTCGTATTAGGCAACTGCCGCCTTGCAGAGACGGGAGCTCGAAATATTGATGCCGTTATTAACCGTCAACTATTGCCGCAGCTTTCGACTCAACTACTGGTGAATGACAAGGATGATTCACATACTCAAATTGACGTTTCTGTGGACGAGCAAGGAACTCTAACCTATGCGTTCAGCTAACCATAGTGAGCTTAGTAACGCCCTACTTGCGATCAGCCAATCTCTGGCTGATCGCAGCCAGTTAGCTCAAACTTTGGATGCCGTTCTCACAGCAGCAAGGCAAATGACTTTCGCGAAACATGGCATCATTTACGTGCTTGACCAAACCGGTCAAGCCTTGATTCCAAGTACTGCACATCACCATGAAAAAGTCATCGCCTCACATCCTTGGGAACCACTGCAGTTAGACACAGTAAGTGAAGCTGACCCATTCAACTTCGCCGTACGTAACGGCGAAGTTGTCTTGATCAATGAGCTATACACTTACAATGGTTATGACTGCGAAGGTATCTATCAAACCGAGCAAACGTTAGGTCTAAAAAGCAATAACTTACTTGCTTGGCCATTGATTGATGATGAGGGCAAAACCATTGGATTGTTGGTTTTGCTCGATTTAAGCGTAATCGATAACGAAACCGCACTTACCGAGTTTTGCCGAATGGCAGCAAGTAATATTCGCCATGCCATTTGGTTAGAGCAATATGGACAAGTGATTAAGAGTTTAAGCGCCGATAACCAAGCTTTGGTTCGTGAAAATACTCAGCTAAAAAAGCGGACAAAGAAAACCTATCAAGGCCCGATCGCTGAAAGTGAAGAGATGGTCAATGTATTGAGCCGACTTGATAAGGTACTCTCTTTGCCTGTCGACGTCTTACTTAGAGGCGAGACGGGTGCGGGTAAAGAAGTCATTGCAAAATACATTCACGAAAACTCGAATCGTTCTGACCAAGCATTAATCGTTCAGAACTGTGCCGCAATTCCTGAACAACTTCTGGAATCTGAACTTTTCGGGCACAGAAAGGGCTCATTTACCGGCGCAGACAAGGACAAAGTTGGCTTATTTGAAGCAGCAAATGGCGGAACCCTATTCCTAGATGAAATTGGCGATATGCCAATGTTACTTCAAGCTAAACTGTTGCGTGTGCTACAAGAACGTAAAGTTCGCCCTGTAGGCGCCAGCAGAGAGATTGAAGTGGATGTTAGAGTCATTGCTGCGACACACTGTAACTTAATGCAACAGATTAAAGACGGAGGCTTTAGGGCCGATTTATTCTATCGCTTGAACGTATTTCCCATCACCTTACCACCTCTGAGATCCAGACAAGCGGACATTATCCCACTTGCTGAGCACTTTGTGCAGCAAACCACGACGATGTTAGGGTTGCCTCAATCACCAGGATTGAGTGCTAATGTGAGAAACCAACTGCTCGCTTACACCTACCCCGGTAACGTGCGCGAGCTTAAGAACATCATTGAACTCTCGGTTCTGCTTTCCGATTTTGAAACTATTACTCAGATTGAGTTTGGTGAACAGATCCCTGAAGAGGTAGAACACCGTCAAGTTGTTGCTCCAGTTACATCGACAATTCAGCCCACGTTGGAACCTGAACTTCTGGGAGCTGACGATGTAGCTGTTGGCCTAAAAGAGGTGGTCAGCCAATACGAACGAACTGTGATTATCGACTGCTTAAACTCTTGTAATTGGCACACGAAACGAGCGGCTGAACAACTGTCACTGCCGTTAAGTACACTCAATCACAAGATGAAGAAATACGATATTTCTGCGGCGGGTTGAGCTCCGTGGATGAGCAAACTGAGCAGATCGATTGATTAAGTTCCGATTGACAATAAAAACCGCCCTAAGGCGGTTTTTTTTATTTATTGAGAATGGACGCTTCAATGATAGTTGCTAAGTAGGGGTCTCTAATCCAGGTTACCAGACGCTCGGTACGCTCTGCTGGTTTCAGTTTTGCCCAGTTGATGTACATATCTTTGTCAACTTTATAGCTTGGGTCTTCACAATCAGAAAAATAAGATAATTCATCTACATTTTTGTACTGCCTGTCCAACGACATCTCAAAGCTTCCAAGTTTGAACGGCGTCTTTTCCGCTGTATTGCGTTGTGCTAGAGAGGACACCTTTAGAACTGCTTCTTGGAATCGACCAAATGTCGAAACAACGGGTCCAAATGGTCGAAGCCCCTTGATTTCTTGACCGTTCAGCGCTTTAAATGCGAACTCGAAACGAGACACGTAGACTACCTTACCATCGAAATCTTCATCCATATCGATGTTGGATAAAGCCTCAGAAACGAAATCTGAGTCTATATTTTTGTTAATCACATCACTGTCATTTAACGTCCATTTAGACCCGTCCTTCTTTAGTATCCCGATGTAAGTAAGGTTACTTAGATATTCAGGGCCAGCGGTAGTTTCAGAGCCGAATACGGCTTCATTATCAAAAGTAGTAGAGAGCTTTAGTGAAACTGGAACACTCTGCCATTCGAGGTTTTGGCCCTGATACGACTCTTTTCTGTGCTTACCACCAATGAGCATAACTTCCATAGCGAATGACTTATTCGAAGTCCAATCAAAGCCTTTGAGCTCATCCGCAGTAGTGAACATACTCTCCTCGTTCATAAACTGTCGTTTATTTCCGTAGTTGACCGCAATCGCACTGTGCTTGATGTCATCGATAATAGGCTTTGTCGGGCCTTTATGAACTTTACTATGTAAGACAAAATATAGCGTTAACAAGTCTTTCTCTGACACACTATTTCCGTTCGCTATAAAACCCGATTTCGCAGAGAGTGTATGGTTATGGTTTGTATCAACCCCTACAGGAATCTGTCTAGGTGAAGTAATAAATCGTCCGACTGTTTTGTCCACTCGTACTGGTAGCTTATAATTGCTTCCAGATAGAGTGAACTCATAGGTCATGTTTTTGAAGCCACCGCTGTGTACATATTCTTTGAGTACATCTTGTTGGGAGTCAATTTTTATCACTTGCCCAAAAATCGGACCGAGAGCAACTTTCGATAAATAGCCACTATAATCAACTAAATCATGCTTGGCGATCAAAGGCTTCACTCCAGAGAAGACATCATCACCAAAGTAAAAATACGGCTCAAACTCACAACCAATAAGGACTTTGCTGTCTACTTTTTCCGCCTCAAAAAATTCGGCCAACTCGCCTTTGGGGTCTACACTAAATTCCTCGTGTTTCATCGGTTTGAACATCAAATTAAACTTAGGCCCACTGGTATTAAGTAAACCGTCAGTGCGCTGATAAGACATCTCACACTGAAACACATTTGACGTCATCTGTTTTAGACTTTGTTTGCCTAACACCATTTGCCACTTCAAACGGTGGAAAGGCGATAATCGCACCTTTTTATTTGCTTTTAATCGTGCCTTCTCCCAATCATCAAAGGTGACCCATTTAGAATTGTCATGAGGCTCAGAGACTAATAACCTAACGAACCCTAGGTCCTCTTCTGATAATTTTTTAGACTCAACATTAAACTGTGTCGCAAACTCCACTAAGCCTCGTTGTTGATCGCGATTATAGAGCTTGTCTTGCACTGGAAACGCTACATTAAACGCCCCAGAAACATCTTTCCTTTTTGGAGCAATATAGTTGGCTTTGTTGCGAGTGATGATTTGTTCAGCGATTTCTTCACCGTAACTTTCAACTAATTGCTTGTGTCCCTCACGACGCATGAGTTCTTGGAGCCACAAGTTACACAAGTTTTCTTTTAACTCTGTGTTTAATATCCAGCCGTCGGTTTCGATATATCGCTGAATGTATTCATCGATAGCTAATATTCGCCACTGTTCTGTGAACTCTTGTTCGCCCTCAGCACAAGCTCTCTGAATCAAAAGCACCAAACCATTAATAGCAAGTGCACGGCGTTGATAGCGCTTAATCAACTCCTTTGCACCCGTAGCTTTTCCTAGGTGCTCGACTAACGCCTCTGAAGACGTAAAATACATCTCGGTCAATTGAGTATTAATTTCAGCCAATGAATCAATAATCTCTGTGGTTTCATGGCTAAGTTGTTCAATTGCAGATATGCTTTTTCTAACTTCGTTGTAGGAAGACAAGTAATAATCGAAGAGCGCAGAGTCTAGCAACTGGGCGCCACTCATCAGCATTTTCCCGCCTTCTTTGACAACGAAAAAGCCTCTTGCTGCCTGTCCTATTATCGGAACATAACAAGCCATACCAACGATCATCTCGAAGATAGCTAGCTTGAGCTCTTTTGCAATTGCTTCTTCTCCCAAGTTCGCATTTAACTGAGCTAAACGCGCTTGCTCCATAGCCTTAAAGCCGAGTCGACTCGGTGGAATTCTCGCCGCAAACTCTTGTAAGTAGATTCGAACTTCAACACGTCGGTTAATATTAAGTTGCGCGTTTTCGCGTTTGATTTCGTTGTTTGGTACCTCGACTATTGGTCGACGTTCGCCAAAAAATCGAATATCACTGACTGAAGAAAAGAACTCAGCAACATGCTGCGCTCGCTGTTGCGAAAGGTTTTGGTTATATTCTGAATCACCGTTTTGACAGGCATGCCCTTCGATTTCAACAACGGCATTTGGAATCTTAGATAATTCTTTATCGACAGCAGCCAAATATGACAAGTGCGGGGCTTGAACCTGGTTGTTATCAAAAGGAAAAACCAAGCGTAAACCAGCACCTTTATGGTCTTTAACAAACATTGCACTGTCTTCAGCAACGTCATTAGGAATGACGTCAGTAAACGTTACATTGTCGCCTAACTTATCTATGATTTGCTTAAGTAGTAATTCCCCACTCTTCAGACTTTCTTTCCAGACTGGTACCCAGTTCAGATAATCGCGTGATACCTGCTCAAAATAACTTTTCCTGAGTTTAGCTTTCTCTTCTGCTAAGCGTAATTGCTCGCTTTTGTCAGTGATCTCTTTTATCTCATAGAAGGTGTTGATTGCATTGAGCCCTGCACCAGCAAAGGGCGACAAAAAGCTTTTGATACTGCCGTTACCTGTCAACCAAGTTCTTGCAGCACTCCCCGCCACAACGTGGGCACTACCATTTCTCGCAGGTTCAATAACCTTGGTAAAGAACTTACTTTTATCAAACCCTTTCTCTTTGAGAAGCGCTTTTAAACCCACTTGTGCTGCACGCTCGGATTCCGATGCCGCTTGGCGTAAATCTTGAAGAGCTTGGTAAGCTGCTGTGGTAGCCGACACCCCAAATGAAAATTCCAATGCAGAAATCATGGCTGGGGGTAACGTGCCCTTGTCTACTTGTCCCCAAAACGTGTTTGCTAAACTCCCAATCACGTCATGTTTACTTGATGGATTTTGATGAATATTAATGCCAGCATTAACCAAACTTGGTGTAACTTTTGTGCCAACCTCCCACAACGCAGCACTCATACTCGCCGTCGTTCCGCTATTCTCTAGGTTTTCAAGCTCTCCCATTCGGAAGGCTTGTAGGGCTTTAAACTGCGTAGGAAATTGGTATATCAAAGACTCTTCAAGTGAGATCATGTCGCCCGCAACAACCGCGATCTTACCAAACGGTGTCGTTTGGCTAAGCGTGATGTACTCTCGTAGCTCGTAGGTGACTCTGGAGATAAGTCCAAACTCATCATACTCTTTGGTTACATTAGTGGCATTCTGGGCAAATTCGGGAATTTTATCTGCAGACTCTCGGTCGAAAACCACTTCAATGGTGTACATGCCATCAGTAAAAACCTCTGACGACAGAGGAAACAAGGCTATTGGGCGATGCGAACCACTAATTTTATCAAGTTTAGCCTGCGTTATAACGTCCTTTTCTTGTAAGCTTTTGTGTGTACTCGTTGTTTCGTCGAAACGCTTTACATCAACAATAGCGAGGTCATAATCATCGGTTGAAAACGCTACAGCGAGAAATGAAAAAGTTGGCACGATGAAACCACGAATGGGCTTATCTTTAGGTACAGAGTCATACCATTTGTTATATGTAACTTGCTCATCATTTAGTGCTTGAGTGCCTGCTTCATATTTAGGCGCGAGTTGTGAACGCTTTACTTCTGTGACAGCGTATTCCACTTTTTTTTCTAGTGAGTTCAGCGTTTGATCACCGCCATACCCCTTTAGCTTTTCTAAAATAGAAGCGAGGTCTGCGCACGCCTTTTTGATTGGGCGAGCCTTACTCTGTGCACCAATCGCCAACTCTGTAAGCATTGACCATTCGGGAAAAGACAGCTTGTACGTCTTCTGCGCTAACTCATGTACTGGCGAACGCAGTGCCAAAACCTGATTGATATTGGTTTTTTGGTTTTTCTGAATAGAATCGCCCAGTACATGTAAACGGCCTAAATCGTCTGTCGCCCAAAGAGCAGCGCTTTCCTCACCTAAATTTTTAGCAATGGGAAGCCGTGACATAGGACGGATATTTTTTAACGACTCAATCACAGCCAAGTTATCGCCTGAATTTACATCAACATACTCAGAGCCTTTTTTACCATCAACGGTAGGATACTCAACACCGAACAAATAGATATCTGTTGGTAAATATTTAAAGTCATTACTCATCGTTATCTACCTCCAGAAAGCGTCCATAATTAGCATCGGCATTATATAACACTGGTGTTATCGTGTTTTGACCTGATTGAATCACCTTCCATGACTGAGCACCATTTCCATTCATTTCATAACGGTGATCTGCCCCATAACGTCTTATGGTTATTATTGCCGCCCCTACTTGTGTTTCATTGCCGTTGTTACTGATATTGCCCACTTTAGCATAAACTTTCTTTTCATCGCCTTCTCTAGAAAACGAAAGCCAAGTTTTATCCTCAACGTTGATCAACACTTTGCGGTACGAGTTTACTGCCCACACGTATTTTCCATTAGGGCTGATAGCAGTTTGTACATAAACACGTTCCTTAATCGTTTTTTCTGGCTTAAATTCGTCCTCAGGGAAAATTTTATATAGCATTTTTAAAGTCTTGGCATCGAAAACCACCACTCCCAAATCACCGACATAAATGAGCTTACCGTCAACAATGACCGTAGATTCTGAAATGTCGACATCGACTTCTTCCTTGACTCCTGTCGAGAGTGTGTATTTAAAGCGCTTAAAACCGTCTGAGAAATAGATGTAGCTAGAGTCGTCCGCCCAGACCAAATAAGGCTTGGTACGCGCACTGCCCAGTTGAATGGTCTGCTGCGTTTTTAAGTCAAAGATCGCTTTTATCAGAGGCTCACCATAACTGTAAGCATATGCCACATAACGATTATTGGGTGAGCGACTCATCATAAAGGTCTGAGGTGACGCCATACTTGGCATATCATCCGTAACTAAACGTAAATCTGTCCCATCAATTTTCACGCTCCAAATTTTGTAGCCATTTTCGTAATCATTTACGAGAGGGTCTCGAGAGCTGACATTATTCCACCAAAACTGAATTCGAGGTTTGTCATAAGAGCTCGCATCAGACAAATCTTCACGGGGCCACTCTTTTGCTCGACGAACGGCATAGCCTGGTTTTACGGGAAGTGTACCTGGGTATTCTGGCTTGGACAGATCTTCAGAGTAAACAATAAAGTTGTGCTCACTTTGCCATTGGCAGCGTGGCCCTGTTACATCTTTGCGTTCGAGAGACGTTGTTTCACCAACATCGTAACAAGCCTTCTGAGCAGGTTCTTTTTCTACGGATTGTGTTGTTGCAGTATTCGAAGTTTGATTACTTTCTTCACCACAGCCTGTTAATAAAATAACTGTCGAAAGGAGCGTGATACTTAACGTTGTTCGTTTCATTTTATAATAGTTCCGTGAGTTCAATGTCTTGATAAATTACTGACATTAAGACCGTTTTATCTGAGTTATGAGATCGGCAATGACGGGTTAGATTGACCCTTTTAACTTCTGGTAACCAACCACTAAACACGACTTCTTTACAATACTGATCCACAAACTCAGCCTCGCGCAAAAAAATCTTTTGGCTCCATGTTTCATCAACACACGTCAGTTGGAAATAATCATCCGGTTGATCGCACTGAGGGTTACTTTTATACGTGATTACAATGCCTTCACTTGGGGAGTTAACAACAGCAGCAGCAACACCCTGCTCTTTTTGACTGACAATATTGTAATCTGATTTGCTTGGCACTTGAGTATCGAGATTCGGCAGCGAAATCACAGGTTCGGAGCTCGCATCAAAGTTGTGAGCAGAAGAATAATCACTCAGATCTACTTTAACCGCTTTTTCATTATTCCCGCTCTTTAGTTCATTGAGTTGCTGAGTATTGAGTTGAGCCCGAGAATAATAAAGAGCAATATCACTTTGTACACTCCCGTTTATTTTGTATGGAAGCCAAATATGAGGCAAAGGAACACCAATTGGCTCTCTCTTTGTTTTACTTCCAGCCTTAAATGGACTCAATTCGGTTTGAAGTAATTCTGTGTATGTTTCGCCTTCGTTAGGCCAATCAGCGACCACTACCTCAACTTCTTCTGCAGTAAGACCAAAAATACGGGCGCAAGCGTATTCGTCCAACACACCCTCATAGACTTTTTTACCGTCTTGGTACAACTGAAACGCTTCCCCTGACAGAAATGCTTCGGAGTCTTCATCATATAAGCTGATATCGACCGATCTTTGAGGCGAGGACTTAGTGCTTTGGTAGAGTGATAGATCGATATCAGAAAAGCGTCCGTCATTTTGAATTTGGATTTCTCTCCAAACTTCTGATTGCCAAACGACATAAACGTAACCACGATCAATCGATACATACCCTGAATCACCTTTATGAACAGGAACCACCGGCACCAACACGTTATCCCACTCATCCATCTGAGTCACTTTATCAACGGGTTGCAGGTCTTCGGTTAATTTAAGCAAAATCGGCTGAGGCTGGTCAGAACAAGGAATTTTGATATAGAGCGTTTTCCCCTCTACTTCAAGATCTTTAAATGTCGCGAGGCTTCGGTGTTTATTTTCTCGATCTGGCTTACCTACCGTCACTTTTTCTTTTTGAGTATCGGTAGTTCCTAACATCAGGCAGCCGGCATTACTCGACCACTGCCCTGCAAACTCGACAACGATTTTATGCTCTGGGGAAGGTTCAACCGGCGAGAAGCTGCAGTGACGTGCCAAAGGTACATCATCGACAACTTGCTGGTAGTTAGCTTTATGAACGCGCTCTGCAGTACTATTGCTCACCCGATCGACATGTAACTTCAGTCGGGGGAAATTTGCTAGCTGCTTACTCGTTAGTGGACTACGTCTCACATTGGATGAAAGACAAACCCAGTTCGCTTTTACAAGTTCTACTCGAATAGCATTGAGCAGGTTGTGGACATTTTTTTTAGCCGACGCAGTAATCTGCTGAAGCAGAGTGCTTGGTAATTGAGCCAAGATGTCTTTAGGGGTGCGCACACGCGAAAATAGCCCAATACACTCATCCGGTGTTAAGACATATTGAAGGTCGTTCGTACTGAGAGACGAACTAGATATAAATTTGCAAACTAAGTGCATTTGGATTCTCCACAACCTACAGGTATATATAGTTGCGGTGATAACTAAGCTGATAAGGCTTAAAAAACGATTTGGTTAATTAAATTTTACGCGTAATGGTTATAAATTTCAATAGATTAGAAGGAGTATCGGCCAAAAACAATAACACTAGCAATAAAGCCAATTAAACAGGAGAAACAGTCATTTCGCCTAACCAACTAAAAAGGCAAATCAATTTGAACGGATGTCACATAACAATCATTTCATTGCGTACTTAAGTAAATACTAACTAGACTAAACACACATATCTGGTGGAAGCATTTCATCGATTTAGAAGGTTATATTGAGCATTTTCTCATCTGTAAAAGAGAAAAAAGTGGGAATAAATTCCCACATAAACTTAGCCAATATAAATAGGATTTATTTTGGAACACTAAATTGGCTTAAAAGGGTGGTACTAAAGTACCAAAATGCAGAACACCACATCAAATAACGATGTGATATAAACACTATATATATTATGCACTTAATATCAAGATGGCACTTTTATAGAGATAACACCAAAAACTACTATGCAAAATATCTATGCAATTGCCATTCTGATGGCATCACCAGTTATATTAGTTATCTGGCTTAAAATATGACTAAATAATGAAACAGGAAAAACAAAATAATTTTCATTTCAATGACTCAGCATCACTAAACTAATCAATATTAGTCACTGTTGTACAATATTTTCGTTAATCGAGTTGAGGATAATAGAAATAATCAAGTCAACTTCACGCTCAAATTCCAACAACCTTAGATACATTTGCAAAAAGGTCTGCCGAATAGGCAGACCATTGTCTAATCTTCCATATAACGATTAGCGTTACGCTGCTAGTTTTGTGCCCTTGTCGTAAATAAGCAGTTGTCGTAATAAACTTGGCACTACGACCACTGCAGCGTTCACATCCTTATTTAATGTAAATGTAGATTCAACCAAAGTGCCATCGGCTCCAAGTGCATTGGCACCATGTAGTGACACCGTCACAGACCCACCTTCGATTGGATCAAGAGTCAGTTCATATTGCCAAACTCCATTTTCACCAACCAGCACCTCAGCATCTGAAACTTTAACTCCCCCACTATCCGTGACACTTAGGCTCAACTTATCTCCTTCAGAAAAACGAACCGAAGTACCATCGAGTATCAACGTTGGTGACTCTGATTCATTAACATCGTTACCGCTGTTGATCTTAGAGATGCTAATAGTTGGCGTAATAGGCAGCGAATGTGTGCTGTCTTCTGCACCGGTATTCCCCAATAAGTCTTGGTAGTCTTTGACCACCAAATCCACCGTCAAATCAGACGACGTCGCGACTAATACATCGACATTGCCCGTCCACACGCTGGCGTCCGCACTCTGCGTCAGCGGGATGTCCTTGCCACCCAACTCAGCACTGGCCGCTTGCAGCGCTTTATCGAACTTAAGACTGACCGATACGCTTTGACCTATCGCTTGGTGTGTTGGGTTAAACGTCACGCTCGTTAACGTCGGTACCGCTTGCGCGAGCGTAAAGCTTGCGCTTTCGCTTACTTGCACGCCTGAAGTGTTGGTGCCCGTCACAATGACGGTGTAGCTGCCGTTCGGTTGATCGCTGGTGTCCACCGTACTGCTCCAAGCCCCACCGCTTGCTACGGTCGTAACGCCATTTTTCAATACCGTCTCATTGTCTTGCGCTTTCACTGCCAGGCGAAGCTCTTGACCATCAAAACGGGTCGAGGTGCCTGAGAAGGCCAAGTTCGCGGCATTGCTGCCGTCCACACTGCCCACCGGTGTGATGTCCAACGTTGGCGTGATAGGCAGCGAGTGTGTGCTGTCTTGCGTGCCCACATTACCCACTAGGTCTTTGTATTGCTCTGTAATCAAAGCCACTGTTAATTCATTAGTATCAGGCACTCGAACGTTACCCTTCCAAACTTTCTTATCAGCCGTAGCAGTTAGTGAGTTGATTTGATTACCACCAAGCATGGCCGTTACTTCTTGTAATTCCTTATCAAATTCAAGGGCTACTTGTACATCTTTGCCTACTTGCTGATGCATTGGATCAAATGTCACGCTAGACAGGGTTGGTAACACACCCTCAATCCCCAAAACCAAACTATCCCCTGTACCGGGGATAGTATTTACGCTTTCGTAACTATTATCACCGACTCGTATGGTTATGTTTTTGTTCTGTTTTTCAGGCGTTATGTAATTGACCGACCAAGTTATATTGTCTGTTGTACTCCATGATGCTTGCTTCAGCGCGCCTATATCATTGTCATCATCTGCTTTAATTTCGACATCTGAAAATTCAAACTTATTAACCTCTTCAGTAAAGGTAAATGAAATAGGAATTTCGACTCCACCAGCCAAAGGCATTAACGCTATCGTTGATATTGTTAACTCAGGAATACTTGCAGCTTCAACTTTTGCATTTAGTGACTTCTCGGTCTTGTGTTCAACTAAATCGTCTGCTGTTACCGTTATTAGATAATCGCCAGGAGATAAAAGATAACGTATCAAGTAAGGGTCACCGTCTTTGGTCGGTTCTTCAATTGATTGTGGGTTTACCGGGGCATCGGTACCGTTTTCCGCAGTAGAACCAACACTGCTTAGATTTTTATCGAAGACGTATGCTCTTACATCCAAATAATATAGCCCTTCCTCTGGAATCATCGAATCCTGAGTACTGGTGATACTTGAAATGACCGGTGCTTGGTAATCAACAATGGATGCGATGCCTTCAGCATCGTAAGTCTTGTTGAGCACATTAAAGTCAATAATAACTCGCCCGATAGAATCGGTTACGGTTACTTTTTGCATATACTCAGCTTGAGCATCGATATCAAAAGTCATCGTATCTGAAGCTGTTGAAGAGGCTATTTTCCCAGAAAACTTAATCGTGTTACCTGAAACTGGAACCAAATCTATAGCATAGGAAGCAGCCTTTACATCCTCTCCCTCTTCAGAGGTAATGGTGAACGCTTGGCTATCATTAGTAAAAGCAAGCTTACCCCCTTGTAAACTCGTTATTCCATCAAAAGCCAAATCAATAGTTGGTATCCTAATGTCAATATCAATCGTCTTATTTTGAGTCCAACCTACATTGTCAGTTGCTTCGACATTGACTCGTATCGAATTCAACTCTTCTAACTCAGTTTTTGGAAGATCAAAATAAAGGTGTGAATTGTCGCCAATGTCATCTTTATCAAATACATATTTAGGATTAACTATTGTGTACTTAACCTTTGCTATACCGCTACCTTCATCCCACACAGAAAACTGAAATCTAACTAAGCTAGAATCATCCGGAGATTCATTGAGGGATACAGTGTCGTCAACATTTGGTAGGCTATTATCGACCATTACGCTGACTTCATCGCTTATAGACTCTCCCCATACATCAATAATTTGAATTTTAGGCTTAATAAATTGACCATCTAGTTTGTCATCTAATGGCGCGGTAAACGTCGAGCAAGAATAGTCATCCTCACACTTAGTGAAAGGGCCAAAGTTCTCTGGGTTATCATTCAAATTATATGACGCACCATCTAGAGTTGCGACGACATTTTCAAGATCAGAATTTTGTCCAACCTTCACCTTGAATTTCATTTCAAGGGTCTCACCTCGAATAATAGTATCTTCAGCAGGGCTGGTAATAGCGATTTCTAAATCGCCTTGGGCTGGAAGCAATAATTCTAACGCATGATCCGAACTTAAGTTTCCGGCGACATCAGACAAGTTCTTAATCGTGTATAAGTGCTGTAACGCCCCCGGAGAGAGGATATCGGCATACAACTCGGTATACGTACATGTCGTTATACCCAATTTAGAGCTACAACTATTTGGTTCAAAAGACACATTTAATCGATTTCTTACCAATAACGGTTCGTTACCATCACTAATATCCAAACCAGAAAGATTGTCTTTGAAGCTCAATGTTAAGCTCAGAACTTTCTTACCTTCGGCATTCAAACCAACGTCATTGCCAGTAAATTGATATGTGTCTTGTTCAACCGTCGGGGCATCGATATCCATCATATCAAAGCTGAATTTATTGACTGTTTCAGTATCATTCGTTCCGACTGTTTTCGTTATCAAAACAACAGGTAAAACAGACATATTCACATCAGTTGTAATGCTACACTTATAATTTTCTTGAGGATTAGTTATAACACCTGAATAAGCATTGTTCGAACCATCTTCCGGCACACCGTCTGAGGTGTAATTCTCTCTCACCCAACATTCTAATGTTCTTGCTTTTACCTCTCCCGCTGGGCCAAATTCAACATTAAGGGTACTTCCCGATATATGACTTTGGAAGTCAGTCGGTTTTACGATTGACAGAGCAACACCTTGACGTTGCACATTGATACTTTCTGACCGTTCGGAAACAGGCCTTTCTTGTTCAGAGCTATAGCGAACGTTATTATATACTTTGAATTCCAACTGATAGGCACCATCTTCCGTTAGATCTGCCTCTGTCAACCTAGCTTCCCAAAGGCCACCTTTCTGAGAAAATGAGATATTGTTGGTTTGTTCCCCATATTTATAAGTACCTTCAACTAGCGGGATCCCGCTCTCATCTTCAGCATCAATACTTATAATTACAGGTTCAACACGAGTAATTTGTATCTGGCCACCAGAAGAAACTGGCGTGCCATCTTCATATGTGAAAGTAACCGAGTTAATAGTGGGCTTTGAGTTTTGAACTTTAACCACATAATCTATGCTTGTCGTATTCCCTCTAATGTCGGAACCACCTAATCTGATAGTGCGAATCGCACTATCACCATCGTTTTCACCTCTTAAAGGAATCTTCATATCTTCACCAACTAAGGTGCTTGCATCAGAGGGGTTTTCTTTGAAAGTCCAATACTCTAATGTTTCATTGTTAACACCGTCTGATGATGGTGTTCCCCTATCATTTAAATCTTGGGCTGAAAGATTGAATACATAATCACCAAGATAGAAACTTTCCGGATCAAACGCATTTAACTTTAGTGATGGGCCTTCACGATCTAGCAGAACAGTTCTAATTTCTGTTTCAGATTCAAACCCATATTCGTCTAGGGCTTTGAGGTACAGGTTAGCCTTTCTGTCTTCGCCAATCACTATAGTGTCACTTTGCGTTTCTGTAATTTCGATATCAAAGGGCTGCGTTGGATCTTTGGGGTCAATTGAACGTATTGCAGCGTTTTGACCTTGTTGCCAAAGTTCAACCTTAGATACATCAGAGTCGTCAGATACTGATGTAAGCTTTACAGTAAATGCGGTACCAAGAACATAGCTTTCACCTGAATTAGTGTCTAAAACCCAAGGGTCAGCTAATTCAATTACTGGTCCCTTGTTGTCGACCAAGAATTCAAATTCACCACTGTGTGTTCCCGATGGAAAAGAACTGTCTGTTGCTGTTACGTAGAAGAAGTTTTTCTCATTATATTTAAATGCCTCCGCAACTAGTCTCACCTCTACGTTAGGCTGCATGCCTAATAGATACGGCTCAGTACTCTCTTCAGGTTCTGTTTCGTAATGTTGCAAAGTGAAACGCCTGCCAGACTCTGACTTCATATCGACTTCAACCAAACTCCCTGGACTCAAGCTCCAAGTAATATCAGGTACCCAGCTAGTATTACCACCTAAGTGGTTAATAATTTTAGATCCGTTTACTACCGGACCTTTTGAATCAAGTAATACACTAAATTGAGGGGCATTGGTCGTCTGGCGGTTAACTATATTAGACAGATTGTCTTCAGCATTAACATACACCACCCAATTACCATCTTCTGGACTAATAATATTACCTTGACTGCTACATTTGTCTCCAGAGCATAGTTTTACCTTAAAATGATCCTCTGTATTACTTGAAAAATGTGAGTTAGCGTCATAATCATTAGTAACACCGGTTGCCGAGTTGTAGAAAGTGAGCCCTCGCTCGTCCAATTTGTCTCCTACAATATCGTCAATGTTGAAAGTGAGTTCTTGAACATAATTGGTGTTCAAATAGACATTTTCGTCAATCGGATCACCATTACCATCGCTCGGGGGAATATAAGTCGCTAAAGGATAATCATTATCCACATACAAAGTTTCCGTATGTGGTTCCTCTCCATTGTAACCATAGCTATTTCCATGCTCATCCATTGCACTGGTCACAAGTGCAAACTCGACAATCCCTTTGAGATTTGAAGACTCGGTATTAAGGGTAAATAAATACTCTTTTTTATAATTATCACCACCTGACTCTCGAATATTCAGATCAATTGGGATTTCCGTATTCGGTTCAGTTTTCTTATACCACACTGTAACAAATAATGGCTGACTGCCTTCTTCCACGACAATGCCTGACGGATCTTCCAAAATAATCCGTGAATCTAAAACACCAGCAACGTACCGTTTATTTCCAACCCATGTTTCTCGGCCATTTTCGATACTTAGCGAAGGTTGAGGCGGTGATTTATCAATACTTTCGCCATCACCGTCTATAATCTGTTCGCCATCGAGGCTTGGGTTCGCCATTGATATCTGATCGGCGTATCGCTGAGCTAGGTTAGCTGCTACACCATACTTTTCAGTCATAATGTTATAGTATGATTGCGCTAAGTCATTACGGTAAGACTTTGAGCTAAATTCATATGAATCTAGAACTATTTTTTCACCCCCACTACCAATACCGTTAGCTTGGCCATCGTACTGCAAGTCATCATAGATAGCGGAAGCAAAATCAACAGAGTTACTTAGTAGCATATTGTTTATTTGGGTAATGTCATAAATCGCTTCTACTAAAAACCGATGAATATAATTATTAGGCAGTTTTTCCGGAATAGCACCTTTCAATATTTCATTCGTTGCATACGAAACGATCGTTGGGTCGAAACCAAAGAATGAATCGCTTCCACCAGCGAGAGCATATTGTACGTCGTCTAAAATTCGTGCGGCATTCTCTGGAGTCTTGTTTCCAGCTTCAACTTGATTCCATTGAGAGTCAAACAGTCCGGTTTGGTATGTTGCTAGCTCGGTAATATAAAAAGTCTTAGAACCATTAAGTTTAAAGTAGGCACCTATATTCGCGCTATTTAGGTTCACTTGTTCTGATTGTGTACCTGGATCACTCTCCCACTTGTAGTAATACGGTTGCGTATTACCATCAATACCGATTAACCGCACTCGCATAAAGTCGTAGTTAACTACATCAGTTGTTGTTTCACATCCAGCAACATCGAGTGCTTTATTTGTTCCATCACTTTCTAAGTGCTGAATCGTGGTACATCTTCCTAGCGAGGTAAACTCTCCCTTCGAGTTTAATCCCTCCAATTGCACACTAGCCCCGATAAATGGAGTAACGATCGTCATTGTCGGCAAGTCGAAGCTACTACGAAAATAAACTTCTTGCTCAGCACTTTCATTTTCAGACTCGTCAATAGTTTGAATCACTAGTTTTTGACTGCTGTTCTCGGACGTCGAATCGAAGTTGTCACCAAGTATTTCTTTTACAAAAGGAACATAATAGATAACCTCATTTACGTGTCCTTCAGTATCAGAGATAGTTTCGTGGGGTATGTTAGCGGCAGAGGCTACGGTATCGGTTACCTTCTGAAGCACGTAGTTATTATCATTGTTTGCGCTTACTAAATACTTAACAACTAGCTTAAGTTTGTCGGCACTAGATCCTAACCCCATATCCCCGTTGCCATCTGAGACTCTGACACGAACATATGGAATTTTGTTATCTTTGAGGTCGTTGACATTAAAGTCACTAAAATCGACATCGGGAATTGAGTTTAAAATCCCCTTGCTCGCGTAAATGTAATCAATCTTCAAATAATCACGAGTGGATTGAACCGTTTCTGATGTGTAGGTGTCTTGCGTATAAACATCTTCTTTAGTTACGCGTTCCCCATCAACACTAACGTTGACATAATTCATTGGAGCATTCTCTGGGTAGCTAATCACTTGCGCCGGCGCTTGATCATCACGAACGACTTCGTGAACTTCCTTACCAATATTCCCGTTGCTATCGGTGGCTTTAATTTCAAATGTTGTTATCGATACGAATTCATCGGTTGAATATCCCTTACTGAATTCACAGGCACTGCCTGACTCTAAAGTTATATGACCACAAGAAACGCTATCATCTAAACCGCCTTTAAATGAAACCGTTACCGAATCAATCTCTTGCGAGTCTTCTTTTACAGTGCCTTTAAGCACATACTCTTTTGCACTGTTGTTTATAGAACTAGCCGAGGTTACTTCAATTACCGGCGCATTGTTGTCCCATTCAAAGTTTACATAATGGCCAACATCTCGCCCTTGAACTAATTCGTTACCTAAGACGTCAGTCGTATAAAAAACCAAACGTGCCGCAGTTACATTTGAGAGTCCCGTATCCGAATCAACTTCTACCGCGTCAATGGCTTTTGTGTCTACACTTACTTTAATACTTGTTTCTCTAAGACCAGATTCAAAGCCGTCGAATTCCAAGAAACAAAACTCACTACCCGCAGTTTGTTCATCGTCACACTGACTCTCGAGAGACCAGACACCGTCCAGTTGGTATTCAAGGTACGCTGAGACACCTTGAACACCAATTTCATCATTGAGCTTAATATCCACTTTATCGAGGCTTACCAATACATCACTGTCTGTTCTAGACACTGTAGGCGCTTCGGTATCAATTTCGGTTTCGTCGCGAGGTGGGATCACACCGCCAGTACCGCTATTGGTGCCTTGGTCATTAATCTTACGGCTAAACTCAACATAGTCGTCTGCGTCTGTTCCTGAAATATTTAAGTTAGGATCATTGACGACAATTAGAACATGCTGTGCCAAATCGTGAGTGTAAATATCACTAGAGACTTTTTGTTGACCGAAGGTTAAAGGGGTTACCCCTCCCGACACAGTACTTATTTCCAGCCCATCAAGAAGACCATCGGCAATGACATCTCGATATTGGATATCAGCCAAATGCATCGATGTGTAAATATTACTCTGAGTATCACCGTATTTTTGAATTAGGTCGTACGAATAAGAAGAATAAGCGGTTAACAAAGCACCATATTGGTGACCGGATGTAGCAAAACTACTTTGACCACCTTTGGTTATGTCTATCGGAGTAGTTTCATTGACATCGAAACCATACATATCGTTAATGCTATTTAGTGATTCCGATATAGCAGTAGAGTCTGACACTCCCCTGCCTACTTTGTATTGAGTTAAGCCTGAAACGATGTTCGTCAAAGGGGTCAGCATTAAGTTTTGATCACGCCCTTCTTTGTAATTGAGCATGGCTTCTAAACGCAGTGTTTTGCCGTTACTGACAGACACTGTATTTTTCGTTAAGGGATCGGTATAACTGCCTTCTTTAGCTACGATGAAAAGTGGCATCGATGAAGATTCAAATTCAACCTTGTAGTCACCAAAAGCATCGGAACTCGTACTTGCTAACTTCCTACCTAGGTTTCCATCCTTGTATTCAAACACCTCAATTTTCGCACCGCTCACAGGAGCGTCAAAAACGTTACCTGAGATGCTTCCGGTATTCCTTGCTGGCGGGGTGTTATCACCTCCGCCTTCCCCACCGCCACATGCGCTTAAGATAAGCGACGTAACAATAAGACCTAATGTTGATTTCAACGTATTTTTAGTGAACATAGTTTTCTGGCAGAGTATATTTTTCCGCGATTATATTATCGTCTAAGATTTTCTCAACATGACATAATAACTACTTATAAAGTACAGTTTAGCTAAATCAAAAGGTGAAATGTTTGTTTTTTATCTCTCTAAAAACACACCCTATACCTTTAGCTAGTCATTACGAAGGAATGAACTAAAATAACATGCAAAAAAAACAAATAAATATTATGATCTAATTCTTATTTTTATCCATTAACCGAATTTTATTGATAATTTATGTATTTGAAAATAAATAGCCATTTAAGTCGCCGTACCCTTTCCTTTGGCCTTTTGATGGTTTTTTTGATCGTTTCAACAGCCATATCGCTAAGCTACAATCATTCAAATACTGATAAAAAACAGGCACCTAAAATAGCCAAGCCCAAAAGCATTCATATTCCAACCCCAGCTCCGACATCTGAAATGGTTTCAGGGGTTGTGAAATACTCTTTTGTCAGTTCTATACTATCCTCTGGTTTGACGAACAATGAATTAAAATCACTATTGAGTCTATTAGGTGATAATTTTGACATTATTAAATCAGTTAACAACGGTGATAAGTTTTCAATAAAAACCCAACATGATGGTACAAAAACAGAATATGTCAGTGCTTTTTACTATTTAGGTAGTGATATAGAATTTTTTGCTATGAGAGGGGCGGATGATAATATCTATAACGAAAATGGATATAAAATAAACAATGACTATGTATTCCCTCTTGCTAAGCATTATCGAGTGAGTTCATCATTCGATTTAAACAGGAAACACCCTATAACGAATCGAATTGCACCTCATTTTGGAACGGATTACGCGACACCTATTGGCACAGAGATTCATTCGTTGTCCAACGGTGTCGTTTTGAAGTCTCGATATAACCGTTTCGCAGGTAACTACTTAACCATAAAACACACTGATGGAAACTATGCGCGCTACCTTCATCTTTCAGAAAGACATGTCTTAGCTGGGGAATACATCACTAAAGGTCAGATAATCGGTCTTACTGGGAATTCAGGCCGAACAACTGGACCTCACTTGCATTTAGAGCTTTCGGTTGCTGGAGTACCAGTTAACTTCGAACAATATATCAATACAGACAGAAGTTATAACAACCAATTCATTTATATCGCTCAAGCAGAACGTAAACAGTTGATGAAAAATCTCGTTCAATCAAATCAACCACAGACATAACCCCATAGGATTATGTCTCCAGTCGGATCTTCGAGATAAAACACTCAATGCAATAGTATTTTATCTTTCAACAATTGGCGACACACAAAAACTTACTTTTCGCCGAATCCATTTCAAATCATCAACTGTTAAATCAAATGCCTGCTAGATGGATTACAGCATTTGAAATCTCTACGTATGCGCCCCTTACAATCGCTCACTGCAATAATATTGCCTGTAAGGACTTTCACTCTGATTAATCTAGGGCAACATAGCGCTTTACACGCCCTAACGAACCCTTACAATGTGCAGCAAATATATTTATCAAGGTTTATCTCTATGTCTATTCAATGGTTTCCGGGTCACATGCATAAAGCCCGCAAAGAAATCGAAGAAGTTATCCCACAAGTTGATGTGATCATCGAAGTACTGGACGCTCGTATCCCGTTCAGTAGTGAAAACCCAATGATCTCTTCACTGCGCGGCGATAAGCCTTGTGTAAAAGTGCTGAACAAGCGTGACCTTGCAGATCCTGAACTGACTCAACGTTGGATTGAGCACTTCGAGAAGGAGCAAGGCGTTAAAGCGATTGCGATTACGACTAGCGTAAAAGAAGAAGTTAACCACGTTATGGAGCTGGTACGTAAACTGGCACCGCACCGTGAACAGATGGGCAAAAACATTCGTACAATGATCATGGGTATCCCGAACGTGGGTAAATCGACCATCATCAACTGCTTGGCTGGACGTACGATTGCGGTTACTGGTAACCAACCTGCGGTAACTCGTCGCCAACAACGTATCAATCTGCAAAATGGCGTGATCCTTTCAGATACTCCAGGAATCCTTTGGCCTAAAGTAGAAAACCCACACAGTGGCTTCCGCTTGGCTGCAACAGGTGCTGTAAAAGATACAGCAATGGAATACGATGAAGTGGCATTTTACACAGTAGAGTACCTAGCAAAACAGTACCCTAACCTTTTGCAAGAGCGCTACCAAATTGAAGAGCTGCCTGAGTCTGACATCGAACTGATGGAAGCGATTGGCCGTAAGCGTGGTGCACTTCGTGCCGGTGGTCATATCGACATTCACAAATGTTCAGAAATCCTGCTTCACGAATTGCGTAATGGCACTTTAGGTAAGGTAACGCTTGAGTTGCCAGAAATGATCACACAAGAGCTGATCGAAGTTGAAGAAGCGGCTGCGCTGAAAGCGGAACAACAGATTAAGAAAAAAGAAGAGCGTCGTAAGCGTTACCTGAAGAACAAGCGTTAATCGCGATTAGTTTTTATAATCTGCTTTAATTTCTGTTTACCACTCTTACACCAGCCTCTAGATATTCACGCTCTATCGATAATAGAGCGTGAATATTGCCCGCTACCGTTTGTTGATCTAGCTAACATACTGACAAATCTATAGAAATGGTCGTTTACAATCCCAAAGACTGTGACATACTACGCAAATTATTGTGTATCAATCTCGGCTAATTTCTCAATGCGCTCTTATTCTGGGTTCAAGAATCAAAGATTTAAAACCTATTTCGATAATGAAATTTATTTGCCGTACATAAATTTCATCTACATCCCTATCTCAATATTCTGTGCTTTTATCGTCACCGACTACATCCACTTTGGTAGCGAGTGCATTACGCCTATCATTTTCCGAGTCATACTTTTTTTATTGATGATGGCCGCCGCCAGATACTGTATTACAAACAAACCCAACGTTTTGGAACTCGTAGAAAGTGCCTTCCTTGTAATTAGCTCACTTTTCTTGGTCTATGTCGGTCGACTAGCCATCGAGCTGAACAACTTCGATTACCAAGGTGGCATCATTTTAGTGATGATCTACATTGGTACGTTTTCAAGATTGTCAGCCAGATACAGTATATCTACGCTGTCGTTTATCTTTTTGGCTTATCTCATCGGCCTTGCGCCACTGCTTTATGAAGCGGAGCCAGAGCATGAAATAGAAACAATTTCCGTTTATATCTCGGCTTACATCCTAATCTCAGCGGCCTGTGTTAGACGTGACCTGGAAGTACACAAACGTTTCGCTCAATCCGAGCAACTCCGCAAACAAGCGATTCAGCTTCGCAAGCAATCTAATATGTTCGAGGCCCTTTCCTATCAAGACGCACTAACGGGCTGCTACAACCGCCTTTATCTTCATCAGGTGATAGAACCGAGCATAGACCGTCAGCGATCCATTACATCGCTCATGATAGATATTGATCATTTCAAATCGATTAACGACACCTACGGCCATCAAATGGGTGACATGGTGATTAAAGAACTGGCCGATGAGATTCAAAAACGACTACCGACTAGCAGTAACTGCTTTCGATACGGCGGTGAAGAGTTTTTGGTGCTGGTCCAAGGAGAAACCGAGGCTTCAATTGAATCGCTGGTTAATGCCCTTTTAGAATCCCCTACTCGCCTTAGATTAGAAGTAACAATTTCAATCGGTGTGAAACATGCCCCTCAAGCCCTTGGTTCTGTCGAGCAGCTTATCGACGACGCTGACCAAGCACTCTACATTTCGAAAAAAGGCGGTAGGAATAAGATCACATGGTGTGATTAATCGCCCAATATTTCACGCATCTTTGCGAATCATTAAAACGACCACTAATTCAATCAAAAAAGCCCCGAGCAACTTAATACTCGGGGCTTTTGTCTTTGTTCTTCTGCTTTAAAATAGCTTCGTTAAGAACCTGCTACTCAGCAAAAAAACAGTATTCAACAAGAATCGACTAAGAATACACAACGCTCGCTGTTTTCTGTTCAAGTTCAACGGGAGAGCTCCAAGAAATCACTTTTTCATTCACTTGGCTGCCACATGGTGCGTTCCAAACTTGCTCTAGTTCTTCTTTGCCACCAATCGCCTGATAAAAAGCAATCGCTTGGTGGTTCTCAGACATCACCTCTAGGTAAAGCCCCGAATCAGAATAGTATTGCTGCAACCACTTTGACAATTCAGACAATAGACGCTTGCCAACACCACGACCGTGGTAATTATTGTCTACGTGTAACGCATCAATGAACGTACCACGTTCAAAGTTGTGATTACCAAACGCGCAGACGAAACCAACCAGTAAACCGCCTTCTTCAAGCAATAAAACATGTTGGTTGAAAGGAGGATTAATCAAACGAGTCTGCCAAATAACAGATCTGTCCTCCAAAACATCATTTTCTAGGTAATCATCAGCAAGAATGCCACGGTAATATAGCTTCCAGCTATCCGCGTGTAATTGGGCAATCCGCTCATAATCTTTATATTCAGCTACCTTAATTTCCATTTATTAGCCCTTAGTACTTCCATTTATGACTTGCTACTACATTTCACACTACCTTTATACAATATTTAAGCAAAACATACTAATACACGTTTACACTTTCAATATTGACTTACACGTGTACGCTGATATTCTAGCGAACAGATGTAAGCTCAATGGAAATTTACTAATGAATAGTGCCGAAAAACCATCAACAAAAAAGCCACCACTAATCTGGCTCAATATTTTTGTATTCTCTTTTAGCATGCTGTTAGCTGTTGTCGCGGCTCCCGTTTATGGCTACTTTTTTGGCTATGGTATGGAGCACTGGATATGGCTAGCGATCTGTTTTACGTTCTGTAACCTTTCTATCACGACGGGTTATCACCGCTTATGGTCACACAAAGCATTTGAAGCGCATTCAAGCCTAAGATTTCTATTTGCATTAGGTGGCGCATTTGCTCTACAAAACAGCGCGCTACACTGGTCTTCTGATCACCGTGTGCACCACAAGCATGTCGATAACAACGACAAAGACCCATACTCAGCAAAGCGTGGATTTTGGTATTCGCACATAGGCTGGATGATTCGTAATTACAACACTGCAATGTACACAGATTACGAAAATTGTCGCGACCTGAAAAAAGATAAGATTGTTATGTGGCAGCACAAGCATTACGTTTTATTGGCACTACTTATGAACTTCGGTGTTCCAATCGCATTAGGTGTAATTTACGGTGACGTGCTTGGCATGTTGTTAATTGTGGGTGCAGTTCGTTTGGTCCTCAACCACCACACCACATTCTTCATTAACTCTCTTGCTCACATCTGGGGTAGCCAACCTTTTACCGACAAAAATACAGCGCGTGACAACGGTGTGCTAGCGGTACTCACTTTTGGCGAAGGCTACCACAACTTCCACCACATCTTTGAGAACGACTACCGTAACGGCATCTACTGGTGGCAATACGATCCAACAAAATGGTTGATTAAGAGTGCTTCTTTGATGGGCTTAGCAAGCAAGCTTAAGAAAACACCACAAGCTCGTATTGAAAAGGCAGAAGCATCAATGTTATTAAAGCGCACGCAACAAAAAATCATGCACCGTGCCGATAAGCAACAAATCGCGGAAAAGCTTCAACAAGAGTTCGATGCGCTTGTATCAAACATGAACGAATACTACGAAGTTAAAAAGCAGCTAATTGAAAGTAAACGCGAAGACGTTGTGAAAAAGTACGAACACTCAGTACTTAAGGTTCGTTACCAACAAATCAAAATGAATTTTGAACAGCAGAAGAAAAATTGGGCAATGACGGTTGAGCAATACGCTTAAGGTAAAACAGTACGCTTAACACCCCAGTAACAACACAGTTTGATCCTTATTCAAAAGCCCTCATATTGCTATGAGGGCTTTTTTATGAGCGTAACCTACTCGCCACCAGCTCTAGGCTCTCAACTTGAATTGTGGATTCCAAGAACCATAGTTATTGGAATTCAGAACTCTTTTTTCAATCTGAATTTATACTTATATTAGTTGCACTTATTGAGTGGAACTCCGAGGAATAAAGAATGAGCAAGCAAGCTAACTATTATTGCAACAATCGTCTCTAAAGAGGATAAGATTGAGTTAGTTAAATCAGAGATGATTAAATTGATCGATAAAACCCGTGTTGAAGATGGTTGTATAAATTACGATCTGCACCAAGATAACAGTAACCCTGCTCACTTCGTTTTTCATGAGAACTGGGAGTCTGAAACTCATCTCGAGAAGCACTTAGCGAGCCAACACATCGCCGAGTACATGGCTGCGACTGAAGATTGTATCGAAACCTTTGTGCTTAATAAAATGACGCACATTGCCTAACCAATCACTCAGTACTGATTCAATAGAAAACCCTGCTCTGATCGCAGGGTTTTTCGTTTCTACACGCTTATATCTGCTCATTCTAATAATGAAAAAACCCGCCAGAGTAGCGGGTATGGTCAATAATCATGACTGTCAAAGACAGATAGGTAACAACCATCAATCCAATATTGAGTGCCTCTTTACAGTGGCACTCTGACATTTCTTTTGCTGATCGCTAGCACGGGGGCACTAGTTAAAAGCACGAGCCAAAATGCCATTCCCTTGATATTGGTAAACACTTGAATTACTGCTTACAAAGACCGATTCTCCGGGCTTAAGAGAAACTGACCGCCCTTCTGAAGTGACGGTCGCCTCTCCTTCCACACAGAACAAGATCTCCGCGCTACGTAGATACTGTGACTTGCTCTCATCAGTCGCAGACAAGATATCAAAGCCAAAGTCATCCACTGGAATCGGATAACTCATCTTGCCCTCTTTCAATACAGGCTTAAGGCGGATATCTTCTGGCTTAATCGGCTCAAAGATTGTGTTGTCGATAAGCTCAGGGACATCGATATATTTGGGAGTGAGACCGGCACGCAGCACATTGTCTGAGTTTGCCATAATCTCTAAACCCGTACCTTGAACATAAGCATGTGGGGTTTCTGCGAACAGGAACATCGCTTCACCGGGCGCCAGCTCAACCGTGTTAAGCATTAATGGCGCAAATAAGCCAATATCACCTGGATAATGCTGTTTGAATTCGATGCTGTATTGAAGAGCTTCACGCCCCATGACCGTTTTGGCTGGTCGCGCATGTGCAGCATAAAGCTCATTAAGCGCAGACGCTTTGCGGTCACCTTCAAGAGACATAATGGCGCTAAAGAACGACTTCAAAGAATCACTGTCGGCATTGGCTTTTAGTACATTAAGCTCAATCGCTAACGAAGGAATATCCGCTTCTTCGAACAAGGCAATAATGTCGTCGATTGGACGAAAGCCATTCATCGCTTTGTAGAAGGTCAACGCATAAACCAACTCAGGTTTATGGTTTGGATCTTTGTAGTTGCGATTAGACGCATTCAAAGGGATACCAAGTGCATTCTCACGCTCAAAACCTAATTCTGATTTTCGCTTGTTCGGGTGAACCTGAATCGATAACGGTGTTTCAGCGGCCAACACCTTAAACAAGAAAGGCAATTCACCGAAACGAGCCGCCGTGTATCCGCCTAAGACATCGATTTTGTTTTCATCAATCATGTGAGAAAGCGATTCACCGGTATCGCCTACCTTTGAACAACCATTTGGATGAGCACCCATCCAAATTTCTGCTTGAGGTTCCTGGTTTGGGTTCACAATACCAAACAATTGGTTAATGGAGTCTTTGCTTCCCCATGCGTAGTTTTGAATAACGTTGTCGAGTTTAAATAGAGACATAATTACTTCTCATTAAAAATCTGGCTACCAAGCTTGAGCGTGGCGGCGATATTACGGGCAGTGCGAGTCAGGTTTTGATTCGCTTCTGATAAAACTTGGTCTAAAGACTGAGGTGAACGTACGGTTCCAAATAAGCTAGACATTGAGCCGTAAAGTTTTTCAACGTCTTGCCCCAAAGAGCCCGCAATTCCAATGGTTGGAATACTCAACTTTTGAGCTCGCTGAGCGATGCCGAAAGGTGTTTTACCTTGCAGGGTTTGGTTGTCCATCTGCCCCTCTCCGGTCACGACCAGTGAAGCACCTTCAAGAACCTTATCTGCATCCAAGGCATCTAATACCATCTCAATACCCGCTTTAATTTGGATATTGAATGCAAGACTTAACCCCAGAGGTGTACCACCAGCAGCACCAAATCCAGCTGTGTCGCGATGATTAGTACCCGTATGTGCTTGAGCGATATCGGCAAAGTGCCCGATCGCAGTATCAAGTTGTTCAACTTGAGCTTTTGATGCGCCTTTTTGCGGACCAAACACAGTACTGGCTCCGCTTTCGCCACATAATGGATTATTCACATCACACGCGACCACGAACGTCACTTCTTTGCATCTAGGGTGCAGTCCTTCAAGATCGATGCTTGCTAACCGGCTTAATTCGGCGCCGCCACCAGATAGCTCGTTGCCTTGCTTGTCTAATAACTTGCCTCCCAACGCTTGTAAGATGCCAGCACCTGCATCATTGGTTGCGCTGCCGCCCAAACCAATAATGATTTGTTCAACACCTTGATCTAGTGCATCTTTGATCAATAGCCCAGTACCAAACGAAGATGCGGTTAACGGTGCTCTTTCTTCTACGGTTAATAGGTCTAAACCCGATGCTTGAGCAAATTCCACCAAGGCAGTTTTTACGTTGGCGCCATCAACAGTCTGTTCCAACGAAGCCCAATAAGCCGTACATTCACGCCCGATTGGATCCGTCGTGTGCAGCCGTTGCTTCTTACCATTGAGCGCCTCTAGCAACACGTCTACCGTGCCTTCTCCGCCATCGGCGAGTGGCATTTTCACAAACTCTGCGTAAGGGAAAACATCGGCAAATCCACGCTCAATGCAAGACGCAACTTGATGAGCGTCGAGTGATTCTTTAAATGAATCAGGGGCAATTACAATTTTCATTGTCGTTCACCATTCCCGCCCACCAAGGTGAGCGGGTTATCGAAATTAGAATTTGATTTGGAATGTTTTTGCTTGGCAAGGTGCTATCTGGCCGAACTCTTCAGATGCTACATCACCTTCGCGTACGCGCTCGTCCATGCTTGTCTCTTTCCAGCTTAAAACCGCTTGAGTAAAAGAGATTGAATCCGATACTGAACCCGATTCTGCCGGGTTGTAGACACGCATGATCAGTGCATCTTCGTCTTCCGCTTTCTTCAGCACACTCAACACCGCGCCTGATTGTTGCTTAGACAGAAGGCTAAAACTCATAGGTAGGTTCTGCTCACCCACGTTGAGCTTCATCGCGTTGTAAGGGATCTTGTTGTAGCATTCGATTTGAGTGACATTGTCACGTGCTTGCGCCATGATGTTCGCGTCAATATGGTTACCAGAGAAACCGCACAACGTGAATTCACACACTAACTTACCGCGCACTTGCGAATCAGGGGTCGGGATCTTGATGCCTGATGGACGGCCCGGACGAAGCAATAGCTCTTCTTTGCCTAATACGCCAATACCGCGGAATAGTGTCAGTGCGAAGGTATCTCTATTCTCGCCACCTTGGGATGCAATCACTTCAAATTCACGCAGACCATTCGACATGATCGCCATACCCGCTTTGCCGTTTTCTAACGCTGCAAAGTTCATTAACTGATACACAGGAACTGGTGCTTCTTTCCACTTTTCTTCTTCCCAAACCGCCATAGCAGGGTCATTGGTTGGTCGAGTAATACAACCGAACTGGTTATCTGCAACCACAGTTTCAGAAACGAATGGCGTTGGTACTAGCACACGTACACGGTGGTCGTCGGCTTGGTTGTCTAGCTCCATGCGTACTTCGATGCGGCGAGAACCTTGCTTCAATACCACTTGGCATTGCGCTTCAACGAATCCGTTTTGACCCGTGCGTTCTTCACGCTCTGCAAGGTTTGCAGGTACGTTCATTCGGAAAGCGATGTTCGCTACCGATTGGAAGCCTTGGTGGGCAATTGATGTTTCTACCGGGAATTCATCTGAGTACAGTAACCATTCTTGACGAGATGGAGAGTAATCGTACTCATCACCGTCATCAGAACCGTCTTCCAAACGAAGTACTTGGTCGAATACTTGCTCTGTCTCTTTATCGAAAATAGTCAGAGTACCGTTGTCGTTTACATTGATTCGGTAGTACTCGTTCTCTAGTAAGTAGTCTTTTTGTTCTGCAACTTTTACTGCACCCTTCTCGTTACCTTGGATGTGTAACGTGGTGAAGCCCATCGCTGGCACAATGCGTTTGATTTGAATATCAAACTCCATGAACGGGTCGTAGTTACCGTAGTGAACGATTTGACGGTCTACTTTACCCGGGTCAATTTGGCGCTTGTCTTGGATGAAGTACTCAACTAGGTTTTCGTTTTCATCAAAGATAGAGAACTCTTGAGCACGGATAGTGATAGTGGTGTTAACCACTTCTTCACGCTCGTATGGAGAAAGGTTGAACATCGCCAGTTTGTCGCAACCTTCGCGATCTGGCATGTGGTCAACAATCTTACGCTTGTAGAAGTGAATCAGGTTGGTCGCCATGTCGTCAGCAAGGATGTAACGGTTTAAGATTTCAGCGTGTACCTTGTCTGAACAACAGCAACCAATAGAGTCATGAGCGTGGTTCTTCATGCTCTCTTTCCACATTTTCTCAATCAAACCGTGGTGGTATTCAAAACCTAATGTCCAAGCGATAGACGCTAGCGGTTCTAAGATGTTTACAATCTTGTTTTCGATTTCTGCGTGGATCAGTTTGATGTCCATACGCGTAGAAGAGATCGTACGGTGAACACGCATGTATTTACCGTCGTTGAACTCGCCTTTAATTGTGTCGAGTTGGTCGCGCGCCGCTTCTACTTTCTCGAACACTTCTTCGTAACGGCTCATTGAGAATTCACGATCTGGGTAGATTTCGCGAAGCTTGTCCATTACTTCAAAGATGTCTTTTTGAATCGGCATTTGGTCGTGGCCGTTCGGTAGCAAGATATCTTTAGTCACCGATGGCTTTTCTAGCACTGGGAAGTACTTATCTAAACGAGCACGCAAGCCTTCTTCGTCTTGTGGAAGGTATTTACCAATCGCGTAACCTAGCGGAAGCACTTGTGCCGTCACTTCACTGCCGTCATTAGACTGCCATAAGAATTCTGTTTTGTTGGTGCCATGACGCTCTGAACAACCACGCCAGAACATTGCACGCGTGATGTCGAAACCGTTGTAGATCATCGGCAGCTGCGAGCTCATGCTGAATGAATCTGGTAGGTAACCAATCTTCATTGCATCGCCAAACTTCATGCAGTCACGAATGCCATACATCATGTTACGTACAATTGACTCACCAGAAACTTGCATTGTGTCGGTTTGAGAATACCAAGGGCCAATAATAAGCTTGCCCGCTTCAACCAATGCTTTTACGCGTTCTGTGTTTTCTGGTTTTATTGCAAAGTAATCTTCTAGAACGGCGGTTTGACCATCTAGAACGTAGTATTTGTATTCTGGATCGCTTTCCAGACGGTTCATGATTTCTTCCATGTTGTTCACAAGAAGAATACGAGACTCTTCTGTTGTGAAATACCATTCACGATCCCAGTGCATGTGAGGAGTAATGTGTACGCGTGATGTAGTCATAATCATTTACCTAAATGTGTCGCTTCGAGTAAAACTAAAGTTCGAACCCAAATACGACTAAATTAAATTTTTTCAAGGGGTTAAAATTGGCTGCCACTAAATTTAGGGTGCAGAAAACCACGCCCAGAATCTGTGTGAATAAAACCGTTAGGAGCACAGGTATTTAGGACAGCCAGTTGTTTGTTATTTTTTATATATTGATTTCGCAGTGAGTTAGGAGCTAACTCAAAATTCAGTTAGTTCTGTGTTGCAGTACTTGCTTCAAACTTACCCTTTTTTACAGCGTGACCACGCCACATCAGAAGAGTAATGGTTGAAATCACTGTGCCGACAATCGCAGCACCGAACCAGATTGCAGCAGCAGAGAATGCGCCCAAACCAGAATCGTGTAACAAGAAGATAGAGAAGATACCTGCGCCCGGAGTGGATAGACCAATACCTGCCGCACCCACCATTGCACCTGTTACTACAGAGCCTAGTAAGAATGAGCCGATTACACGGATTGGATCTTCAATCGCCATTGGGATTGCACCTTCAGTAATACCCGCAAGACCAAGTAGCCATGTAGATTTACCGGTTTCAATCTCAAAGTCTTTGAATAAGCGTGGAGCAATCATGGTAGAAGCCGTTACCGTGAACGCCGATACCATTTTTACTGAGCCAAAGATTGCGTAAGGACCATAAACACCGTTTGCCATTGCACCTAAACAGAATGCGTAAGCAGCTTTGTTTACCGGACCACCTAGGTCGAATGATACAAACAGACCAAGAATCGCACCCAATAACAGCGCATTGGTGCCTGACATACCGTTCAACCAATCCGTTAGACCTTGGTTTAGGAACGCTACCGGTTTACCGATAACAAATAGCATCAAGCTACCCGCTACCAAAGTACCAATCACAGGGTAAAGGTAGAAAGTAAGGAATCCGTTAAACGCAGGACCTAAGCGAACATGCTCTTTTACCCAACGCATCACATAACCAGCAATCAAACCACCAACAACACCGCCTAGGAAACCAGAGCCAATGATGTTTGCTGCAATACCTGCGGCAAAACCAGGGCCAAGTGCGGGCTTGTCTGCTAGTGAATAAGCTGTGTAAGCCGCCAGTACTGGCACCATCAATGTACCCAGTAGGCCGCCACCTAGTTTGCGATACATCCATAGCCAAGAATCTTTTGTTGCGTAAAGATCTTGCAGGTCAAAAATTTGTGCGATAAGAACAGCAACCGCAAGAACAGTACCACCAGCAACGATCAGAGGAACTGCGTAAGAAATACCAGAAAGCAGTGCTTGTTTAAGCTCAGTTTTCAATGGCAACTTTTTAGGCTTGTTGTCAGTAGCCACTGTGCGTTCTGCACCATTACCTTTTTTCGACTCTTCAATCGCTTCATTAAGAATGCGCTCACCGTGTTTAATCGGTTCTGCAACTGGTGTTTCAACACGAGGAATGCCGTTAAAGCGCTCAGATTCTTTAATCGCAACTTCAGCAGCAAAAACACACGCCACAGCATTGTTAAGTTGTTCCGCAGTTAAGCGATCTTCAATACCGTTTGCGCCCTGCTTTTCAACATGAACCTTGTAGCCAAGCTTTTTTCCCGCTTTTTCTAGGTACTCAGCCGCCATATAGGTGTGAGCAATGCCTGCTGGGCAAGCAGTAACACATACAATTGCCGGCGCATTTGTATCTAAGTTGTCTTGTTTTTCTTCTTGTTGATTGTCGCTATCAAGAAGCGCAAAGATTTCTTCAGCGGTTGTTGCTTTTAATACTGCTTCACGAACATCGTCATCAACCAATGTGGTTGTCAGTTCGGTCAGCAGGTGCATGTGGGTAGAACCCGCTTCTGCATTTGGGATGGCAATTAGGAAGATAAGATTCACATCTTCGTCTTCATCTAGGCCTTTCCATTTCATGTCTTCTTTCAATGTTGCAACAGCGAAACCAGCTTCTTTAACCGCGTCAGTCTTGCCGTGCGGTACTGCTAGGCCTTCGCCAAGCGCTGTCGGGCCTTGCTCTTCACGAGCAAATACTGCATCAAGATACTCTTGTTTGTTGTGCAGTTTGCCTTGCTGATTCAGTTGGTCAGCAAGTGCGTAAATCGCTTCTTCTCGACTGCTAAACGTAGTTTGCAGATTTACGAGCGACTTATTCGTTAGAGTAGTAAGTTTCATAACCTTTGTCCCATAGTCACAGATTAGTACGACAGTCGTCCCTGTCGACGAGATGAATAATACAACCTCAAGACATTTAATCCGTGATCACGATCTCACCAATACATATTTGTATTTAATTTGTATTTAAAACTGTATTGGTAAATCCTTTAAGAAAGCTTGTTATGTATCGTTTAATTTGTATTATATGTACTACAAAACGCCGATACGATGCTCACACTAACCTTTAAAGCAAAGCTTATATAGAGCAAATTTACGTATTTAAGGTACAGGTTGTTAATCAAAGTCTAGTTGTCCTAGCGCACAAATGAGGCAAAAATGGCAAGACTCCCTATGTATCGCCAAATCGCCGATGCAATAAGAGAAAAGATCAGTTCTGGAGAATATAAAGTTGGAGAAGCACTCCCAACGGAAGCGCAATTGCGTGAAGTATTCTCGGTAAGCCGCGTAACGGTTAGGCAAGCACTGAAACTACTGATCGAAAACGATGAGCTTGAAAGCGTTCAAGGCAGCGGCACTTACGTAAAAGAGAACAAGATCAATTACGACATCTACAAACAGTCGAGCTTTCAAGAAAAGTGGGCGCATTTGGATGTGGTTACACACAGTGAAGTTCTGGCCTTCGAAATGAAGCCGTGTTCTTTGGCGATGTCTGAACATTTAGATATCAAAGAAGGCGAATTGGTTTTCTACGTAAAACGTGTTCGTTTCATAGACAACAATCCAATCACGGTTGAAGAAACTTGGTTACCTGTTGCTCTATTCCCAGATCTCACCTATCAAGTGATGCAGACATCAAAATACGACTTTATTGAGAACACCAAAGGCATGGTGATTGATCGAAGTGAGCAGGAATTGGTACCGATTCTTCCGCCTGAAGACGTTGCTAAACAGTTAGGTATTGACCCAGCTCAGCCTATCATTGAAAAACGTACTCGCGGTTACCTCGCCAATAACACTGTATTTGAATACAGCCGCAACTACTTCACGTCTAACGATTACCGATTCACTTTGGTCGCAAGACGCCAGAGATAATGCTCATCAGCGAGTTTCGATAATAGCAAAATGACCAACACAGAGAGCGCCTTGTTCTCTGTGTTTCTATGCTGTTAACTCAATCATAAAACCAACTTTCCTACCCAAATATTCCTAAACCAATATCAAGTAACCTCACGAAAGATCATTCACATTCATTTAAATACTGTTCTGGCGCTTTGACCATAAACTAAGCGCCAAATTACAAGAACAACAGTCGACAGGAATGTAGATGAATACCAAACAACTTGAGGACGCTGTAAGTGAAGTGAGCTTATTCAATCAGCACCTCCACTTAATCCAATCCGTGCATACCATTCCGACCCCAAAAATGAATTGGGAGTCGATTGCGATGGAACCTGCGCCGACAATGCCAACGGTTCGATTCGATCACTGTCTACTCATCAGACTAACACTTAGTTCGTCGTGTTAAATCACTTTATATACAAAACCATTATGTCGAAACACACTATCTCACGAACATCGCACCCATTAGCAAATACAATTTCATACACACGATTCCTACCAAAGCTACCTTTAGTTCTAATCGCTTTCTCTATGCCCCTATTCGCAGAAGAAGTTGAAGAAGTGGTACTCGAGGACGAAGTCGTATTAAATGAAGGTTCTGAGTTAAACGAAGAAGCTGAAGAATCGCCTTATTATAACTTGTGTTTTAGCGCTTACTTATGGGAAGTAAGTAGGCGTTAAACATAAGTAATCTTTAAATGTAAGTAAGCTTAAAAGCTAAGATTCTCACCTCTTTACTCCGATAAATACCCACTTCGTTACACGTTTCCTTCCAAAGTACAAAAAATACTCGCGATTTATAAAATAACACCACCATATGCAAATAGAACAACCAAAGGTGATCCAAGTTATATTCTAACAAGCCACAAAATTTGTTTATTAACATCTAAACAACAGTAGTTATTCACGATTTACAACCACAATTAACATCGAAAAAAATGTTTGTCTTAGATCATATCAACCTCAACTATGCCTCGTGCCACAGTGCAGTTTTCTGTACATTCATTGTCATATTCTGAAACACTTTCTTATATTTTTTAAACTTTGTGGAGATTTCTATGTTAGAGCTCTTGATCGGATTAGTGATTACTATTGCTGTTGGTTACTTTATTGTAAAAGGCTATAAAGCGGCGGGTGTATTACTAACTGCTGGCCTTGCCCTACTTCTTATCACCGGCCTTATTGGTCACACAGTCTTACCAGCTAAGGTAGCTTCAACAGGTAACATGGTTACCGACTCACTAGAATTTGTTAAATACATGCTTCAGTACCGCGGGGGCGGCCTAGGCATGCAAATCATGCTTCTTTGTGGTTTTGCTTCTTACATGACGCACATTGGTGCTAACAACGTGGTAGTGAAACAGTTCTCTAAACCGCTTGCTGCGATCAAATCTCCCTATGTACTTCTTGTTGCGGCTTACATCGTAGCGTGTCTGATGTCTCTAGCAGTAAGTTCTGCAACGGGTCTTGGTGTGCTATTGATGGCAACCCTATTCCCAATGATGACGGCAATGGGTATTTCTCGCCCAGCGGCAGTTGCAGTTTGTGCGTCACCTGCAGCCATCATTCTTTCACCAACGTCTGGTGATGTGGTTATCGCGGCAGAAAAATCAGGCATGTCTCTTGATGTGTTTGCTGTTCAAACGGTACTGCCTGTTTCTATCTGTGCGATCATCGTGATGGCGGGTGCGGCTTTCTTCTGGAACAAATACCTAGATAAGAAAGAAAACACACCAATGGAAAAAGTAGACGTTTCTGAAATCGAAACAACGGCGCCGGCTTTCTACGCTGCACTTCCATTCCTACCTATCATCGGCGTTTTCCTATTCAACGGTCGTACGATTCCAGGGCTTTCACTTGATATCTACACTATTGTGGTAGGTTCTATCTTCGTAGGCGCAGTTATCGATTACGTTGTTAAGAAGTTTGACGGCGAGAAAACACTAGAAGATCTAGACTCTTGCTACCAAGGCATGGCTGACGCGTTCAAAGGCGTGGTAATGCTGTTGGTTGCGGCGGGCGTATTTGCTCAAGGTCTAATGTCTATCGGTGCAATTGATAACCTAATCGGTCTTGCCGAATCTGCAGGCGCAGGCGGCATCGCATTGATGCTTATCCTCACAGGTCTAACGGTTGCTGCGGCAATTGCGACAGGTTCAGGTAATGCACCTTTCTATGCATTCGTAGAACTGGCTCCATCATTAGCGGCGAAAATGGGCTTGAACCCAGCGTTCCTAATCATCCCAATGCTTCAAGCATCGAACCTAGGTCGTACAATTTCACCAGTATCTGGCGTAATCGTAGCGACTTCTGGTATGGGTAAAATCAGCCCATTTGAAGTCGTAAAACGTACGTCTGTACCCGTAATCTGTGGTCTTATTACGGTTATCTTCGGTACGCTTGTATTGGTTCCAATGTCGGCGTAAGCCTTAAGTTTCTAATCTCAAAGAACGAAGAACAAACGAACACCAATACTGAATATAAAATGCGTAAACAAAAAGGCGCTGAACTTAATAAGTTCAGCGCCTTTTTTAATGTCACTTTCTCAACATCGTTAAAACTATCGAGACATGTACAAAATGTATAAACAGTCAGGCTTGAAATAGTGTTATCTCAAAGGAACAAGCCCTACTTCATTTCACCATAGCGTTCTAGATACAGAACCGTTGCAGCGGTACGGGAAGGCACTTGCAGCTTTTTCAACAAGCTTTTCATATGTACCTTAACTGTCGATTCAGAAATAAACAGGTGATCGGCGATCTGCTTATTACGGTAACCTTTCGCGACTTCTTGAAGGATCTGCATTTCACGTTCAGTCAGTTGTTCGAAGATATCATTGCGGCTTCCAGCATCATTTAGGTAACGAGCAACCACACTGCTGTAAGCCTTGTCACCGCTGTGTGCTTGCTTAAGCAGTTCAATTAACTCATCGGGTTCAGTGTCTTTCAACAAGTAGCCATCAGCGCCTGCTTTTACAATCGCTTCAATGTCTGCAGGGCTATCAGAAACCGTTAGAATAACAATGTTTGCGCTAGAACCGTCAGTGCGAAGTGCTTTCAAGGTATCTAAACCAGACATGCCCTTCATATTGAGATCCAAAAGGATCAAATCAGGTTCTTCTTCATGAGCAAGAGCAACCGCTTCAGTGCCGTTACTTGCTTCTGCAATCACTTCGAATTCGTCTTCAAAGCTCAGTAATTGGCTTATACCTCTGCGCATCAATGGATGATCATCAACCAGCATTACTTTACAAATCGTCAACTTTAACTTCCTTCAAACTTTTATATTTCAATATGACTGTACAGCCTTCACCTTGCGCCGCTTCAATCGTCAAGTCGCCATTCAGTCTTGCCGCACGCTCCTGCATAATGCTCATCCCGTAGTGGTTCACCTTGGAACTACTTGAGTCAAAGCCATCTCCATTATCTTTTATCACGACTAATACTTCACCGTCCTCATCGATACAGCATACATCTATCAAGTCGGCATTGGCGTGTTTTATTGCATTTATTGTTGCTTCACGAATCAATTGAAGCAAGTGAACCTGACTATGCGCATCAAGCTCGATCGATGAGAGATTATTAGTGAGGTTAATCTTCGCATCGGTTCTCTCGCTGAGCGCCTCAAGCATGGTACTTAAGGCGTCTCCAAAGTTGCCCTCTTTAATGGTCAACCTAAATGTGGTGAGTAGCTCTCTTAACTGGGTATAAGCGTCGGCTAAGCCGTTTCCGATCTCAGACGCGATTTGTTCAGATTGCTCTCGGTGCTGTTGCTCTGGCAGTTTGCCAATCACACGCTTTAATAGTGTAACTTGAATTTTCAAGTACGACAGTGATTGAGCCAATGAATCGTGGAGTTCACGTGCAATCGTGGCACGCTCTTCCATGATAATAAGCTGTTCAGCTTTCTTTTGAGCACGATTGTAGTAGATCGCTCTCGATAGCAGTTGAATGAAGCTTTCGATCAGAGCTTTAGTTGAGTGCCCGTGGTGATATGAACAGTATAAATAGCCGAGAATAAGTTCGTTATCGTCGAGTTTCATCTCAAACTTTTCGTAGTCTAAATTCGAATCGTAACCTTCATCCATAATCAATGAACGGCCTGAGTTATCGACAATCTCGAGCCTCAGTGATCCAATCCCTTCCAAGCTCACGAGATGCTGCAAGATAGCTCGGAAGTTTTCAGGAGCAATACGCGTCACCGTGAGCTCTTGTGACGAGTTATAAAGTGCCTGCAGCGACTGGTTCGCATTTTGCAGCTCAATCGTCTTTGCATCCACCACATCTTCAAGGTTTCGATAAAGCACGCCTAAATCTTTGGCCATCGAGTTGAAGGTTTTGGTCAAAATGCCCATTTCGTTGTTACTGGTCACCTTGAGTTCTACCTCGAAGTCGCTGTTTTTGATTCTTTGGCTCGCACCGACAAGAGCATGTAGCGGTTTAACAACCTGTTTACGTACAAAATGAACAACAAAAAGAGATATGACGAGAATTCCGCCCAAACCGATACCACCAGCCCACGCCAGTTTAATCAATTTGTCTTCTGAGAATTCTTGCAGTTTAAAAACAAATCCATCGATTTCAGCCACGAAGTTTTCAACCAACACCAAGTAGTGATCGCGCTCTTCGCTATTCAAGACCTGTTTTAGCTCATGCCAACGGCCGATAATTAAATAGTAATCTTCTGTGATGTCTGTCGGAACATTCCAACTGACCAAATTGGTCATGGATGGCGAGTAAAGAGAACTTTCGAATTCACGAATATGAGATTCATAATCGACAGATTCTATTTGAATATCATGGGCTAAACGGTAGCTTTGCATTCGCATTGAACCGGCCACGTTAACCGCTTCCGCATCATTCAAACTTGAAGCCAAAGTAAAGATGGCAAAGCCAGTCGTAGCAACCGACAACAGCAGTATAGAGAGCAAAGATTTTGCTATCGTACTTGTTACAGATGAAACCGGTTTTATAAGCAAAAGTGCCTTCCTATTGATAAATGACTTGCCAGCGATATCGTATTGTCACACATCAAAAATCATAGCTCCATTCAATATGTGATCACTCGCTCCGTAATTTATTGATCTAAGACAATATATGCCCCCAATTAGCCCTTAGGGGGTATTTATACAATTGTTTCTAAAACTACACTACTTGTGAGGACTCATTACAAGATATTAATAGAATAATGACCTACAATTACAACATCTTAGTAACATCTATAGGTATCTAGTGGTAGATCTATCAAAACGCCGTCTTTTTTCTAGACGAAAAGTTGACTCAAGCCAGATTCGTTTGCCTTGGATTGACAGCCTAGAAAGCTTTACAGATGACTGTACTCGCTGCGGTAAATGCATCGAGAGTTGTGAGACTAAGATAATCATTGTAGGCGATGGTGGTTTTCCCACTGTAGATTTCTCTATTGATGAGTGTACGTTCTGCTATCAATGTGCAGATGTTTGTCCCGAACCCATTTTTAAGCCAAAGCAAGGAGAGCCTTGGCAAGCAAAAGCACAAATCTCTGATAAGTGTTTAGCGCAACAAAATGTTGAATGCCGAAGCTGTGGTGACATGTGTGAACCTATGGCCATTCAATTTCAACTTAGAGCAGGCAGTGTTGCTCTACCAAAAATCAAGTTAGATGAGTGTAGCGGTTGTGGCGCCTGCGTAGCAATTTGCCCTACTTCGGCTATTCTTGTGAGTAATGCATAAAACAAAAATAACGAGAGCAATTTATGGCACTAAATGAAGTGCATATATCAAGTTTAGTCGTGCATGTGAGCCCTGAGCATCTAAATGAGATCAAAGCGGAGATCGAGCAATTCGATAACGCTGAAATCTACGGAGATAGCCCTGAAGGCAAAATCATCGTGGTCCTAGAAACTGAAAACCAAGGTTTTGTAACGGACACCATCGAATCAATAAACAACATTAAGAACGTTTTGGGGACAGCTTTGGTTTATCACCAAATCGAAACTGGACTCGACGAAACGGATTTAGAAACTGGAAGCAACAATTCTCAACTTGAGGGTGAAGTATGAAAATGACAAGACGTGCGTTTGTGAAAGCAAACGCAGCTGCATCAGCGGCAGCCGTTGCAGGTGTAACTCTACCGGCAACAGCAACCAACCTGATTGCTAGCTCTGATCAAACAAAAATCACGTGGGATAAAGCGCCTTGTCGTTTTTGTGGTACGGGCTGTTCAGTACTAGTAGGTACTCAAAACGGTAAAGTGGTTGCGACTCAAGGCGATCCAGAAGCTCCTGTAAACAAAGGCCTTAACTGTATTAAAGGCTACTTCCTTTCAAAAATCATGTACGGTAAAGACCGTCTTGAGACTCCTCTACTTCGCATGAAAGACGGTGAGTTCCATAAAGATGGTGATTTCGCACCCGTATCTTGGGACAAAGCGTTCGACGTGATGGCTGAGAAATGGAAAGCTTCACTGAAGAAGAACGGTCCAACAGGTGTTGGTATGTTCGGTTCAGGCCAATGGACAGTAATGGAAGGCTACGCAGCCGTTAAGATGATGAAAGCGGGTTTCCGTTCAAACAACATAGATCCAAACGCTCGTCACTGTATGGCTTCTGCTGTAGTAGGCTTCATGCGCACTTTCGGTATTGATGAGCCAATGGGTTGTTACGATGACTTTGAACACGCAGACGCATTCGTACTGTGGGGTTCAAACATGGCAGAAATGCACCCAGTACTATGGACTCGTATTACAGACCGTCGTCTAAGCCACCCACACGTTAAAGTAAACGTACTGTCTACTTACTACCACCGTTCTTTCGAGCTTGCAGACACGGGTTACATCTTCGAACCTCAATCAGATCTAGCAATTGCTAACTTCATTGCTAACTACATCATTCAAAACGATGCCGTTAACTGGGACTTCGTGAACAAGCACACGAACTTCAAGCAAGCAACGACAGACATCGGTTACGGTCTGCGTGACGATGATCCACTACAGAAAGCAGCCGCAAACCCTAACTCAGGCGAAATGACTGCTATCTCTTTCGAAGACTACAAAGCGTCTGTTGCTGAATACACAGTTGAGAAAGCGTCTGAAATGTCAGGTGTATCTCAAGAAGACCTTATCAAGCTGGCTAAGCAATATGCCGATCCAAACATCAAAGTAATGTCACTTTGGACTATGGGTATGAACCAACATACTCGTGGCGTATGGATGAACAGCCTTGTGTACAACATCCACCTTCTTACAGGTAAGATTTCTACTCCAGGTAACAGCCCATTCTCACTAACTGGCCAACCGTCAGCGTGTGGTACAGCGCGTGAAGTTGGTACATTCGCTCACCGTTTACCTGCCGATATGGTGGTTGCTAACCCTAAACACCGTAAAATTGCAGAAGATATCTGGAAACTTCCAGAAGGCACCATTCCACCGGTACCCGGCGCTCACGCTGTTCTTCAAGACCGTATGTTGAAAGACGGTAAAATCAACGCTTACTGGGTAATGTGTAACAACAACATGCAAGCGGGTCCAAACATCAACACTGAACGTCTGCCAGGTTACCGTAACCCAGATAACTTCATTGTATGTTCTGACCCGTACCCAACGGCAACAGCTCAAGCGGCTGACCTCATCCTTCCAACAGCAATGTGGATTGAGAAAGAAGGCGCTTACGGTAACGCAGAGCGTCGTACACAAGCATGGTACCAACAAGTGAAAACTGTAGGTGAAGCTAAGTCTGACCTATGGCAAATCATGGAATTCTCTAAGCGCTTCACTATTGAAGAAGTTTGGGGTGAAGAACTGGTTGCGAAAATGCCTGAGTACCGTGGCAAAACCATGTACGACGTGCTTTACAAAAACGGCAACGTTGATGCATTCCCACTGTCTGAAGCTCAAGAGCTTAACGACGATGCACAAGCTCAAGGTTTCTACGTTCAAAAAGGTCTATTCGAAGAATACGCAGCCTTTGGTCGCGGCCACGGTCACGATTTAGCACCATACGATCGCTACCACCAAGTTCGTGGTCTACGTTGGCCTGTTGTTGACGGTAAAGAGACACTATGGCGCTTTAAAGAAGGTTCAGATCCATATGCTAAGAAAGGTTCTGATTGGGACTTCTACGGCAAACCAGATGGTAAAGCACTGATCATCAATGCACCATACGAAGCGCCACCTGAAGTACCAAACGATGAATACGATATGTGGCTATGTACAGGTCGTGTTCTTGAGCACTGGCACACAGGTACTATGACTCGTCGTGTACCAGAACTTTACAAAGCAGTACCGGATGCACTTTGTTACATCCACCCTGCTGATGCTAAAGCTCGTGGTCTTCGCCGTGGTGATGAAGTTCTTATCGAAAACAAACGTGGTGAAGTACGCGTTCGTGTTGAAACTCGTGGTCGTAACCGTCCACCACAAGGCTTGGTATTCGTACCATTCTTTGATGCAAGAATTCTGATCAACAAGTTGATCTTGGATGCAACGGATCCTCTGTCTAAACAGACGGATTACAAGAAGTGTCCAGTTAAGATCACTAAGGTCGCTTAAGGACAATATGTTCTTACCACTTAGCTCGTAGATCTGACGTTTTTAATATTGCGACTGCTTTTTTCGTTACTTTTTGAAAGAAGTAGTCCACTCAAAGAATTAGCCTTTAGGCGGAGAAATTAACCATGAAAAAACTGATTACTGCCCTACTATCAGCTGGTCTTTTGCTAGCTGGTGCAGTTCAAGCTGAAGCTGAACTGGATAACCCAGGCGGCATTGGTGGCGTAGAATCTCTACGTGGTGCAAGTGAACTTGAAGCAACTCGCGCAGCAGATGACTTCAAAAAGTTCCCTCGTGACCAAGTACTTGAGAGTGACTACGTATACCAACCACCTCTAGTGCCTCATACTATTCGTAGCTATGAAGTTTCTCTTAACGCTAACAAGTGTCTTTCTTGCCACAGCTGGAAAAACGCAAAAGAAATGGGTGCTACTAAAGTGAGTGTAACTCACTACATGAACCGTGAAGATGCGGTACTTGCAGACGTATCACCTCGTCGTTACTTCTGTCTACAGTGTCACGTACCTCAAGCTAATGCTAAGCCACTAGTTGAGAACGAGTTCAAACCTGTAGATTCACTGCGTTAATCGTAGCCGGACTGTAAGAGAGGCTATATATGATAAAATTACTTAAAGCGTTTTGGAAAAGACTTGCGACACCAAGCAAAGCAGCCGTAGGCGTTGTTTTGTTCTTGGGTTTCTCGGGTGGTCTTTTGTTCTGGGGTGCATTCAACACGGGTATGGAGGCAACCAACACGGAAGAATTCTGTTCTGGCTGTCACGCACCTATCGTTGCTGAAATCCAAGAGACAATTCACTACTCTAACCGTTCTGGTGTTCGTGCTATCTGTTCAGACTGTCACGTTCCTCATGAATGGACAGATAAAATTGTTCGTAAGGTTCAAGCATCTAAAGAGCTATACGCACACTTTATTGCGAAAACCATCAATACTGAAGAAAAGTTCAAAGCACGTCGTGCTCACCTAGCGGAACGCGAATGGGCTCGATTGAAGAAGAACGATTCACTTGAGTGTCGTAACTGTCACCAGTTCGATTACATGGACTTCTCAGAGCAGAGCCCCCGTAGTGCGAAACAACACTCGACTGCGCTAGCTTCTGGTGAAAAAACGTGTGTAGACTGTCACAAAGGTATTGCACACAAACTACCAGACATGCACGGCGTTGAAGGCTGGCAATAAGGAGCGATTGAATGAGTACTTTAGAAAGCGTAATTTGGCACATCCTAGGTTACAGCGCTATGCCAGTTATCATTCTTGGTGGCTTTGCAGGTGTTGCAGCCGTATCTCTTTGGATTTTATCTATGGGTAAAGACAAAGAAATCGATTAACAATCGAGATTCCATCAACTTCTACCAGATAATTCTGATATGAGTTGATACGAAAAAGCCACTGATTTCAGTGGCTTTTTTATTATCTGACGTTGTGTATCTTTATAATTGAATGTGACTTAACGCCCTAAGCTTCGTTTTCTGGCGCTTCTTTCTCTGCGGTCTCTTTATCAACCTGCTCTTGATCGACAATCGGCAGCACCTGTTTTACATAGTTGCCTGGCGCTTTGCCAATCACAGGATTAAGCTCTGAGCCTTGATTGAAAGGTTCGATTTTTTCGTCAGTTTCAAAACCTTGTAGCCACTGATTCCAGTGTGTCCACCAAGACCCCTCATTATGAGTCGCATTAGTTAGCCACTCATCCGCCGAGTCGTCTAGGTTGTCATTCAGCCAGAACCCGTACTTCTTCTTATCTGGATGGTTAACAATACCCGCGATATGACCAGATTCACCAAGCACGAACGTCTTGTTGCCACCGGTATTCAAGGCACCACGGTAAGTCCCCTGCCAAAGCGCGATATGATCTTCTTTCGCTGAAATGAAGTAGCTTGGTATTTTTATCTTATTGAGATCAATCCAGACACCGCCTACTTTCACGCCTTTGTCTTGAACAAGTTTATTCTCAAGGTAAAGCTCACGCAGCAAGAAATTATGGCATTTAGCTGCAACGTTAGTGCTGTCACTGTTCCAGTACAACAGATCAAACTCCATTGGGCTGCTGCCTTTTAGGTAGTTATCAATGTAGTAGTTCCAGTACAGGCTGTTTTCACGAAGCAAACTGAATGTCACGCTTAATGAACGACCATCCATGAATCCTTTAGCATCGTTCTGTTTCTCAATGGCGTTAATGATCGTTTCATTGATATATGCGCCAACCTCTCCCGGCTGAGAGAAGTCTAATAGAGTCGTAAAAAAGGTCGCAGTTTTAATGCGTTTCTTCATTCTTTTAGCAGCATAGTAAGCGACCGTTGAAGCGAGAACAGTACCACCAATGCAGTAACCTGCAGCATTGATTTGCTCTTTACCCGTGATATCTTCAATTGCCGTCACGGCTTTCGCTACGCCTTCCGTGACATAGTCACCGAACTCTAAGTCTTTTTGCGCTTCACCTGGGTTGCGCCAAGACATCATGAAGACGCTGTGCCCTTGCTCAAGCAACCAACGAACCATTGAGTTCTTTTCACGAAGGTCGAGAATGTAGTACTTATTGATGAATGGAGGAACGATCAACAAAGGCGTGGCGTTCACCTGAGGTGTTTTTGGGTAGTATTGAATAAGCTCGAACAGATCATTTTGAAAAACGACATCACCTTCCGTGTTCGCAACATCAACACCTAATCGGAAGGCATTATTGTTGGTCATACGGATCTTGAGGATATCCGCGCTCGCTTCAACGTCAGCTTGTAGCTGCTCTAGCCCATCTAGCAAGTTCTCACCATTGCGCTCAAGCGTTAGCTTCATCAACTCTGGGTTAGTCGCAATGAAGTTACTAGGAGAAAGAGCATTGATAGCCTGACGTGAAAAGAACGCCACACGTTCCTTGGTTTTCTCGTCTATGCCTTCGATTGAATTAATGGTGTCTATATAGCTTTTGCTGAATAACAAATAAGACTGCTTGATAAAGCTGTAAAACGGGTCATTTTTCCACGCTTCATCAATAAAGCGTTTATCACTGCGCTCTTCAGTAATGACGCTTTCGGTATTACCCATCAGTGCGGCATTTTGCCAAATCTTAAGTTGCTGTTCCCACCACTGGGATTGTAACTGAAGGAGAACGGCGGGTTGGTTAGCGGCTTGCTCGAAGATTTTTGACGCATCATCAAAATTCAACTCTTGCATCGCTTGATTTAGGGGAGATTGCGCGGCTTCCTTGTTTTGTTCAAAGTTTTCCCACCATTGCTGGTTTGTTTGTTGAAGTTTAACAAGGTAGTCCGAAAAGAAGTGTTGAAACATAACATGACTCCAATAATCGGAAAATCGCCACCGAGCCTCACAGTAAACACTGTGCTGACTCGATGGCGATTTTATTTATGCAGGTGTAACTGTTTTCAAGTTTTCAGTTGTTAGTGTTTCAACATCTTCTTTGAACTCTTTTGCAGCAGCTTGCATTTTTGAGCTATCACTCATCATCTGTTGAGACAATTGAGTTAGCGCTGCTAGTTGCTGGCTGTTGAACGCCGTTAGGCTAGTCACGTCTTTGATTTCAGTCACTGCTTTCATTTGCGCAAGACCCATGTTCGTGTAAGTCTGCATTGCATTCATTTGCAGTTCTGTCATCGTTTGGACGTTCTTTGCAACCAACTTGTTGAACTTTAAGTACGGTTCAAATTGCTTTTCAGTTTGGTCAGTAATTGTTTTGAAAATATCCGTGTACATAAGTAACTCCTGATGAATACATAGTTTAATAAATTTGTGTCACTATCGTTTCAGCCAACGCTCATCGATTAACTCGCGATGCTTTGAAAAGCTGATCCGATATTTAAGCTTGCTACCGATATATCAGGCTCTAACCTTCAATACCTTTTAGCAAAACAGCGGTTCCCATTCCCCCACCCACACAGAGTGAAGCAACGCCATAAGTCGTTTTCTGTTCAAGCATTTCATGGATGAGTGCAACAATAATTCGATTGCCTGAAGCACCTAAAGGATGGCCAAGCGCGATTGCACCACCATTCACATTGACCTTTGGCTTGAACTCATCAAGCGGTAAGTCATGCTGCTCTGACAATTGGTACATTACGCCAAGAGCTTGTGCTGCAAACGCTTCATTCAATTCAAACAAATCTACTTCTTCTAGAGTGAGATTCGCCTTATCAAGCGTTTTAGAAACGGCTTCTACTGGGCCTAAACCCATAATCTTTGGATCTAATCCAGACTGTGCGTAGCTCGTTAGCTCTACCAGTGGTGTCAGTCCGTATTTCGCTACTGCACTCTCTGAGGCTAAGATGATTGCACTCGCGCCATCATTGATGCCCGAAGCGTTACCTGCCGTAACAGACCCTTCACGGTCAAAAGCTGGACGAAGCTTTTGCAGACCTTCGAATGTCGCGTCTGACTTCGGATACTCATCGGTATCAAAAGTGACGGTTTGTCTGCGCTGCTTAACTTCTACAGGCACGATTTGCTCGTTAAACTTACCCGCCTCTATCGCAGCAACGGCTTTTTGTTGGCTTTCTAAGGCATAGTTATCTTGAGCTAGGCGCGAAATATTCAACGTGTTCGCGATATTTTCAGCGGTCATGCCCATGTGGTAGTGATTAAACGCATCGGTTAAGCCATCACCAACCAGTAAGTCTTTCATTGAGATGTCACCCATTTTGTGACCATTACGAACGCTCGCTGGTACCACAAAAGGAATTTGTGACATCACTTCAACGCCAGCAGCAATAACCACTTCAGCATCTTGTGCTTTGATGTGCGCCGCTGCGTCCATCACTGATTTCATTCCGCTGCCGCAAATCATGTTCACGCCGTATGCTGGTGTTTCCTCAGGAAGCCCTGCATAGATGGAAGCCTGACGAGCAACCCCCATGCCTTGACCTGCCGAAATCACGTTGCCGACGATTACTTCATCAATCGCATCTAACGAAAGATCGACAGACTCAAGTGCACCTTTGATCGCAACGCCAGCCAGTTCACCCGCAGATACGTTTTTTAGCGACCCGGTAAATGCACCAATAGGAGTGCGCTTAGCCGCAACAATAAATACTTTTTCCATCATTCCAACCCCTTCAGTTTCGCCAATTACTGCATGTACAAGCCGCCATTCACAGACAATGTTTCGCCTGTAATGTACGCGCCAGATTCACTCGCTAAAAAGCCCACTGCATCTGCAATTTCAACAGGTGTTGCTAAGCGTTTCATCGGAATTTGGTTCTTGATTGAATCCAGTACTTCAGGCTTCATTTGCTCAACCATAGGAGTTGCTGTGTAGCCAGGGGCAATCACGTTCACGGTTACGCCGCTACGAGCGCCTTCTGCAGCCAAAGCTTTAGAAAAACCAATCATTCCAGCTTTCGCTGCTGAGTAGTTAGTCTGTCCAAATTGACCTTTAAGACCATTGACGGAAGAGATGTTGATGACACGGCAGTTACCCTTTTCACACATAGGAGCGAACAAAGGTTGAGTCACGTTGAACAAACTGTTTAAGTTCGTTTCAATCACATCTTTCCACGCTTCGGCATCCATCTTTTTAAAGACGCTATCACGTGTAATACCTGCGTTATTGACTAGTACATCCACCGTGCCTTCTTCTTCTAACAACTTGCTTAAGCTCAGCGCACATTCCGCAGTATTGGTAACATCTAATTCAAACAATCTCACTTGATCTTCGGTGAATTGTTTTTCGTTAAACCAATCCAAGGCACATTGGTAATTTCCAGTAAAATAAGTCGCGATAACACGATAGCCGTCTGCAACTAATTTAGAGGAAATTGCTGAGCCGATACCGCCTTTTGACCCTGTAATTAAAGCAAGCTTTTTCATTAATGGTTCCATCCCTTACAAGCAATTAAATAACAATGATGTTAATAAGATAATGTCTTAGCTGATAATTAAACTTTACGTTTTGCTTTAATTAAACCCTACAACTCAAAATCAAAAAGTATTATTACAAATATAAAATATTTTCGTATTATGATTAAAAACTAGACTTGCATCCCAAAATTAATGAAATGTTACGAACATGTAAATTAACGCAAAGCTCTGATATTAATAAGGTTTATTTAATTTTACTTTTATCAACAAGCAGATAAGCCTTTGTTAATACGAGATAAATCTATATCTCCCAGCTTGTTTCAAGAATAATGCAATGTGGGAATTTGAAATGATTGATCACGAGAATAATAACAAAACTATTATTAGAAATTAATAAATGGTTCCTAATGATTCTATATGAGCTTCAATATAATTAACGTTCTAAATGGGGACGATGAGCATTATGAATAGACAAAAAGCCCACTCAATCTATGAGTGGGCTTAAGTAAATAGCATTAATAAATTGAGCGTGGGATCTTACTTCGTAAATATTTCATTTGTATTTACATCAAGATAAATTTTGTTTTCAAGGGACAACCCACCACAATAAATAAAATAGACATCTCGATTGCTGTACTTAACAGATTTCACCCATCCGCCTAATTCTTCAAAATCACTTGGGGCACACTCCCCCTCAGAGATCAGTTTAGCCACCGAATTACGGAATTTTTCTTGATGGATCTTGAGGTCATCAGACTTAACCAAATAGGAATCCAATATCTCTTTGCTTTCTTTTTCCGAAATAATGACTTCATCATTCGATAAGCCTGACATAGAGACCCATTCCGCCGTCTGTGGGCCGCCATCTTTAAGGACAATATAGTCTGAGATACGAGCCCATTCTCCCTGTTTCTCGAGTACCTCCACCTTTTCCCCTTTGTAGAGGTAATCCGTTATCAAGCCATCAATTTCAGGTTGCTCGACCACTTCTAGCTTTCTCTCCAAAACGTAAAATTCCGTCTGCTCTGGTTCAGGCTGAAGATCCATGATGGGTACGAGGTCAGATTCAGATTGCTCGGTAGCTTCTAACGCCGGCTCTTCCGTTTTCTCTTGTGGGATTGGGTCTTTATTCATGACTAAGAAGTAGTATGCCGCTCCTCCCCCTCCGCCCAATATCAACAACACAAGTAAAGCGATCAGCGCTTTTTTCATCAAATCCACCAGCTCTTCCGTTATAGGTATGTCTCAAGTGTACATCAACTCATGCTGCTGCTCATCTATACTCTCAATAGAGCGCACGGTAAGTAGAGGAAAGTCATGAGTTTTTGGGGGAAAGTTATCATTGTAAGCGTAACTTTGAGTGCCAATGTCGCTCTAGCGAATCATTGTGACCGTGAAAACTGGCAAACACTGTTGGATCGTCAGCTCTCTTTTGAAGGTCGCTATAGTCAGTACACCAAAGAGTTCAACCAAGTTCTTTCAACCTATGAGTCACAGACATTGTTATCTAAACACTTTAATGAAAAGCAGATCATTGAGCTTTGGGCAAAGTACGAAGAAAGGTTTAATGTGCAGCTCAATAGTCATATGAATACCGCGTATGACGTCTCCGAGGTTTTGCTACAACAGGCGTATTTTGTGTCTAGTGAACTTGAAGGCGCTGACTCTCTAGCGTATTCATGGCAAGCCGTCGCCAAACACTGCACCAAAGCAAAACTCCCACGCCAGGCAGAAAGCGCGCAGGTGCACGTCCAAAGCTCACAATCACTCTCCCGAGATCTCCATACACTCAGTGAAAAATTCCGTCAGCTGTCTTCAAAATACCGCAGAGAAGCGACGATGATTGACGAAGCCCGCCACATAAACCAACCAGCAAACGGTGCATCAAACTGAAATCACCATTAGATTCTCTCACTCGTTCGACTGGACTTTTCCGATAAATATGCTCAATCCCATTCATAATATTCTAAGAACTCGTTAATCAAAGCTTTATCAATAGGTTGTAAAAGTAATGTGCTATCTATCAACAATGAAGTTCAATTTCCGACCAATGCAAGCGAGTATGTGAGATATTCATCACAAAATAGATTTACAAACGCCAGAAAATTGTTATCATGAATCTTCATATAACTTAATAACAAGAAACATTTTGGCTAGGTAATATGCAAAAGACTATGGCTTTCAACTGCTTGAGTAACACGGAATGGACTGCAGAGATAAGAGGTAAACTTTTATCTGTAGCTAAACACATGGAAGAGTTCGGTTCAGTAAGTGAGCTAGAGCTATGTAAGATATTTGGAGAGACAATTTGGAATGACGGCGTGGATTATCATTCACATGCTTTTTCATTCAGAATTAATGCACAAACTGGGGATTGTTCAATCTCTAACTTTAAGTATCACTAAGTTTTGCACCTATCATATACGGAGTACCTTTCACGAGGTGCTCCGTTTTTTATTGCCTGAAGCCTGACACTTAATGGATGATTTTTGATATTGACCGCGCTTCTACTTCAGGAGTAAACCATTTCGTTTTCAGCTCATTCTGCCTTCGTGTTACTGCTCAGAGTTTGGCTTAATCGGTATAAATTGGCAGTGGTGCATTGCCTTTTACTTGTCTTATCGCAAGGTGGGTATGAATATCTTTCACGTTAGAGAGCCTTTGAAGTTTTCTTGTAAATGCCTCGTAGGCCATCAAGTTCGGGCTAACCACTTCTAGCAAATAGTCATAAGCCCCAGATACAACGTGGCAACTGATCACCTCTTCCATCTCTACAACAGCCGCCTCAAACTTATCTATCGACACTTCTTGGTGGTTGTTTAGGCTCACCTCAACAAACACACTCATTGCGATGCCGACTTGTTCTCGTGACAAGCTCACACGATAACCGTCAATAATGCCCTTTTCTTCTAGCCTTTTAACTCGTCTTGCACAAGGCGAAGGTGATAAACCCACTTCATCAGCAAGTTCAGCCGTGGTTAACCTGCCATCTTTTTGTAACAGTTCGAGAAGATGTCTATCAATTCTATCCATAGTAAATGCCAAACATTAGTTAAATCCGTTAATTATTTGGTGAATATTAGCAGAAATCATCAACGATAGTTCAAGTTTAGCCAAAACTTGCCAACCTGTGGCACACCAACTGTTCCATAATGAGTCATCACCCACTCTCCTTCTATATTATGAATCTTGGCTACTTATCTATTACTGTCACCCTACTCATTTGGGCGAGCTTTTTTCTTTCTCTTAAAGGCGGCGCAAATTCAGATTTAACACCTGCCGATATCGCTCTCACAAGATTTCTCATACCGGCTTTGGTGTTATTGCCTTTGATGTGGAAAGCACGCAGCGCAATTGCCGTCGTCCCTAAACGGTATCTAACGGGTATGTTCGTAGGTAGCGGATTACCTTATCTGCTTGTTGCCGGAACGGCCATGCAGTTTGTTCCGGTATCTCATGGCAGTGCTCTTGTTCCGGGCACGCTTCCTCTGTTCGTTACAGGAATTGCGGTACTCTTTTTTAAGCAGCCACTCAGCCGACATCGTGTTGTTGGTTTAGGTTTGGTTTTGCTCGGCATACTGTTGTTTTTAGGGAGTAGCTTAAGCAGCTTCAACTTCGAATACACCAAAGGTCATTTGTTGTTTTTATGCGGAAGCTTAATGTGGGCGATGTTCACCATCTCAGCCCGTGTCGCTAATCTTAATGCGTTAGTCAGTGCCGGTTTTATTTCTCTCTGTTCTACTTTGCTTTTACTCGTCCTAATCCTGACTGGAACCCTCCCAAGCCACCTAATGGACACACCAATCGCTAATTGGCCCTTCACGGAGCTTGCCGTTCATTCAACAGTGCAAGGCGTTGGGGCGGGTTTAATCGCTGCGTTCACTTACCTTTATGCGGTTAATACCTTAGGGGCTGAACGCTCTGCCGCTTTTGGCAGTGCAACACCCGCAGTGGCGACCTTGTTGGCGATCCCACTATTCAACGAGATTCCTGATGCGATGACTTGGCTCGCCCTTGGTTCTATTTGCATCGGCAGTTTGGTCGCGAGCAACATATTCATGAGAAACGACCAGTCGATGCAGTACCAACCGCCAAGCCATAGCAAAGCCTGATACTGCGTTCAAACCTAAATACAGTTCCCCTAAGCATCGATTTTAGGGCTTGTAGTACACAGATAAGCCTGCCAACGCAGGCTTATCTAAAATCTGCTTTTTCTAAACTCGCTTCTCCATTAAACTGTCCGACCTTTTTGCAGATCCAAGAGAACACCATGCAACGCGACTACACCTTAAATTGCTTAATCACCATGCCTCGCCATGAACTAGAAGAATTTAGTTTAAGAATGATTCATCGCCTTGTACCTGAAGATGCAATGACGGAATTGTTTACGTTCGAGCAAGAAGAAGTCACCAGCGAAGAGCGCATGCAATCAGCAAAATTTGACGCAATGCTTCGAATGACCGCTATCGCGCTTGGTGAAGTGAACCTCGCCTTCTCAGAGTCGGATAACTCGCAACAGAACATTGAGCGAATGACTCGCCTACTGCTTTGGCACTTCTACTCAATTTCTTTCAACCTTGAAGAAGCAATCGCAATCGAAGTGCACTGTGAGAAAGTAGAAAAGATCTTAAAGAACGCACCTAAAGATGCGTTTGGCTGGGTTAAAGAATTAACTGAGCTGCTTCACTTCTACGCGAAAGTGAACGAAGGTAACGAAGACAGAAAAGACGCTTAACGTTACTTCTACGTAAGTACACATCAAGCTAAATCGAAGGCAGATAGAGCTATACCGAAGGCAAGTAAAAGCTTTGCTGAAAGGAGTTCTCTGCCTTTGTTGTTTCTAGCACACTGTGATGCAACATCAGTATCGACTGCGCGATCTTGGTTCCTATTCCCAAAGAACCATTCGGCGCTTCCAGTTCAACCTCATTATGAATCACCACCTTCACCCGTTTGGAATCCGCTTCAAAACCAACATCTAACGACACCACAGTGCCACTTGGGCTATGCCTCAATGCATTATCTAACAGATTCAAAATCAACCTCTCAAGCAGATCACTGTCACCCACAGCCTTGATTCCAATAGGCATATTAATGTTCAACTCAACATTTTTATGGCGATATTTGCTTTGTATCGTTTCTAAGCATTCGCTCATCAGCCCATTGAAATCGATTGAAGCGTATTGATATGTGGGTACCGGGTTATCTTTCTTGGCGCTATCTAACAGCGAATGGAGCTGTTCAGATAACTTGTTGCCATTGCGATATGCCACATCTATGAGTGGATCCGAATGTGGGTTTTGAATCCTCCACGTTTCTAGATACCCCAATACACTCGACAATGGCGTTTTCAAATCATGACTGAGCTGTAATAAGCTTTGTCTTCGATGTGACGACTGATATTCAAGTTGCAAAAATTGCTGTTGAATGTGCTTCGCCATCAACTGATACGAGCGTGCAATCGGCACCAATTCTGGTACTTGATGAATGAAGTTCGGGTCCAATCGAAAATCTTGCTCTGCTTGTTGTTGCAGCTTGTTGGTTACTGCTTCTATTGGGTTTAACAGGCTACGTTTAACCAATAGATAAGCCCCAACTGCAAAACCCAAGATAGAGATCAGCATAAGTCCTGCTAGCGCCATATAAGGTGTGTCGACTTGCGAATTAGCAATCACGGTATGGCGATTACTGCCAATCAACACATACAGATACCCAACTGTTGAACCCAACTCTTCAATCGCAGCAACGGAAAACACCTTACGAGAATCAGGATTGATAGGGTCTTCGCCAAGAATCGGATAAGGCTCGTCATTTAAAAATTGTCTAATGGGTGCTAAGTCTATCTGGCTTGCCAACACAGTGCCTTCTGGCGCAGCGTGCGTCGTGATATTTCCTTGGCTGTCGAGAAAATAAATGTCGAAATCGGGACCAATCAACATCAAGGTATGAAATATGGATTTAAGGGCTTTGGGGTTGTAGTCAGTGCCAATCATCAAAGGATTATCATCGCGCATGTGAACCGCGAGCTCTTTGTGTAAGCTCTGTTTAGTTCTCTGCTCTATGGTCTCTTTTTGCCAATGATAGGTGTAAGCAATCACCACACTCACGAGCAGAAACCACAAACTGGTGAACAACACTAAACGCGATTTGAAACTCATGTTCTCTCCTCGATGGCTCTTAGGTCTTACTGGCCTTTTAGTAAACTTCGGACGCGACACATAGGCCTAAGCTTTCGACTCAAACTTATAACCAACACCCCAAACGGTTTTAATGAAATCATCATCACTATTCGGCATCGCAAGCTTGGTTCTTAGACGGTTGACTGTGCTACACACGGTATGGTGATAGCCAGAGTGATGAGTATTCCAAACATGATCGAGCAGCTCGTCTTTGCTATACACACGCCCCGGGCGGGTTGCTAAGAAATGAAGTAAGGTAAACTCGGTAGCTGTCAGCGGTACGTCTTGGTTATTGAGTGACACCTGATGGCGTTCAGGTTGAATAGTGAGCACACCAAAATTCATAATCGATTCTGCTGTCACAACCTCTTGAGTCGCTGATTCGACATGGCTTAAACGGCGAAGCACGTTCCTCACTCTTGCTTGAAACTCGAGAACGCTGAAAGGTTTCGTTATGTAGTCATCAACACCGGCTTCTAAGCCTGACACCTTATCTAACTCAGCGTCTCTTGCGGTTAGCATGAGTACTGGCGTCCAATCCTCTTGCTGACGCAACATTCGACAGAAATCGAGTCCGTCACCGTCTGGTAAGCCACGATCCAGTACGATCAAATCGAAATGACCCTCTTTATAGAGCGCCTGAGCCTTTTCAATCACATTAGCTCTGATTACGTTATGCCCTTGGAACTTAAGATGCATCTGCACCAGTTCAGCCAAGTCATCATCGTCTTCAACCAACAATATGTTTGCCATCAAATTTACCGCAGCACTATTCATGATCCCTGCTCTATTCTGAGTCCGCCCACCTTTCAATTGACCGGAACAGAGCAGGAATTCTTTCATCGTGCTTTCAACCTGTTACTGAGTTCGAGTAATGGTGATTCTTGCACCGGGGTTAAGGAAACGATGATTTGCACTTAAAGTAGAAGTCGTAAGGCCATCATCTTGGCTGATTACGCCAGAGTGAAAACTCACTATATCGGTGTCGTCTCGTGTGGTATTAAAACCTTCACCACCGCCTGCTGGTCCCGGAATGGTTGCAGCAAGCTCATCGTTCAGCTCAGTTCCCGAATCCCAAACATTCATGTTCATGGTAAAGGTATCACCCACCGCTAATGACTTGAGCGATAATCCGGATTCGCCGACAAACGCATCATTGGTGTTCACCAACATGGAAGCAACTGAGATATACCCTTCTTGATTTGGGTCGACACGAATCGACACCGTGTCTTGCTCACCTGAAAGAATCAGTCCATTGCCTGAGATGCCTTGATAAACATTGGCGTCACTGTCACTGAGCGCAAGCAATTGTGCATTACTACCCCCTTCCGCCAAGTATTCCAGATCGACAGAGGCACTTTGCCCAACTTCAAACAGATCAAAATTCGTATTGTGAGTCAACACCGCGAGTGGTGACATTGGTTGATTGTGGGTGAGGTTAGTAACACTCACATCATAGCGATAGTAATCGTCGTCATCGTCCGGACAACCCGCTAACACAGCTACTGATGCAGCGATAAATAGAATTCTAGCTTTCATACATCCCCCTTACTTCACAACAATGGTGATAGTTGCAACAGGGTTTAACCATCGATGGCTACTGCTATCGAGGTCACTGATGCCGCCCGCCGCATCACCATCACCAATGTTACCTGGATGAATATGAACCTTAGCGTTTGATACTGCCGTTTCTACACCTGTGCCACCAGCGCCAAAGGTAATGAATGGAGGGTTCGGCATACTGCCCGCCAGCTCATCATTGGCTTCTGTGCCTGCGTCATAACCATTTAGAGTCGCTTTGTAGGTGCCCGCTTGAGTTGGGATCTTCCAGCTATCTAGACCAACAAAGCCGTCGTTTGTCGGCAGCAACATTGCACCCAATGATAGGTACTCTAAATCACCAGTACTGATATCAAACGTAGTTGCGACGCCTGGATTGAGGATGCCGGCCGCTGGGTTCTCAACCACCACGCCTCCCGCGTTGGCAATGACACCAGATAAACCTGAAATATCGCCACCTTCGGCCATGGACTCTAGTTCCGAAGAAGCCGTTTCACCCGTTCTAAACATGAACAAGCTTGAGTCATGAGCCACCGCTAAGATAGGCGTAAAGTAGATCCCTTTCGTTGCATTAGTGACAGTGACTTCAAGCTCAGCAGCCTGAACTTGAGCCGCTCCGAAGGCCAACATAGCCGAGCTGATCACTAAGCTGATTTGAGTACGTTTATTCATTTTGATTCCATCCTTTATCGAGTCCTATCGTTGCCAACAAAACGAATAACAGCGATATACCGTTACCTTTGCCAGAACGAACTGTGGTGTTGTTGACTCTAAGAATGACGATCAAATCTATCAGCAACTTCATTGAATTCTCATAAAACTCTCACAAGTTTATTCAAACTTCTTACTATCCAGAAAGACAGCCGTAAGAAACTGATATGTAGTTAGAAACTCTCGTTCTAGAAATGAAAGTTACACAAGGGATCATGGTTCAAGAATAGCGCAGACCAAACGCAAAAAGGCCCAATCGATATACCGACTGGGCCTTTCACTGATGTATAAAGCTTCTCTCAGGAAAGCTCTATTCGCTTCCAACTGAGCTAGCCGAACAACACCAATTTAGAATGCGTAGTTTGCGTCAACAAGTTCGCTTACTTCTACTTTGCTTACTTCTGCGCGAGCTTCAAGCCACTGCGCTACTTGCAGTTGCTCTGCTTCTGTCACTGAACGGTAGCGCTCAATAGAACATAAGAAACCTTCGAACAGCTCTAGACCACCGCCACCAAAGCACAGGCCTATGCTGTCGATAAAATCGATAAATTCATCGATGAACACATCGTATTGGTCAAAATCAGCAATCGAAGTCGTGCAGCTTACTTCAAAACCTAGAATAGCGAATTCACCTAGGTATAACTTCTTGCGTAGGCGACGATTTTTGTTTTCGATTTTATCTAATTTCATAACTGTCTCTCTTTTCGTTTGATAAAGCATTTATACACAGTTCTTCGTTAATTCCCAAGAGTTTTGTATTGCACGAGAGGCTTAGCAGCAAAAATCGTGCTACAGAAACAAAACCTTAATCAAAACTATAAAAATCTGTCACTTAACTGCTTCACGATTGCTCACACATCAGCCCAAGTTATTAACCAATTCATTAGTAAGTGGGTAAGTCATAAATAACGAATAATAAAGTCAGCCAACAGGAAGCAGTCCCGATGAGCAAGGAAACATTTGATAGCACTCGATTCAATAAGAGTAACAACAAGCCTTTCGAAGAAGTTCTAGATGCGAACCTTTCAAGAAGAAACGTTCTGAAAGGCGGTTTAGGCATCAGTGCAATGACCGCATTTGGCGCGTTTGGTTTAGCGGGTCACAGCACGGCTAACGCTGCGACAATGCAAACAACGGGCGCACAAAAAAGCACTGCAACACTTGCATTCGAATCGGTTAAAGGATCATTGACAGACAGTGTCGTTGTACCAAAAGGCTATACAGCACAAGTATTAGTTCCTTGGGGTACTCCACTTAACAAGCAAGGCAAGGCGTGGTTAGAAGACGGAACCAACAACGCACAAGATCAAGCAAACTCACTGGGCATGCACCACGATGGCATGCACTTCTTCCCGCTTAATGGCAACAGCAACGACGGTTTGTTGGTGATTAATCACGAATACATCGACCAAAAAGCACTGCACGCTAATGGTCCTACATACGATGAAGGCAACCGCCCTAGCCTTGATGAAGTACGTAAAGAGATCAACGCACACGGCGTGAGTGTGGTTCGTGTAAGACTTGAAGGCAACCAATGGGTGATGGTCGATAACGATCCTCTGAACCGCCGCTACACAGGCGCGACCGTAATGGATCTGTCTGGTCCTGTTGCACACAGTGAATTTACCAAAACCAAGTTCTCACAAGACGGCAGCCAAGCTCGTGGCACGTTGAACAACTGTGGTAATGGCTACACACCATGGGGCACTTACCTAACGTGTGAAGAAAACTGGCCGGGTTATTTCGTTAACAAAGGCGAGACAACACCAGCGCAAGAACGTATTGGTATCGCTACCGACAAAACACGTTACGGTTGGGACACGCTTTCTGGTGACAAACAAGAACGCCTAGACGAATTTGCTCGCTTTGACGTAACACCAACAGGTGAGTCAGCAATGGACGATTACCGTAACGAAGCACACGGTCACGGCTACATTGTTGAAATCGACCCATACACAGCAAACTCTCGCGCTAAGAAACGTTCTGCACTGGGTTGTTTCCGTCACGAAGGCTGTACGTTTGGTAAGTTGACCGAAGGCGAGCCAATCGTATTCTACTCTGGTCACGATTCTCGCTTTGAATACCTTTACAAATTCGTTTCTGAAGCAAATTGGGACCCGCGTGACGCAGAGCCTAGCAATCGCCTAAGTGCAGGTGATAAGTACATGGACAAAGGCACACTGTATGTGGCTAAGTTCAACGATGATGGTTCAGGTACTTGGCTACCACTAACGTTGGGCAGCAAGACTACAAACGGCGGTAAGCTAGGTGATTCATTTGACTCTCAAGCAGCGCTTATCATCAATACAGCAGGCGCTGCCGACCTTGTTGGTGCAACGCCAATGGATCGCCCTGAATGGTGCTCTGTTGACCCAATGACAGGTACGGCTTACCTAACGCTGACTAATAACAACAAGCGTAAAGAAGCGAACTCTGCAAACCCTCGCGTAGACAACAAGTTCGGTCATGTTATCCGTTGGGATGAAGGCAAAACGGCAGGCGAGTTCGATTGGGATATCTTCGTATTTGGTTCACCAGCAGTGGAAGACAAGTCTATTAACCGCTCTGGTCTAACAGACATGAACCAGTTCGCGAGTCCTGACGGCTTAGCGTTTGATGCTCGTGGTATTTTATGGATTCAGACAGATAATGGCGCAGACGAAGTCACTGGCTACACCAATGACCAAATGCTGGCAGTGGTTCCATCTCAATTAACGGATGACCAAGGCAACAGCGCGGTAATTGATGCAAACAATCAAGCGCAGCTAAAGCGTTTCTTTGTGGGACCAAACGGATGTGAAGTAACAGGCTTTACCATCAGCCCAGATTTCAAGTCACTGTTTGTGAACATTCAACACCCGGCAAACTGGCCATCGTCTGAAGATGCAACCGCACAAACTCAAGGCAAAGTCCGCCCAAGAGCATCTACGGTTGTGATTCGTCGAGAAGACGGCGGTGAAATCGCGGTTTAAATATACAACGCAGGCTAATCAGAAACATTTCTGTTATCTAGTTTCTGTTCGCTAGCTCAGTAAAATCAAAAAGAGCGATAAGGCCAAATGCCCTATTGCTCTTTTTATATTCTATGCATTCTTCGGTTTAAGTAAGGAACCAAGCCTTAAAAACTTATCATCATCCAAAGAGCTCGTCATACCAAGCTCTAGTCATCCTCGAGAAGGAGGGACGACTGAGTCGGAGATCTCTAACCGTTATCGCTTTTCAGAATTAACTCACGAACAGCCACACACCAACACCCATCATCAACGTACCAGCAATACGGTTCATCAACTTAACGTTATCCGCCTTGCCGAGCATATGTTTTAAGCTCTTACCGCCGGTCGCGTATAAAGTCATGCAAACAAACTCAGAAACCAGAATGATCGACACGAGAATGAGTAACTGCGGTACTAAGTCTTTATTGCTGTTAATAAAAGGAGGCAGCAAAGAAATCATAAACGCCCAGCCTTTTGGGTTCGCAATTGCAGTGACAAAACCTTGAACCACCAAGTCCCAATCATTGCTGACTTTTGTTGTTTGGTTGTCAGTACTGATCGCCAGTTTGCCTCTCGAACGCCACATCTGAACGCCTAAATAAAACAGGTAACCCGCACCAACAAATTTAAAGCCCGTAAATAGCCATGGGTAATTCAACATGATCGAAGCGATACCCAATACCGCGGCAATAGAAACCACAGCGACACCAGCCAGTTCACCGATCATCATCCATAATGTACGCTTGTATCCAACACTCATTCCAAGTGTCAACGCCAAAGTCATACACATACCGGGCGTGATTGACACGAAGAAAAACGTGGGAATAAAAGCCCAAAGTAGTGCGCTATCCATATTATTACCTTATCGACTTGTTTTTATTTATTAGTTCTTGTTTCTTGATCGGGCTTGAAATGAAGCGAGGTTGAAACGAAGCAGTAATGACAATAAACAATATTGCGATCAATACAAACAAAAAGAGCCACATAACAGTGGCTCTTTTCAATCACCAACCGTAATTACTTACGACGGTTTTTAATTCGCTTCATCATAGTCAAACGACGTTCAGCGCTTGCTTGATCTTGTGGCTCTTCGTTCGCGTTGTTCTTACGACCCTGACGGTTTTTGTAAGCCGATTTAGTGTTCAGCTTCTCGATGTAAGCATCACGTTTCTTCGGTTCATAGCCCGGTTGTTCAACACGACGAATGCGCTGTTGAATCAGTTTTTCAACTTGAACGACAGTCAGCTCTTCTTCGCGGTTAACGAAAGAGACAGCGTGACCTTGCTTACCTGCACGACCTGTACGGCCAATACGGTGAACATAGTCTTCTGCTAGAAAAGGCATGTCGTAGTTAATTACGTGTGGTAAGTCTTCGATATCAAGACCACGAGCCGCAACGTCGGTTGCTACCATTACACGCGCTTTACCTTCTTTAAAATCGTCTAGAGCACGACGACGAGCACTTTGCGCTTTATCACCGTGACACAGTACTGCTTTAATGCCGTCTAGCTTAAGCTCTTTAACTACATCGTTCGCTGTTTCTTTGTAGTTAACAAAAACAAGCACTTGGCGCCAGTTTTTACGACCAATCAGCTCAGAAAGCAGTTCTGTTTTACGCTCTTGATCCACTGGGTAAACCACGTGGCCGACAGTAGCAGCCGTTGAGTTTTCGCGCTCAACACTAATACGTTTTGGTTTACGCAGAATATCAACAGACAGTTGGTTTAACTGAGTAGAAGTCGTTGCAGAGAACATCATGATTTGCGGTGATGTTTCTACATCCAACATGATCTTACGAACGGCATTGATAAAGCCCATATCAAGGATACGGTCAGCTTCATCAAATACTAGAAATTCTAGGTTAGCAATAGACACGTTACCCGCTTCTAAGTGCTCTTCTAAACGGCCAGGTGTTGCAACCAAAATATCCACACCCAGTTCTAGTTGACGAACTTGTGAAGACATCTTGTTACCACCGTAAACCGCAGAAACACTTAGATCTGTGTATTTAACGTAGTCTTTAATGTTTTGAGCGATCTGCGCAGCAAGCTCACGAGTTGGAGCAAGAATAAGGCCGCGAGCCGTTCCTCTAGACGCCTTTTTACCGCTGTTCAAAAGGTGTTGGATAACAGGCAATGAAAATGCCGCTGTTTTACCCGTACCGGTTTGAGCAGTAGCAAAAATATCATGGCCTTTACGAGCCATTGGAATCGCTTTTTGTTGAATTGGAGTGAGTTTTTCATAACCACACTCAGTCAACGCTTTGACTAATTCAGGAGCAAAACCTTGAGAGGAAAATGACATTGTTACGGGTTCCTTAAGCAGACAGCCTACATTCTTATTTCAGCCGAGCACTATAAAGTAATTAGAGTGATTTATCTCACATTTATCGTGATATAACGCAAACTTTCTCATTTAATCTGGTGTTTATCCCGCCTTCAACGAGGTAAACACCAAGATCCTTGGTTCAAACAGCAAAAACAGGGCTATTTGATGCCACACAGCTTGAGTAGAATCTGCTCGAGATCGCCCCATGGCATGAGCTGCGAGTCGATCACTTCCAGTCGAGATTCAAAGCCATCAAGCGTAATTTCGTTCACAGACACGACTTGATTCGCCACATTGAATGCGTAGCAACCTTGGTCGGTGTTCACGACAGCTTTTACACGCTCGGCCGTTAGATCTGACAACATAGAGAATAGCGCATCGAAGTCGAACTTATGCTCTGCGCCAAACAACCAACCACAACTGAAATAGCCCTGTCCTTTATTCTCTTTACGGATGAAAGCTTCACCAGGAGGAAGTTGGAATTGAGGCTCTTGTTCAGCGTGATCGTGATGATGCGCTTCAATATGAGATGAAGCACTGCCGTATACTCTTTCAATGTCTAACACTTCCAATGGCACTTCACCATCGTGAATTAGCTTATGGAAGACTTTTGCTGGCGTTTGATCCGTCACCCAATCATTGAACACATCGATGTCTTCAGAATGAACAAGGTCAACCTTAGTGCCAAGAATCACATCTGCACTATTTAGTTGATCATTAAAATTCTGATTCGAGGTGTACTTTTCATTAGACAGATTTCGTGGGTCAACCAAACCAAGCGTCGCTTTTAAATCGACATATGGTGTGTACTGATCGGAAGTCAGTGTCGCTATAACCTGTTTAGGGTGACCAAGCCCTGTCGGCTCAATCAATAAACGGTCTGGCTTTTGGCGAAGTAAGGCATTAATACCCACTGACATAGGCACGCCCGCAGTACAGCACATGCATCCACCCGGCACTTCTTTAATCAAAGCGCCTTGATCTGTCATCAATGCACCGTCAATGCCGATTTCCCCGAATTCATTAACCAGAACAGCCCAGTTTTCATTCTCAGGTTTGTTTTTTAGTAGGTTCAAGATGGCTGTCGTTTTACCAACCCCCAAGAAACCCGTAATGATGTTTGTAGGAACTTTTTTAGTCATATCAGTTCTCCTTTTTAAGGGAGTATATACACAATCACGGAGAAATTGACCCCAATCGCTTGTTTATACGGAGAATGATTTAAGCCAGAAGTTGTATGGGTGTCACTAGAAAAGGGGGGGAACGATGAAAATGGGATGCTCCAGACGAACTAAAGGCGTACTTACTCAGTACGCCTCACCCTCGTTACTCAATCGTGAGTTCGCGAATCAGGAAGCCTTAAATATCGACCTGAACATTTAACGAGGAACTAAAACTTTGTTTCTGAATCCATCCAAATTGTGTGTAAAACCTCACTTCTCCTTGCGGTTCGTTATGTTGCTTTACGATTTAACTATGGTTCATTTTTGGGGATATTCAAGCCGCCGCCAGAGAATCGATCAAAACTGTGACGGTGATTCCACTATTGACCATAGATTCCATTTATGTAACACGCACATTCCATAAATGAAATTCAACTTTTCATCTTTGTTGCTATAGGATATGCAGAGGAAGCGTATAATTTAATGCAACCCCGCCTTAACTCATTCAGGAAACTTATCTTTATGACCAGAAGAGAGAAAATTAAGCAGTCCTTACTAGCCAAGATGCCAAGGGATGCTATTAATCAATTTCTCTCAAGAGATAAGACCCCAGCTTCGGTTCTCTTCCTTTCTTGTATTGTGGGTGTACTTGCTGGTGTAGTGGGTACCTATTTCGAAGTTGCGGTTCATTTCATCACAGAAACTCGTACCGATTGGCTGAAAGATGAAATCGGTAGCCATTTACCACTGTGGCTTGCTGCTTTCCTTATTAGTGCGGCATTCGCCTTTATTGGTTATTTTCTCGTTCACCGTTTTGCTCCAGAAGCTGCCGGTTCAGGTATCCCTGAAATCGAAGGTGCAATGGACGGCATGCGCCCTGTTCGATGGTGGAGAGTATTACCCGTAAAATTCTTTGGCGGCATGGGCGCGTTAGGCTCTGGTATGGTTTTAGGCCGCGAAGGGCCAACCGTTCAAATGGGCGGCAGTATCGGTCGTATGGTCACTGATATCTTTCGAGTCAAAGATGATGACACTCGCCACTCACTGTTGGCTTCAGGTGCCGCTGGTGGCTTAGCCGCCGCATTCAACGCACCACTGGCAGGCATCATGTTTGTAGTCGAGGAGATGAGACCACAGTTTCGCTACTCACTCATATCAATCAAAGCCGTCATCATCTCAGCAGTTTCGGCCAACATTGTATTTCGCTCTATCAATGGTCAATCAGCCGTTATTACAATACCTCAGTACCAGCCACCTGAACTCGACGCACTTTGGTTGTTCTTGCTGTTAGGTGTGTTGTTCGGTCTGTTCGGTGTAATTTTCAATAAGCTGATCACGCTTTCCCAAGACCTGTTTGTGGCGATACACAAGAATGACCGTAAACGCTACTTGATGACAGGTACCCTACTTGGTGGTTGCTTTGGCTTGTTGCTGCTCTATATACCTGAATTAACTGGTGGTGGTATTGGTATCATCCCGAACATCACGAATGGCAGCTACAGCGCCAATGTGTTGTTGCTGATTTTCTTAGGCCGAGTCCTCACAACCCTGCTTTGTTTCGGCTCTGGTGCGCCAGGCGGTATCTTTGCACCAATGCTTGCGCTAGGAACACTCTTTGGTTATGCGTTCGGGCTTATCGCAGCGGCATTCTTCCCTGAACTGAATATTGAACCGGGTATGTTTGCCATTGCTGGCATGGGAGCCTTATTTGCTGCCACTGTTCGAGCGCCTATCACTGGCATACTGTTGGTTATTGAAATGACCAATAACTACTACCTGATCCTGCCGTTGATCATCACCTGCTTAGGTGCGGTAATCATTGCTCAAATGTTGGGTGGGCAGCCAATTTACAGTCAACTGCTTAATCGTACGCTGAAAAACGAAAAACTAAGACAACAAGATCTCCCTCAACAAGAGAAAGTATGTTAATTACAAATGACTCATGAAACAAAAGCACACATTCAACGTGCTTAATCTCCCGATTCCGTATCAAAATCAAAAAAGCAAACGTTAAACTTGGTATCATCCACTCAAAATTAGTTGAGTGCCCTCAAAATCTATTGATGAAAGGCCTACACACTCTAACTAAAGCAAATATTCTAAAAGTCTTTAATTAACTAAGTCGGAGTAAGTCGTTGAACTGGAGAAGATTAACCCAAGTAAAAAATGTGCCGCCATCTCAGGCGTCTTTAGCACTTGGCGTTATTGGGTTAGGACAAGCTTGGGCGTTATATATCCCGGGCATTGGTGAGATAATTCGTCCCTACCTCGCTGCATTCGGCGCGCTATTATTGCTGCCTGTTTTACTGCGCTATTTAACGAGCTTTAATACCTTCCTTAATGACATTCGCCACCCGTTAAGTGGAAGCTTGATGGCACCAATGAGCATGGCTTTACTGATTCTGTGCGACTATTTAGCCGAGATATCGCCAGCTATCGCCTACCCAGTTTGGTTCTGCGCGCTATTGCTGCACTTTACCATGATGGTGTTGTTCTTTAGTTTTCAGATCATCAACTTCAAAATGTCGAACATTGTACCGAGTTGGTTTCTGTATCCGGTCGGTTTGATCAGCAGTTCCTTAGCTGGCACACAGTTCGGGCACACCGTATTTTCAGAAACACTTGCGGTCACTTGTATTGGTATCTATTTCCTTATGTTGCCAGTGGTGTTATACCGCTTGGTGTTCGAAGGCAATCTTCCTCGCCGAGCAAGACCAACACTCGCTATCATGGCAGCTCCGGTTAACTTGTCTTTAGCCGCTTACTTGGTTAACTTCGACAACCCAGACCCGATTCTAACAGGTGCATTGGCGGGCATTGCCATCACCATGACTTTGTTGATTTACTTGTGTTACATCCGCCTGATGCGTTTGAAGTTCCAACCTTCGATTGCTGCCGTCACCTTCCCATCTGTGATCAGCGCTATTGCCATGCATCGTCTAACTACATTTTTCGGCGCGGAATACCCACAATGGTATTGGCTACACAAGTTTGGTTTCTTTGAGCTAACCATCGCCACCATTCTAGTGATTTGGGTTGCCGGTGGTTACGTAAAAATGTACTGGCCTGAGTTTTTCGATTCCGACTACATGTCCAAGAAGATGAAACGTTCTTAGATAGAAGCGAAAAGATCTTAGCTGAACCATCGTGTTCTGCAGTAGTCGATGATGTCAGACAAAACCAACCAAACCCAAAAAGGCCTCACACTGTGAGGCCTTTGAATAGGCAAGGTATTAATAGTTCAGGCGAGTGTTACTAGAAATGCCGAGACCTATTAGAAGTTAGCGTGAGGGCCGAATACTTCGTAGTGAACGCGTGAACGGTCAACTTTCATTGCATCTAGCTGCTCTACGATATTCTTCATGAAACCAACAGGACCACAGATGTAGAAATCGCTCTCTTCAAAGCCTTTAGTATCAGAGATAGACGCTAGATCCATTTGACCTTGATGCGTGTTTTCACATGCAGATTCATCTTTGTTCATGTACCACGTTTTCGCTTCCCAACCTTTGTCGGCAACAATATCTTTAACACGAGTCGTGAAAGAGTGTTGGCCTACGTTCTCACAAGCGTGAAGGTAAAGTACTGGCTCGTTTTTATCTTCCGTGTTTAGGAACTCAAGCATAGACTGCATTGGCGTTACACCAACACCTGCAGAGATAAGTGTTACTGGCTTGCTGCGCTCTTGATACATGAAGTCACCCGCTGGTGCGTATAGGCTAACCTCATCACCAACAGCAACCGTATCGTGTAGGTGGTTAGATACAACGCCTTGTGTCTCTTGGCCTTGTCCTTCACGTTTAACAGAAATACGGTATTGCTTGCCGTTTGGCTTATCAGACAGTGAGTATTGACGAATCTCGCTGTATTGAGAGCCTTCTGGTTTCACTTCGATACCGATGTATTGACCTGGTGTGTAATCCAGAACTTCACCGCCGTCTTTTGGCTGAAGGATAAAGCTTGTTACTAGCGCTGACTCTTCGATTTTGTCTGCAATCACAAACGCACGCGCTGCTTCCCAACCACCAACAGCTTGCTTGCGCTGTAGGTAAAGTTCAGCTTCACGATCGATGAATACTTGCGCCAAGAATAGGTAAGCGGCTGTCCATGCTTCTTCCACTTCTGGAGTAAAGGCGTCAGCAGCTAGTTCACGTAATGTCTCAATCAGGTGCAAACCAACAATTTGGTAGTGCTCTGGTTGAATGTTAAAGCTTGTGTGTTTCTGAGCAATACGTTCAACGGCAGTTGTTAACGCTGCTAGATTTTCAATGTTCTTTGCATATGCCGCGATAGCTTCAAACAGTGCTACGCCTTGGCGACCTGTTCTTTGGTGAGTCATATTGAAGATATCTTTCAACTCAGGGTTATGCGTGAACATACGTTGATAAAAATGCTGAGTTAAAGCTGGGCCTGCGCTCTCAAGTAGAGGAATAGTAGATTTGATGATTTCGATATGTGCATTGTTAAGCATGAATTTACTCCGAACACTGAGCCTTATGACCTATATGTCATTTTGACTACTAAAAATTAAGAATGACTTATCGATTTTCTGAAACCTTAGTTATTTTTAGAAACTGAGTTATTTTGACTCGTTTTCATTTCAAAAAATCGCGAAACCTGATTAATGCAACCTGATTGATTGAGATCAAGAATAGTCTGTTTAATCAGCGCTATAATTGGGCTTCTCTGTATCTTCTGCACAATCAGTGCCAACTTTATCAATCCCCGTCATTACTGGTTTTCTTCTCAAAACTCATCTTATAAAAATGTCAAAAAGACCTTTTTTTTAAGTCAATAAGACTCTATTATGTAGATAAACACACACAGTTAGAGTTTTTTATGCAAGATATCTCCGCATCTACCCTCATGGAAATGACCATTGGCCTCGCAAGTGGTGTCAACGATCAAGATCGTTTCAATCGCCTGATCGATGCCATTCGCAAAACCATAACGTGTGATTGTGTCGCGCTTTTAAGCCTTCAAGGCGACACGCTAGTACCTATCGCAATGCAAGGGCTCAGCCGAGATACGTTCGGTCGTCGCTTTATCATTTCAGAACACCCACGGTTTGAAGAGATCTGCGCGTCTCGCTCTCCTGTTCGTTTCGATGCTGACAGCTCCTTACCCGATCCTTTCGATGGTTTGCTTATTGACCATGATGGCGATTTACCAATGCATGCTTGTATGGGCTTGCCTTTGCTATTTGGCGATAAGCTCTTAGGTATTCTGACTCTAGACAGCTTGAAACCTGATGTCTTCGCGAATATTCCGGCGCGTAACCTTGAAGTACTGGCAGCTATTGCAGCCTCAACCATGCAGATGGCACTGACCTTCTCGCAACTTGAGCATCAAGCAAAACAGTCAAAGCAATTACTCGAAGAATTGAACGTAGAAGCGTGGGAACGTGACGGCGGTGAGTTGATTGGTAACAGTGACACCATGGTCGCGCTTAAGAACGACATCGCTGTTGTAGCTCCATCTGAGTTTAATATCTTGATTCATGGTGACACCGGGGTTGGTAAAGAGCTTGTGGCTCGCACCCTGCACCACCAATCTCAACGTAAACGTAACCCACTCGTCTACGTAAACTGTGCTGCAATTTCTGAAAACTTAGTAGAGAGTGAACTGTTTGGTCACGTTCGTGGCGCGTTCACTGGCGCAGACAAAAACCGCTTAGGTAAATTTGCTTTAGCCGATGGTGGCACACTGTTCCTTGATGAGATTGGTGAATTGCCTTTGGCCGCTCAAAGTAAGCTCCTACGTGCGCTGCAAAACAACGAAATCCAACCGGTTGGCCAAGACAACATTCAAACCATTGATGTGCGAGTATTGGCAGCGACAAACCGAGATCTAAAACAAGAAGTTGAAGACGGTCGATTCAGAGCCGATTTGTACCACCGATTGAGTGTGTATCCTATCGCGGTGCCAGCACTGAAAGATCGTGGTGACGACATCAGCCTATTAGCGGGTTTCTTCTTAGAACAAGCGCGTCGTAAGCTTGGTATCAACCAAGTTAAGTTCCGCTCCGACGTTCTTTCTTTCCTAAACCGTTATGGTTGGCCGGGTAACGTGCGTGAACTTGAGCATGTGATCAGTCGTTCCGCATTGAAAGCGTTAGCGCGCAGCACCAATAAAAACCTGGTGACAATCACCAAGGAAGATTGTGGTCCTCTAGACCAAGATCAGCCAATTGCGACGACTCAGGTGAAAAACACACCATTATCGACACCAACGATCGACCTTTCTGCAGGGCTACGTGGTGCAACGGACGATTTTCAACGCAGTATCATTACTGAGGTGTTGGAAGATGCCAACTTTAACTGGGCACAAGCAGGGCGAGTTCTGAAAACAGACCGAGCAAATCTGACTCGACTGTCTAAGCGTTTAGGGCTAAATGTGGCTAAGTCTCATACGATCGAACGGACAAAATAGATATTAGCGGTTTGTTGCGAGCATCTGACAAAACTTGTGTATATAATGCTGCAAATTGTAACGCTAATTTTAAATATGTAGAGAGAGTTATGAAGTTTATCCGTTGGTTCTTAGGTCGTGTCATCTTGTTATTGAATTTTGTTTTCAGCCCACGTGGTGTGAAGCGTTCTCAAGAAGAACAAAGCAAAGTAAATGAGCAAGCAAAAACGCACACGTTATACCAATTCGAAGCGTGCCCATTTTGTGTGAAAGTGCGCCGCGCGATGAAACGTCAGTCGGTTCAATTTGAACTTCGTGATGCAAAAAACAACGAGCAACACCGTGCTGAGCTTGAAGCTGGCGGCGGTCGTGTGAAAGTGCCTTGTCTACGTATCGAAAAAGACGGTAAAACTGAGTGGATGTACGAATCTTCCGATATCGTGACTTACTTAGAAAAGCAGTTTGCATAAGCAATAAAGCAACAAAAGTCAGATACAAAAAATCCCTCGAATGTGAGGGATTTTTTATATCTGTTATTTGGCGTTAATCGCTTCAAATTGGGCGCGAAATTTCAAACGACTACTTCGTGACAATCAGCATCAATTCAACACGGCGGTTACACGCCTTGCCTTGCGCAGAAGCGTTCGTACAAGCTGGAACATACTCACCGAAGCCACGAGTATAGATGGAACGACTTGATACGTAGTTACTCTCTAATCGAGCCTTCACTTCTTTTGCTCGCTGCTCTGAAAGCGGATCATTGATTCGATCTGTGCCCGTGTTATCGGTGTGCCCTTCAATCACCACATCAATATCTTGGCGTTGAGCAAGGTAGCTGCCTAGCGTATCTAGCCATTGATTATACGCTGGCTCAGGGAATGCTGAACCTGTTTTAAAGTTCACGTGCTGCTCAAGCTTTACCATCACATGGTTACCCGGCAACACTTCAAAATCGATGCGGTTTTGTCTTAAAAAGACTTCCAGTGGGTCGTTAGTCGAAACGCCACGTCCGTAGTTGGTCGTGATGGTTCTGTGTTGATGAGTGCTACTCTGGATAGAGTACCCACGATTGCTTGCTACATGAGTCGTTTGAACCACACCCCATTCAGGATGCATCAAGTCGTAATCGGTTTGTGGTGCAGTCTCTAGCATGTCACCGCCAAGTAAGTCAGTTGGTGACGTGGCTTCACACCCAGCCAAAGCTATGCTTAACATTATCGCTAAATATCTCATTACTTCACCAACCACTCATGCAGATAAACCATTCACTAATGTCTATATCGGCACCGAGGGAAAAACTTTAGACGAAAAGAAAGCAGAACCCAAAAAAGTGCTGTTGATCACAGTTAACCGTCTACTAGCTTGTGTTCAGCCGCTAGTTCGAACTGTTTGCATTTATTTACCTTATAATTGTTTTCCAATTCGCACTAAATAGTTAGAATCTCACGACTTCTCAACGCTAGAGCAAACATTATGTTTAAACCATTTACTAAATTCATCACAGCACTCGCTGCCGTACTCATTATCGCGGGTTGTAGTGAAACAGACGAGCCACAAAAAGGCGTTCAATACGAAGCGCTTCCTACTGCTCTAACAGAATTTAACTTGTCTCCGATCACTGAAATCTTCTCTCTTAACTGTGGTCACTGCCGTCAAATGGAAAGTGCCATTCCAGAGATTGAATCTCTAACAGACCAAACTATTGGCAAGATGCACGTGACGTTCAACGAAAGCGCTCAAATCAGCGCAATGATCTACTACACAGCAGTGATGCAGCTTGATGCGACGCCTGACCACGCATTCATGGACGACCTATTTGGTGCCGTTCAAATGGGTGCAGATGCAACACCTGAGCAGCGTCAACAAGCACTAGAGACAGCGTTTACTTCTCGTGGTTTGGTTAGCCCATACCAGCTGAATAAAGAACAGCAAGTCGCTCTTTTCGACTACGTTAAGCAAGCAGAAGAGATCTCAGTAAAAGGTCAGATCAACTCAGTACCAACCTTTATCATCAACGGTAAATACCAAGTACTAACAGCAGGTCACCAAGACGTTGCTGGCATTGCAAAAACGATCAACTACCTTTTGACTCAACCATAATCACGGCTTTAGTCAACTGATTAACACATTTTGTATTAACTACGAAATTCAGCACTCAATATAAATAGGTTTTACTATGTCTAAATTTGTCATCCCGGTCATTGTCTTTCTTTTGGCGGGTTTCATGATTTACCGTACTTGGACGAATCATAAGTCTGGCGGAGAAAACTTCGAACAAGGCCAACAATTTCTAATTGAAAACGGCACTAAAGAAGGCGTGATTACGACTGAAAGCGGTCTTCAATACCTTGTTCTTGAAGAAGGTACAGGCACAGAGCACCCAACTAAGAACAGCAAAGTAACGGTTCACTACCACGGTACGCTAATCGACGGCACTGTTTTCGACAGCTCTGTTGAGCGCGGCGAGCCAATCTCATTTGCTCTTAAGCAAGTAATTAAAGGCTGGCAAGAAGGTTTGACTTACATGGTTGAAGGCCAAAGAGTTCGTCTATTTATTCCAAGCACTCTAGCTTACGGTAAAGGCGGTTCAGGCCCTATCCCACCATCATCGACTCTGATTTTTGATGTAGAACTCATCTCTATCAAATAATCGAAGTTACTGATTTAAGCCCCAACATACGCGCTATGTCGGGGCTTTTTTATATCTGAACATTTGAAGCCTCTTTAGATATTGAGCTATTTAGCTATTTAGCTATTTAGCTACTGTAACAACGACCAAATATACCCTCGAAAACCGACCACTAGACGACTGGTCTAATTTAACTTATAGTACCGCCCATGAACGAAAAAACGAATGACACACGCCTGCATGTTTTAGATGTTGGCTACCAATTAATAGTGAACAACGGCTTTAACGGCGTTGGCTTATCGCAATTGCTTAAAGAAGCGGACGTGCCGAAAGGGTCGTTTTACCACTACTTTAAATCGAAAGAGCAATTTGGCGAGGCTCTGATCCAGCACTATTTTGAGACCTACATCAGCAGAGTTGAAACTATTTTGGTTCATGGTGAAGGCAACCATTACCAGAGAATTGTCAGTTATTTCACTCGATGGTCACAGATTGAAAACGGCACCTGCAATGCTCATAAATGCTTGGTCGTTAAACTCAGCGCGGAAGTTTCTGATCTTTCTGATCCTATGCGCCAAGCGCTATTAAAGGGTGCAGAAAAAGTGACGAATACCATCGAACAGTGCATTGTCGGCGGTATTGAAGATGGCTCCATAAAGGTTGAAGAGAGCCAAGAAGCAGCTCAGAACCTATACTCAATGTGGTTAGGCGCCAGCTTATTGAGCAAGCTGAGCCAAAGCTCACATAGCTTACAGTCAGCTTTGAGCCTTACCGAACGAATTTTAAAAGGTGAAAGCTAATAACGCGCAGCGCGCTTTATTGGCTTTAACTTAAAAAAATCACCCGCCCTCTTATCAATTTGATGACGGCGGGATTTTTAGACAACAAGACTAGACGACTGGTCTAATTCTAAATGTATAAAATACACAATTAAGGACATCCAATGACTCAACAAGACAATCGCCGAATCGTATTGGCTTCTCGCCCAGTTGGCGCACCGACTCAAGACAACTTCCGTTTAGAGACAATAGCTGCGCCAAGCATCAAAGACGGCGAGATGTTACTTCGCTCAGTTTACCTTTCTCTAGACCCATACATGCGTGGTCGTATGAGCGATGCTAAATCCTACGCAGATCCCGTTGCGATTGATGAAGTGATGGTTGGTGCAACCGTATGTCAGGTTGAAGAATCAAACCACGCTGATTACGAAGTTGACGAATGGGTACTGGCTTACACAGGTTGGCAAGATCTTGGTGCGTCTAACGGTGAAGGCCTTATCAAACTAGGCAAAGAACCAACGCACCCTTCTTATGCACTTGGCATTATGGGTATGCCTGGCTTTACGGCTTATATGGGTTTGCTTGATATCGGCCAACCTAAACAAGGCGACACGCTAGTCGTTGCGGCGGCAACAGGTGCAGTAGGCGCAACCGTTGGACAAATCGGCAAACTAAAAGGCTGTCGTGTTATCGGCGTTGCTGGTGGCCAAGAGAAGTGTCAGTACGCGAAAGACGTGCTTGGCTTTGACGAATGTATCGACCACAAAGCTGATGACTTCGCGGAGCAACTGGCTAAAGCATGTGACAACGGCATCGACGTTTATTTTGAAAACGTTGGCGGCAAGGTTTTCGATGCCGTAATGCCATTGCTTAACACCGGTGCTCGTATTCCTGTATGTGGCCTTATCTCTCAATACAATGCGACATCACTGCCTGAAGGCCCGGATCGTATGTCTAGCCTTATGGGTACGCTGCTGGTCAAGCGTATTAAGATGCAAGGCTTCATTATCTTTGATGACTACGCGCACCGTTATAACGAATTTGCTGTTCAAATGACCGAATGGTTGTCTCAAGGCAAGATGCACTATCGTGAGCACCTAATTGAAGGTCTAGACGAGGCGCCACAAGCATTCATGGGTCTATTAGAAGGCCAAAACTTCGGTAAGCTTGTTATCAAAACAAACGAAGCTAAATAAATTCAGAACTGAACCCGTTAGTTAACTAGGTAGAATCATGATTACTTTGCATCACCTGAATAAATCACGCTCAAAGCGCATCATCTGGCTGTTGGAAGAGCTTGGTGTAGATTACCAAATCAAACCATACAAACGAGACAGTGTCACTTTTCTTGCACCACCAGAACTCAAATCCATTCACCCATTGGGTAAATCTCCTGTCATTGAAGACGATGGCGTCGTGATCACTGAATCTGGTGCTATCACGGAATACCTAATCGACAAATACGGTCAGGGTAAGTTCGCACCTACACGCGGCACCGCAAACTACGTTGAGTATTCGCAATGGCTTCACTTCGCTGAGAGTTCAGGTATTTTGCCAATGCTGCTTAAGATCTTTGTAATGAAGGACGGCTGTGAAACTAACTTCCTAGGCGGTTATGCAGACGATGAAAACCAAAAGATCTTAACTTACGTGAATAATGCACTTGAAGGTAAAACCTACTTGGTTGCAGACACACTAACAGGTGCAGATTTTATGATGTCGTTCATCGTAGAAATCGTTGGTAACTTTGGTGCAACTGCGCTTTACCCTAACATCGCTAAATACGGTGAACTTTTAAAGAGCCACCCTGCTTACCAAAAAGCTGAGCAAGTAGAGCTAGAACACTCGAACTGATCGAGTTTCACTCAAACACGTGCTTGCTAGAGTAAACACAAGAAACTAAATGAAGCCAAAGCCGATTTATCTTCTGCTTTGGCTTCTCATTTGTCTTCATTTCGACAACAATACCGAACTCTAACTGAACAGCCATAGAGTTTGATCTTAATGCCAACAAACCTCGCTCAATACACACCTCTGCACCTAGCAAACACGAATGTCGATTTAGCGCTACCGACTCGTTTTACGTTTCCGTATTACTATACCCCGCACCCTGTGTGTGAATTCGCTATGCTGCAGCTTCAGCAATCACTTGTCGACTGTGGTGTGAATGAAACCTCGCAAGGTAATCTCTACGCTGTGCTTCTTGTTCAGAATCCAACCACACAAGGGTTAGGTTACCTTTCTGCGTTTTCAGGCTTGCAGTTAGATCCGGCTTTGGTCTCTCAGTTAAACAACATTCACTTTGTTCCACCAGCCTTCGATTCAAAACAGTTTCAATCTCAAAACAGTGCGAACCTTGCTCGACAATTGCAGCTCTCGGACGACATTGAAAAGCTGCAACAGTCGCACAATCTAGACACATTATTGGCCGAGCTTGAAGGGTTAAAAATCGAATCAGCAAAAGCTATCGAAGCCTTTCAGTTAGCAATGGCCGCAAACAAAGCTCAGCGTAACGAATTCAGAGAACAAGCCAATCAAGAAAAAGCATTAGGGAATCTAGAGTCAGCGGCGAATTTGCTCAAACAACTGGGCAATCAAAGTAGCCAAGAGAAACGTGACCTAAAAGCACTTCGTATTGAGTGGAAACAGAAGATCGCAGAGCGCCAATCACAAATTGATTTGATTGAAAGCGAACTGAAAAACCGTAAGCAAGATCACCAAGCAGTTTCACAACAGTTGGAAACTCAACGCCTCTCTCACTATCGCTTTATCAATCAAGCCAAGCAATCTAAGAATTTACTCGAGTTGCTCGATGGTAAAGACGCGCTTGAAGGCTCTGGTGACTGCTGCCTACCAAAGCTGCTTAACTTCGCCTTTGAACACGGGTTCAAGCCGTTAGCTTTGTCTGAATTTTGGTGGGGATTACCGCCTACAGACATCATTCGACAACACGCAAACCTCTACCCTGTTTGTCAGAGTAAAAGCTTTGAGATCCTCGAACACCAGTTAAGTGGCATAGAGCTAGAAGATAACCCGCTTATCGTGAACCCTGCGGTTGGTAAGTCTTTTAATATTGTTTATGAAGACGATGAAATCTTAGTCGTCAATAAGCCTGAAGAGTTCTTGTCGGTTCCCGGTAAGTTCATCGAAGATTCAGTTTATACCCGCATAAAAGCGCGTTACCCGGATGCGACTGGTCCTTTGATTATCCATAGGTTGGATATGTCGACGTCAGGTTTGTTGATCTTGGCGCTCACGGCGGAATCAAACAAGCATATTCAGAAGCAGTTCATTAATAGAACCGTAGAGAAACGCTACACCGCTTTGTTAGATGGCGAGATAACGGGCGAATCTGGCAATATCAGCCTTCCTTTGCGCGGCGACATCACGGACAGACCAAGACAACTGGTTTGTCACCAACACGGCCGAAATGCAGAGACCCATTGGCAAGTGGTTAGCACTCACAATGGCAAAACCAAGGTTCACTTGTACCCTAAAACAGGGCGAACCCACCAGCTGCGAGTGCACTGTGCTCATCCATTAGGGCTTGGTGTACCTATTCGTGGTGACGACTTATACGGATACAAACGCGAGCGCTTACACCTGCACGCTGGCTACTTAAAGTTGATTCACCCGACAACCGGTGAATGGATGGAGTTTGAAGTGCCTTCCGAGTTCTAAACTCTAACTTATCGAGCGAAGACTCTTATCTCACTCAATATTTGATCTCATAAAACGCATCAGGGTTCTACAACTGCTTAAGGTATAGAACCCTGATATTTAATTTTAATGTGATTATCACAGTTCATTAGCGTACTTTAGTTACTGAGTTCAATACTGCAGACGCCTAGCCCATCACATCTTTGCGCTGGTCAACACATTCGAAAGAGCCCATTTCGAACTCGCGACAGATCCATGGTCGGTTTTCGTAGATAGTACACATCAGTGTTTCTCTATCTACCGCAGAACACCAGCCGTCGTCTAAGCGCTTCATGGTTTCACCGCCCCATTCATCATAAGCGATGTGCTCTTCAGGTACGCCCGTATCTGTGATGATCATAACCTCTAAACGACAACAGCATGCCTGACAATTTGCACAGGTTACTTCGGGTTCGGTTACGTTCTTTATATCTATCGTCATAAGTGACTACACTGCTAAATTTTGCGTATAGTAATCGAAACCGCCCGCTACGGCTAATAAAGATAGTGCGGCGCGGCGTTTTCATTGATGTAGAAATAACAAAGGGCGCTGTGATTCACTCACAACACCCATAATATTTCGACTTTTCAGCGCGGCTTATCGCCACAGGCTCTATTTAGAACAGGCTCGCGAAGAACAGCTTAACGTAGTCTATTAAACGTTTGAACAAACCGCCCTGTTCAACCGCTTCAAGCGCGATCAAAGGCTGAGTTTGAACATCTTCGCCATCAACGGTGTAATGAACCACACCTAGAGTTTGACCTTCTGCAATTGGCGCTTTCAGTTCAGAGTTAAGCTCGATAGATGCAGTCAGCTTTTTACTGTCTGACTTAGGCAACGTAATGAACGTGTCTTCTGCCACACCTAATTTCAATGTGTCTTGCTCACCAAACCATACCTTCTCTTCAGCCACTTGATCGCCGCCTTTATGCGGGTTTAGTGTATCGAAGAAACGGAAACCGTAGCTCAACAGCTGTTTGCTGTCTGATTCACGGCTCTTAACGCTTGATGCGCCCATCACAACCGCGATAAGTCTCATCTCACCTTGTGTCGCTGAACTCGCCAAACTGTAGCCAGCACCAGAGGTGTAGCCCGTTTTCATGCCATCAACGGTTAAGCTTCTATCACGCAACAAGCCATTACGGTTATGTTGAGTGATGCCGTTGTAACTGAAAGAGCGTTCGCTGTATAAGCCATACACATCCGGTAAATCACGAATAATGGCACGACCGAGTAACGCGATATCGTAAGGAGTCGAATAGAGGTCGTCTGCATCCAAACCATGTGCATTGGCAAAATGGGTGTTTTCTAGCTTCAGAGAGGTAGCCCAAGAGTTCATCAGGTCAACGAATGCATCTTGTGAGCCTGCAACATGCTCTGCAATCGCAACGCTAGCATCATTACCGGATTGAATAATCAAGCCACGATAAAGATCCATCATTGCTACATCGGTGTTTACTTCGATGAACATTTTTGAAGAGTCTGGGAAGTTCTTCGCCCACGCGTTCTCACTGATTCGTACCTGATCATCAGCAGAGATGTTGCCTCGCTTCATCTCTTGACCTGCCACATAACTGGTCATCAGTTTGGTCAAGCTTGCTGGGTTTAACTTCGTATGTGCGTTTTTTTCTACCAGCACATCACCAGAATTAAAATCAATTAACACATACCCTTTTGCGCCTAGGCTAGGTGGGCTTGGTACTATAGAAGGTGCTGCGATAGCTGCATTACTTACCATCGCGGCGTTACTTACAATGAATATACTTAATAGAGGGAGAGAGTATTTGGAAAACAGTTTCATTGAATCAAACCTAAGTTAACGTTTTGAGCAGTATAGACAAATGCTAGCAAAAGAAGCGCGAACTTTACGTTGCTTTACGTATTTGTACCATTCGTTACAAATAAAAAAGTATAATCTGCGATCTGACCATATTTTCCACAACTAATATTTACTCCACGAATGCATTCAACGCCTAATGCTATCGCTCAGGCATGCGTCTAAATAACATTTCAACAAAGCCAGTAATACGCTGTTTGCTCTCGCTTGGCTCTAAATCAGGTTGGATGCCAGACTGTGCTAATGCTTGCCATTGTACGACCTCTGAGTTAGGTACGAAAAACGCAATGTACAACGACCCTTTCTCCGCGACTTTACCTTCACCATCGTAAAATGGCACACCAGTAGATAGCTTAATCGCATCGAAGATAGACTCATCGTTCAGTTCCGATTCTTCCGCTAATCCAAAGCCTACAACAACATCACCGACACCATCCTGCTTTAACTGATAACCTTTACTTGAGAGCTGTTCTTGAATCGAATCACGCACTAAATCGGTTACCACGGTTTCATCGTATTTTTGAGAAAGGTAAACCTTTTCTGACTCAGGGTGCCAGGAGTACGTCATCACGCCGTGTTTCATGAAACTAAAGTCACCGCTAGTGACCACACCATAATTGTGTGTGGGTGGTATTTCTTGCGTAGAGCATGCGGTCAGCCCAATAGCCATCAAAGCCAATAGTGCTGCTTTTTTTATCCTTTTTGTTGCACAAATGGATCGTTTTATCATTCGAGGCTTCCTTACCTATATAAGAATAACTATCAATTCAACCTCCAACATAAATAGTAATTATGTTAATAGAAAGGTCATTAAACGTTTGCGTAATCGCTAACCTTCACCTCTGTCTGTTTTGGGGGTTTAATCACAAAAACAGAGTTGGTATAGTTCTCCCCGTTAAACAAAACCAGACCATTCGAGGCACGGAGCTTCCTCAATCATCTCATGAAGAGAAGAATTGGTACCGACAAAGTATCGGCAAATTTAAGAGGGTCAAACAATGGAATTCAATATGGTTGAAATTTTAGGTTACGCTGCGTCTATTATGGTCGCAATTTCATTAACAATGAAAGATATCGTTCGTCTGCGTGTCCTTAACTTTATTGGCTGTGCACTCTTCACAGCATACGGCATCATGATTGACGCATGGCCAGTTGCAGCCACCAACGGCTTTATCGCTTGTGTAAACATCTACTTCCTTGCAAAAATGCAAAAGGAAAAAAAAACGGAAGCGATGAAAGCAGCGAAAGCAGCGAAAGCTTAAATTAACGATTAGCCTTTCAAATAATTCTGAAAAAGCCCAAATAGAGCGATCTATTTGGGCTTTTTTGTGTTTGTCGTTCTCAAGAGCTCGATTTGTGTGAACAAAACTTTTCAATTCAATGAGGCTTTCAACCGATCACATGTAAGCAACGTGATATTCGTTCTCTCGATACGCTTGAGTGTTGTTACGTCCACTCTCTTTTGCTTGATAAAGCGCTTTGTCGGCTTTATCGATAGCGGTTTCAATGTCAGTCAGTGCTTGAGCATGGCAACAACCAGCGCTGATTGTTACTGGCGACACTAAGCCTTGAAGTTGCTCAACACATAACCGTAACGCCTCTGATAATTCGAATAACTCATGTTCATCACAATCAAACGTCACCAAAATAAACTCTTCACCGCCATAGCGTGCAATCAAACGACGACGGTTAACAAATCTCTTCAGTGATTTTGCGACCTCACAGATAAACCTATCGCCTTGAGCATGACCATATTGATCGTTCACCCGCTTGAAATGGTCAATATCCAGCAAAATGACACCGACATTTGTTAGCGGATAAGGCGACCTTTGAGTAATTTTCAGTTTTAGCTGTTCGATAAAACTCCGTCGACTAGGAAGCCCAGTAAGGTAATCGAGGCTTGCCACATCCAAGATTCTAAGATGACGATGCCGCAGGTAAAGCACCAACACGACAATAATGCTCAACAAACTTACAACCAAAGCCATCAAGCTAATAAACAATAGGCTATGATTTCGATTAAGCTCTTGCTCTAAGATACCTGCAGAAATGACCCAATTAAGATAAGGGTAAAACTTATAGAAGATTTTTTTGTTGGTCGTGCCACTATCACTGGAAATCGAGTAACTGAATTGACCTTCTGGTTTGGTGGCGATTCGATCAATAAGCAGTTCAGACGAGTAGCCTATTAAGGATTTCAATGATTTGTGCTCATAATCTGGATGAAGCACTAAGTTACCCTGCAGATCGACAATGTACACATATCCGCTATCACCAAACGCATACTTTCTAAGTTTATCTTTTAAACCTTCAAGATCGACCAAATACATCAATTCTTCTTTATAGGTCGTCGCAACCAAAGTATTACCACTCGGTAGCCTCATCGAATAAGCGACTTTGGCTCTGCGGCTTATCTCATGAGGGTTAGCGTGAAAGTACTCGATCATGCCAGAGTCAATAGTGAACTGTTTTTGGACATGAGTAAGATGCCCACGCTTCTGACCTTGCAAGAATGGATGGTAGAGATGGACGCCTTGGGGTGACATCAAATAGATATAACCCGATTGTCCAATATGCAATTCACGGGCAATTTGGCTTACCTGTTCAACTTCTTGTTCTGGCGTGGTATGCCATACATGAGACGCAACGGTATCCGTAATTCCTTTAAGATATGTCTTTATCGCCTCATTAACTGTGGTGTCGACAATATCGTAACTCGCGTTCACAATCGTACGAAAAAACAGTTGGTTAGATTCCAACAATGACCTTTCAGTTCGATTAAATTGAAAGGCAGAAAGAATCATCGACACGACGGCGAGCGCAATTGAAAAATTAAGAATGTATTTACGTCTGACTTTCAAGATTACCCCGTAGATTTATAATTTCAGGTAACGCTGTGACTTCTCTTATATACAGACTGTTTTATATCATGTTTTTATTTTTTACTGAACGAGTGTCGATATTTTTAAGGGTTTCTATACGTAATCTGTGACTTATAACAAAAACGCCGAACTGGATTCAGTTCGGCTTTTTGATTTTACGTCTAGATTGATTACTTAATTGATACTAATTCCTGATAAATAGACTTAAAAGCATTTGTGTTTATTACCTATTACTACACTCTATTGTCTATAAATAGTTTGCTTAGCATTAAATTAAGAACAAACTTGAGTCCAGCTACCATCGCTACCCGGTTCAGAACTTGTCCACCAGTTTGCTTGGTAAACACTACCGTTGTGAACCACTTGGTCTCCTGTGTTTGCATGGCTTGGGTTACCTGCCCAGTCTTTCTGAGGCAGATCTGGGTACACAGTTAAGCCTGCAGTATCACAAGTACCAGGGTTTGTACCACCGTCGCCAGGGTTACCGCCACCAGAACTGATATCACCTAAAGGTAAATCTGGTTGCTCAAAGCTGAAGGCATAATCGACACCACCTACGTTAACGGCATAGTTTGCAGGGCCTGAAATTGGCAAGTAATACACCATATCCAGCTCATATACACCACCAGCAGGGAGTTCTTTCCATGCAGGTAATGTGAAGGCCACACGGTGCATAGTACCGTCTAATCCGCCGATGTTATCCGCACGAGTATGACCCGAAGCAATCACAGTCAAACCACCACCAGATTGATCTTTCGCGTTGTCTGGTGCAGATACTGGAATGTCGAACTGGAACTCAGTACCGCCAGGCAGTGCTTGCCCCGTATTGTTGGTAAACGTGATCTTAGGATTAATTGGGTAGTTTTGGTCACCGACTTTGAAGCCACCAACCGATACTGCGATGTCTAGTGCTTCGGTAGGAATTGCACCAGTCGCGACTTTGTTTCCATATGGCGTTGCCGACTTAAACTTATCGTAGATAGCTTTAGTCATTGTGTTACCCATGTGGAACTCACCGTTACCACTGTTACACGCTTGCTCTGTGGTATCAACCGTTGTTCGGTTGCCACTTGCATCAAGTACATAACAGTTGTAGTCGCCAGCCAGTTCCCAGAACATGATGCCGCCGATTTCTTTGTCGATAACGTAGTCCGCTTTCACGTTGATAGACTCTTTATCTTCCGTAGAAAGGAACACGCCTTTTTCAGCATTCCATAGCCAAGGTGCAACCGCCACGCTGTCGTAGTTACGCGTGTAAGTACCTCTTAGAACATCCGTTGGATCATTTACAGGATCTAGCTTGTAGGCGTCCGCATAAGAACCCCAAATACCTTTCTCTAGGTTCTTCGCATGCCACATTGGGTTCGAACCTGCGCCCATTTCGTTTCCTTTAGGGTCGGTATCATGCCACATGTTATCGATACCAATCGCACCGTGACCACAGTTATTCTTCTCACCTTCACCTGTACCAGCGGCACATTCAGATTGATTAGGCAGTGCAGCTCGGCCCCAAAGACCATTTTCACCACCTGTTACGCCCTGCCAACCACGCGTGTAATATGGAACACCGATGTTAATACGACCTGCTGGCATTGAACCACGGAAGTAATGGTAAGCCCAATCCGTGTTCAGGTAGCCGATACCACCATAAGCCGCAGTGTCGTATACATTCCACTGCGCTAGTTCTGAATCTTTACCTGTATCAAACAAGGCTGCATTATGCCCAACGTGGTCGTTCCAAGCGCCGTGAAGGTCGTAAGACATGATGTTCACGTAATCAAGATATTGAGTGACATCGAATGTTTCCATACCGCGCAACAGGTAACCAGAAGAAGGTGCCGCGATAGTTAACATGTAGTGATTGCCATCTTCAGCAGACGCCACATCAAGCTTCTCACGCAATACTTTCATCAGCACTTGGTAGGAAGCCCATAGGTACTCACGACGCGGTTCCATGAAGTCTTTGTCGTATGGGTTACCCGCACCGGCCATTGACGTTGGGTACTCATAATCAATATCTAGGCCATCGAATTGATATTTACGTAGCATTTCAACCGCTGAAGTCGCGAATGTTTCAATGCCTTGGTGGTTGATAGATCCATCAGCATTGGTCGTCATAGTATAGAAGCCACCATCAGCAACTCGGCTTCCGTCAGTCGCGAAGTGACCGCCCGTTTCAGCCCAACCACCAATTGAGATTAGCGTTTTAACACCATGTTTTTTCTTTGCGGTTGCCAACGCACCAAAGTGACCTTTGAATCCTAATGCAGGGTCGACTTCTACACCCGGCCACTCTTTACCTACAGCAGCATTATTTGGATCATTTACGTCACCAACGTTCACTTTGCCATCTGAACCGATGCTTACAAACGCGTAGTTAATATGTGTGAGTTGATCCCAAGGAATATCATTTACTAGGTAAGCAGCTTGTGGGTCATCCCCTGCACGCCAACTTGTGAAGTAACCAATGACACGACGGGGATGGTCTGCACCCATTTTCTCACGGCCTTCATCATCGTAAATTGTACAGTAAGGAACATCGACACCTTGAGTTTGATATAAGCCATCAGGGCGACATGTGCTCACTGTTGGAGCGCCGTTCACGGTCAAAGATGCCAACGCAGAATCTGCAGTCGCACCTTGGTCGTCTGTTGCTTTCGCGTAAACCGCTAAAGAACCCGCTTGAGTTGTTGTGTAATCTAACGTGTAAGGGCTCGTTGCAGCAGTGCCCACAAGAGCACCCGCTACGTAGAAATCAACCTTATCAACCGTGCCATCGCTATCTGCTGCCGTTGCTGTCAGTGTGACTACACCACCAACATCAACAGATGTCACTGAAAGTGCAACTGAAACTGTCGGTGCTTCATTCCCTGGTTGTGCTGAATCAACAGAAACAGAAACCGCACTTGCAACACTTGCTGCGCCTTCATTATCCGTTGCAACAACAGAAACCTGATGATTACCCGACGTTGCAGCCCAAGTCGCTTCGAAAGGTGCCGCTGTGACTACCGCAACAGATGCGCCATCAACAAAGAACTCAACCGAAGCCACACTGCCATCAGAATCTAGTGCTGTTGCACTCAATACAACATTATCGCCTTCAGTAATCACGTCAGAAGCAGAGGGTGCCGTTAATGAAGCCGTTGGTACTTCATTTGGCGTACCGCCACCTCCGCCACCACTACACACATCAATCTTTTTCCATTGTGCATAGTCACCCTCAAATTGGCTCGGGTTGTTATTTTGATTCCAGTAATTCGCTGAGTACGCGCTGCCGTCATGTGAAACCTGATCACCACCGGTGTACACCGTGGCGGAATCCCACGCTTCTAACGTTGAACAATCCACAGCCGCGTAGCTGTTGAACGCCATTAAGCATGACGCGGTGAGAGTACTGAGTGTAAAAACCTTCTTGGCCACTCTTCCTTGGTTTAGGTGCATGTTAGCTGTCCCTTAAGTTATTGTTTCAAGATGCTTAATTTAAGTGTCATATTTCTCATCACTTAAATCTCTTCGCAAAACAACTGTAGGTAACAGTGCCAATTTAACACCTAAAATATTCGATATTTATAAAATGACTCGCATTAATTTGTTTATAGCATGCAATGAGTCGACACTTATTTTGCACGAACAACTAATATTAAATTTATTTCGGTACGCTAAAAAATATCGCCTAATTCGTATCCTTAATTACAAAACTCTATTCATATCTGCTTTATTTGTTCGTTCTGAAATTTCGTTTTAAAACTAACCAAAAGGGATTGATTTCGCCGTAGAACTGATTTCTTTTCTAAATTTGCCCACTTTTTCTTAACAATTGTGGTAGTATCGCGGATTTTTTTGACGAACCTCACATTTCCAATGCAAGTGTGGGAGAAATACATAGGCTCGAAAGAGCCAAATATAGCGAAGAAATAATGTCCAACTTGACGCAAGTCGCCAACGAAAACATCAACGCAGAATCTACTTCTATCGATTTCAATAAAGCTCAATCTTTGGGTGAAAAACTGGAACTCGGAAACCCAGTCTTTTGGCTTAGTGGCAGTTTTTTAACCCTCTTTGTCATCCTAGCCTTCACCAACACCTCCGTGTTGTCCGAACTTGTAAACATCGGCTTTAGTTATTCAACTAAGTGGTTCGGTGCTTTCTGGCAAGTCCTACTACTTCTCAACTTCATTATCGGTTTAGTGCTTGCACTAGGTCGCACCGGCCACGTTCGCTTAGGAACGCTTGCCCTACCTGAAATGACCACCTTTAAATGGATGTCTATCGTCCTATGTACGCTGCTAGCCGGCGGTGGTGTGTTCTGGGCAGCCGCAGAGCCTATCGCTCACTTTGTTTCAGCTCCGCCACTGTATGGCAACGCAGATCCTCAAGCGATGGCGTTCAATGCTCTATCACAATCTTTCATGCACTGGGGTTTCCTTGCATGGGCAATCTTAGGTGGTTTGTCTTCCATCGTGTTAATGCACCTGCATTACGACAAAGGCCTTCCTCTTAAGCCTCGCACTCTGCTTTACCCAGTACTTGGCGACAAAGCGATTAACAGTTGGGTTGGTAACGTTGTCGACGCATGCAGCATCGTGGCTGTAGCCGCAGGTACTATCGGCCCTATCGGCTTCCTTGGCCTACAAATCAGCTACGCACTGAGCGAACTGTTTGGCATTTCAGACAGCTTTGCAACTCAAAGTGTTGTTATTATCTTTGCTATCGCAATGTACACGCTTTCTGCTTTGAGCGGCGTGAACAAAGGTATCCAACTGGTAAGCCGTTACAACATCATCTTGTCTGTGTGTCTAATCGGCTACATCCTTCTTGTTGGCCCAACGAGCTTCATCGTTGATGGCTACCTGCAAGGTATGGGCGAAATGGTTGATAACTTCATCCCAATGGCGCTATACCGCCAAGATACAGCATGGCTAGGTGGCTGGACTGTGTTCTTCTGGGGTTGGTTCTTAGGTTATGGCCCAATGATGGCGATCTTCATTGCTCGTATCTCACGTGGCCGTACTATTCGCCAAATGATCGTTTCTATTAGCATCGTTGCACCGCTTGTAACGTGTTTCTGGTTCAGCATCGTTGGTGGTAGTGGTCTAGCGTTTGAATTAGAGAACCCAGGTGTGATTTCTAGTGCGTTCGAAGGCTTCAACCTTCCGGCGGTTCTTCTAGCAATTACCGCGCAACTGCCGTTCCCAACTCTGATTGCAATTCTGTTCCTGATCCTGACGACCACGTTCATCGTGACAACAGGTGACTCAATGACTTACACCATCAGTGTGGTAATGACGGGTACGACAGAGCCAAACGCAGCGGTACGTACTTTCTGGGGTATCATCATGGGTGCGGTAGCGATCGCACTTATCTCAATGGGTTCAGGCGGCATCTCCGCTCTACAGTCGTTCATTGTGATCACTGCGGTTCCTGTATCGTTCATCTTGTTGCCGTGTCTATGGCACGCACCGAAAATCGCGAAACAGATGGCCAGAGATCAAGGTCTCGTTTAATGCCTGACCCGATTTAGTTTCGGGGAGCGTATAAAATTAAAAAGCCACTCAAGTGATTCACCTGAGTGGCTTTTTTGTATTTATAACGTTCTATAAGGTTGTTGGTATCAGTATCTTCAATTACTGGAATTTTTCACCTGCAGCAACCATAAACGACATCTCAACCAATAGCTCAGGGTTAGCAAGTTCTGCTTTCACACATGCACGGCTTGGCGCACAGCCTTCAGGGAACCACGATTCCCACACTTCATTTAACGCGTCAAAATTGGCAAAATCTGTTAGGTAAATAGTTACCGACAATACGCGAGATTTGTCACTGTCGACCAAGCTCATCATTTCTTCAGCTTGATCAAAAATTTGCTGAACCTGACTCTTAATTCCTGCCGTTGTATCAGTCTCTGGTACCTCAACAAAACTTGCGATGCCATTAAATACAGTTACATCTGACCAACGTTTGGTCGGGTTAATTCTATGGATTTTCACGAGCGATTCTCTTCTTATAATTAGGGGTTTACGTCAACGTAATCTAATCCAAATCGTGAATATTGAAAACAAAAATTGGAAGGCTCGCTGTACCTTTTGAACAGCACTATCGCCTACACATTGCTTCGGTTCTCAACATCACCAGTATTTAAGTTCATATCGAGACAATAAGTCTCTAGATAAATATATTAATTATTATTCTCAATGCGAAATTTAATCTGAACTCTTGCGGTCATATTCAAGGATTTTATTAAATGGAGTACTTTTATGCATGTTCAAACCTATGATTTAAAACAGAGTAATGTGGGATATAACCTTGGAGTGGTTGGAGTAGCATTAGTGCTCGCTTGGATTGGAATTTATAAGTTTACGCCAACTGAAGCGATGCTCATTGAACCGCTAATCGCGAATCATCCTGCAATGAACTGGCTTTACAATCTGTTCTCAGTACAAGCTGTGTCTAACATGGTGGGTGGCGCGGAGATCATCGTCGCGATTGGATTGATCGTTGGATTTAAGAAGCCGACAGTAGCTTTCTACTCAGGCATTGCTGCATCGGCTATCTTTGTTGTGACACTTAGCTTCCTGGTTACAACGCCAAACGCTTGGAAAGTATCGGATGGCATCTTAGTCACTAACTTCTTCCTAGTGAAAGATATCCTGTTTTTGGCTATCGCGATTAGCGTAATCGAACATAACAAACCTCAGAAGTAACCGTAAATCTAGAAGTGGCCAAACCTAGAAGTAACCTTAAACCTTTAAATAAAAAGACTCGAAGCTGGCTAGAAGGACGCTGCCAGCTTCTAATGTATAAGGCACTGATAGTCACCTAGTCAGCTAAAACCTTACGATAAAAATTAGCATCTTGATGTTCTCCTTTAAACACCGCGTAGCTCTCAACATACTCGACCAATTCAAAACCGGTATTGGATAAGATTTTGTTGGAACCGATATTGCCCACTAACGCATAGGCATCAACATATTTAAGGTTGGTCTGTTCCTCCAAATAGAGTAGAAACTGCTTTACTGCGTTAGACGCAATGCCTTTTGAAGCAAAGGAACGACCTACTCGATACCCTAGCTCTCCACTATGGGCGATCTGGTCGATATCGCGGATGTTGATTCTTCCACAGACAGTGCCATTGGCATCTTTGATCAACATAGGAATCATCTCACCATTCTCGTATTCAGTTAGAAAGCTGGTGATTTGCTCGGTCACACCTGCATTTGAATAGAAGCTATCACCCCTAACTGGAATAAATTGCTCAAACCACTCTCGATTTTCGACCTCAAAATCCAAAAGCGCACTCGCGTCATTCGGTTGAAGTAAGTGTAAAAATACATCCATGACAAATACTCTAATGTTTCCCTAAAAAGCCGCACCTTATGATTCATGAACCACGGCTTATTAATTCGGTTACGGTAAACCTCTCAATTTCTTGGCTGGGTTACCTGCGTAGATACCTTTTTCGGTGATGTCTTTCGTTACCACACTGCCCGCGCCGATTACTGCACCTTCGCAAATGCTGACAGACAGAACCGTAGCGTTAGAACCGATCGTGACGTTGTCAGCTATCAAGGTACGCCCCCAACTTTCAGGATTAGGATCTGGCTTGCCCTCTTTGAATAAGTCGTTGGCAAACATGACTCCGTGACCAACAAAGCAGTCACTTCCAATGGTCACATACTCACAGATAAAGGTGTGAGATTGAATCTTGCTTCTCGCACCTATCACGGTGTTCTTTTGAATCTCAACAAAGGGGCCAACGAACACATCATCTTTAAGCTCACAGCCATAAACGTTACTTGGCTCGATGATAGTGACATTCTCGCCACAGGTAATATCAGTAATCTGTGACTTTAATACTCTTGGACTTGCCATACTTCACTTCCTCTCGACATTAGCGTCACAATTCAACCTAAGAGATTATGCCGTAGCCATTAAAGTGCAGCAAATAGATATGTTGAGAGTTGGCAATGGATCAGAAATTCTGCATAAATTAAAACAGTCCTACCAGCACAACTGACAACAGCACCCCACCGATAAAACTTGGGGCGTGGAATGGCTGAGCTTTAGATCTAACGTACTCTTTTTGAAGGTCTTCTTGGTAAGTTTTAACGGCGAGTTCTTTTACGTAGTTATTTTGCATAATAAGCTCCTTCTTAATCAGTAAGAGAAGCTTAAGACTTGAAGTTAGGTTGAGGTAAAGCAAAAAATCAGATTAATTGAACACTTTATTTTTGTTACTCGAGGATTACCCTGAACACATCGTTATTCACGCCGCCAACATCTACTAACTCTCCCGGTTTCATTAGAAGCGAGGTGTTAAGCTGTCGTGTTGAACGTGGCTCTTTTGTTTCTCGAATCACTAACATATCGACAAAATAGCCAGAGTCTTTCTTTGATATTGAGCCCGAAAACGTAACGCTTTCAACCCTATCGGCAAGGACTGAATTGAATGTTTTATCCTCTAAAACACCTGCGGCGATGGATGTATCACCATAAAATAGCGTGATGGTTGTTGGGTCGGGTACCAACTCTTGATTGGACGAACACCCTATTAGGGTAAGGCATAGCAGTAAAATGGCTCGAAATTGCATAAACTGGTTTTCTTTATTACGTTAAGCGTCTGTTTTTCATATTAAAACACTTCAACCTTATAAATACCATGTTTACGGGATAAGCTTAGGTGTGTCGCTTCGATGGACTTGAGTAATGAAGTGAACGGATCAGATCTCGGCCTGTTGAGTTTGCTCCCTATTTGGAAGCTAAACCGAGATCTGATCGATATTATCGAGAAGGGTTCAATTGATTTATGCAACAACGTCTTGTGGAGGTGTCCCTTCACAGTTAGAAACGACAGCATCAATTTGTACTAAAGCATTCATTGGGATTTCTGAAACCCCTACTACCGTTCTTGCAGGCAGCTCAGCATTAAAGAATGTGGTGTAGACTTCGTTTACCACATCAATATCTGAAATATCCTTAAGTTGAATATTAATTTTCACCGTATCGTCCATGCTATGGTCAACGCTTTCAATTATCGCCTTAATATTGTTTAAACATTGTTCCGCTTGTTCTTTTACCCCGCCAGCAACGATTTCATTTGTTTTCGGATCTAAAGGTAATTGGGCTGAAATATGATTGTAGTGAGAGAAAGCAACAGTATGCGAATAAGGCATGAATGGTGCAGAAACAGTATTATTGGTTTCAATAACCAGTAAGCGAGTGTCTTCTGGTAATTGCGGCGGTGTACCGTCGCCATGTGAAACGGATGTATCAATTTGAATTAAAGCGCCCATTGGTAGTTCAGCGGCATTAACAACCGTTCGCGCTGGTACATAACTTGGGAAGAACTTAGCGCAAACTTCATTTACCTTTTCAGCATCTTCAACATTTTTAAGGTAGATAGTGGTTTTAACCACATCATTCATGACATGACCGATACTCTCTAGAATCGTCTTAATGTTTACTAAACATTGTGTCGTTTGCTCTGTGATACCACCTGAAACCAACTCACCTGTATTTACATCGATAGGCAATTGAGCCGAAAGGTTGTTGTAGTGAGAAAAAGCCGCTGTCTGCGTCGATACAACACTCTGAGGTGCATTATCTGTATTTCTTGATACCTTAACTAGTGCGCAAGGTGCTTGTGGTTTAGTGCCTTCGCCGTTAGAAATCAGAGCATCCATTTGCACTAGCGCGTCGTTGTTTGGCAGCGCAGCTACACCCACAACGGTACGTGTAGGCAGGCTGTTGTTAAAGAAGCTTTTGTAAACTTCATCGATAGCATCAATATCAGAAATATTCTTAACGAAAACATTAATCTTCACCACATCATCCATAACATGGTCGATGCTCTCAACAATGGCTTTAATATTATTTAAGCATTGTTCTGCTTGGTCTTTAATATTACCGATTACGACTTCACCTGTTTTAGGGTCAACAGGTAATTGAGCTGAAAAGTTATTATAATGAGAAAAAGCGACCGTTTGTGTAGATACAGAATTAATTGGTGCGTTTTCAGTATTTCTTGAAATTTTAATGATATCGCTACTCATCGGAGTGATCCTTTTAATAATATAGGAATACGTATTTATATTGAACAATCGTATTGGAAAGAATGATTAAAGTAGCGCCATGTTAAGTGAATTATTTTAGGGTGAACGTGATATCCATCAGACTCTCAGTTGACTATAAATCAGCAAGTTACAGAATAATTAGTCATCAAACGACTAATTATCCGTCATACTAGGCTTTATCAACTGCTAAATTCTCTTTAATTTCAAGTCTATTCAATAATCCTGAATACTCTCTCTGAGAATACGGTGAGTAATTACCGAATTTTAGATAATATTTGATAGGTTGTTCACACTAAAACTTCGTTATTAGCTGAATTAGTTAATTTTTCCCTATACCCGTGCATAAACTTTTAGGCTATTTAATTAATTATTTTAGCGGACTCATCACACATAAAACCGGTTAATAATATATTCGACAATCCAATACCAACAAACTGACAATACCTATAATTAGATACATTTACTCATATATTTAAACAAGTGTGAGGTTGAATAGTGTCTACGTGATGAAGATGGCATCAAAAAGAACGATCGACGCCATAGACATTTGTTGGTTGTACTACTCAACACCAAATGGTTTAGTCGAAGACTGCATATAATTCATTGAATCGATGAACCGCTGTGCCTTTTCTAAGCTTCTCGTATAAAAACGCTTAGTAACACGTTTCTCATCATTTTTTAACTGGATGATAAACCAGTCCCTTTTGCTATAGAGTTCTAAAGCAGATATCGAATTGAAATAATACCTTGAATTTATGTCTGATAACTTTACGTTTGCAGATAAGACCACCAAATTTGAAGCGTCACTATAATTGCCAACTGCCACAACTTTAGAATTATAACCTTCAGATAAACCTAAATAAGAATTGGTAACAACAAGGCCTTCAGGTCTAAACTTTGTTGGCTGCTCCATCACAACCTGCTCAATCACATTCGCAGCAACCTTTTTGTTTACCACATCTAAAGGTGAATAAGGCACCTGCTTAGCAGCACACCCTGTTAACAATAAAACTATAAATATAAAGCATTTTTTCATTTACAAACGACCTATTTTTGTAGCAATTTTCTCGTGGTTTTTATATCGCAGTACAGCTAAAAGCATTAGAAAGAAAGTTTCTATATTGGAGTGAAGGTTTCTATCTAGTTTCTCAAGACCATTTGATAGTATTCTGTTCGGTCTATAAATAACAGTGATTTAGATTGTATTTCTCTTAGTAAACAAGAAAGAGCAGAAAGAATCGACACAACATTAATGCCGCACGTTTCGGGACATAAATATTGAGTAAAGACTAAACCGCTCTTGGAGTAGTATTGAAGTGGCGCTTAAATTCGCGGCTGAATTGAGATGGACTGGAGTAGCCGACTCGGCGTGCAGCATCGCTAATTCGTAGACCTTCTAGTTGAATCAGTTCTTTGGCTTTGTTAAGCCTGACCTTCTTCAAATATTGAAGCGGTGATTCAAAAGTGACATTACGAAACGCATTGTGGAAGGCAGACACACTCATGTTGGCTTCGTCGGCAAGCGATTGAACAGTAATAGTTTGGTCGTACTCTTCATGCACTTTAGATAGTGCTTTAGCGACACGTGCGTAATGGCCGTCATGATGAGCCAAATCAAACAGCACTCGCCCTTCTGAACCGGTTAAGGCACGGTAGACAATTTCGCTGACCATGGCATCACCCAATATGTTGGCTTCGATGTCGCAATGCAGCATTTTCACCAATCGAGTAAAACTTTCTAGCATTTGCTCTTCCATCGGCGTGGACTCTAAGCCGCTAGAATTCTGTTTGTGCTTATTGCAGTAGCTCTCAAGAAAGCCTTGGTCTTCTAACTTTTTTACCAAGCTGTGCAGGCGTTGAGAGTCAATGTTGATAGATAAACCAAGCAATGGTTCACCATTAACAGGCAAGGCCTCACACTCCAACGGCATTGGCACACCTACTACAAGGTAATCACCAGCTGCGTAAGTGACTGGGCGTTCGCCAATATAGATGTTCTTTTTACCTTGCCCCAGCATTATGATGCCAGATTGGTAAGTAAAAGGCTGGCGCTGATTGCCGCCGCTGCTTCTATATAACCACACGCCGTCAATTTCTGTTTCTCTGATCCCTTCAAGATCATCCCAACCTTTGTGTTCAACGTAAGACTGTAATAACTGCGCGAGTTCTTTCATAAGTGGCGACTTTCCATTCCAAGTGCTAAGAGTATGTAAGCTAAAGCAGAGGAAGAATATCAATTTTGTAGAAATAGGCAATTTATTTGGAGAAACAGCCCTTCATTACCCCGAATGACTGTACTAATATGCAAATATAGAAATTGAGCAACACATCAGAATAAAAAATCTAGCTTTACACAAGGAACCTACAATGCAATTTACTTATGTTAACCCTACAGTCATCCACTTCGGTCAAGGCCAAATCAACGCTATCAGCCAAGCGGTTGATACTTCGAAGAAAGTACTTGTCATCTACGGTGGCGGCTCAATCAAAAGCAATGGTGTTTACGACCAAGTAGTCGCATCTCTTAAAGATCACGCTTGGATTGAGTTTTCTGGTGTTGAAGCAAACCCAACCAAAGAGACGCTAGATAAAGCCGTCGCTCTTGTTAAAGAAGAAAACGTAGAATTCATTATCGCTGTTGGCGGTGGTTCGGTAATCGATGGTTCTAAGTATGTTGCTGCAGCGGCTAAATACGACGGTGACGGTTGGGACATCCTAGCGGGCAAACACCAAGTAACAGAAGCGACGCCAATCGGCGCAGTGCTGACGCTTCCTGCTACAGGGTCTGAATCTAACATGGGTGCAGTAATCACTCGTAAAGCAACTCAAGAAAAACTGGCATTCATGAACCCTGCGGTGCAGCCTAAGTTTGCAGTAATGGACCCAGATGTAATGAAGTCTCTACCTGAGCGCCAATTGATCAACGGTTTAGTTGATGCGTGGGTACACGTGTGTGAGCAATACATCACGATGCCAACAGACGCGATGGTTCAAGACGGTTACGCGGAAACACTGCTTAAGAACCTACTTGTACTGGGTAAGCAATACGACGAGCGTGACAACGACGCATGGCGTGCAAACCTAATGTGGACAGCAAACCAAGCGCTTAACGGCCTAATTGGTACGGGTGTTCCTCAAGATTGGGCAACTCACATGATTGGCCACGAATTCACAGCACTATGGCACGTAGACCACGCACGTTCGCTTGCGATTGTTCAACCTTCACTACTTCGTAACCAAATCGAAGCAAAACGTGGCAAGCTAGAGCAAATGGGTCGTAACGTATTTGGCCTAGAAGCGGGTGCTGATTTAGCAGAACGCACAATCGCTGCAATCGAAGCGTTCTACCACAGCCTAGACGTAGCAACCATGTTTGACGGCTACGAAACAAACAAAGCAACGGCGATTGACAATGTTGTCGCTCAACTTGAATCACACGGCTACCTACAACTTGGTGAGAATCAAGCAATCACGCCAGAGAAAACACGTGAGATTCTAGAGTCTGCGATTCACTAAGAATCGGGAAAATAGAGAGAAAGTAAAGATAGTGGTCATACAACGATGAATTTTCACATCTGACTGAACCCATTACTTTTTTCTTTCGTACAACAGAAGCAGCGTTCATTTTGAGCGCTGCTTTTTAATTTGCCCTATAAGATGCTATTAAATTCTCATAAGTCCCTAATTTTATGTGCAATCATATTTCTATATTGTTAAGGTAAACCTGTCTCTTTACTAGGTATGAACAACGATTTGAACAATCTCAAGGAAATGGTTAAGTTTAAGTCACTTAACAAGTGGTATGGTGATTTTCATGCCCTAAAGGGTATCGATTTAAATATTGAACAAGGAGAGATAGTGGTGATTTGCGGGCCGTCTGGTTCGGGTAAATCAACCTTGATCCGTTGCATCAATCAGCTAGAACCTTTCGAAAGTGGCGAACTTTCCGTGCTAGAACAAGTACTCCCGAGTAAGTTCAACACACCGGGCCAAGTCGGAATGGTGTTTCAGCACTTTCATTTATTCCCCCATCTTACCGTGCTTGAGAACCTTACTCTTTCTCCAATTCGTACGCTTAAAAAAAGCAAACAAGAAGCCGAAAAGATAGCAATGCACTATCTCGAGCGTGTGCACATTGCAGAACAAGCCAACAAATACCCAGTGCAACTTTCTGGCGGCCAGCAACAACGTGTGGCTATCGCCCGTTCTCTGTGTATGAAGCCGGAATTACTCTTGTTCGATGAACCCACTTCAGCGCTTGATCCGGAGATGATCAACGAAGTACTCGATGTGATGGTTGAACTGGCGAGCGAAGGCATCACTATGGTGTGTGTCACCCACGAAATGGGCTTTGCAAAACAAGTGGCCGACCGCGTTATCTTCATGGATGAAGGACAAATTGTGGAATCGAATACCCCACAAGCGCTCTTTGAAAACCCTCAACATGAACGTACTCAAGCGTTCCTAAATCAGATCCTGACTTATTGATGTTGATTCGAATTATTAAACCCGCCCTATCTGCTTTGGTACAGATTGTTGTACTGGCGTCTGCTGTTGTTTGGATTCTCGACTCTGGTGCACAAACCATGGGATACAGCTGGCAATGGGAGCGTGTGCCGGACTATATTGCTTTCTATGAAGATGGTGAATGGTGGCCTGCAGAATTAGTTGAAGGGCTACTAGTTACCATCAATATCTCTTTGATTTCTTTGGTTGCAACGCTGGTGATTGGCTTAACCACAGCCCTATTGCGAAACTCCAATTCGGTGGTTGGACGCACCTTAGCCACCAGCTATGTTGAGTTGATTCGTAACACGCCGTTATTAGTACAAATTTATTTGCTCTATTTTGTATTTGGCCCCGTATTAGGGCTGGATCGTTTTAGCACTGCCGTTTTGGCCTTGGCACTTTTCCAAGGTGCTTACACCGCCGAAATCTTCCGTGCTGGTTTAAATGGTATTGCGAGAGGACAATTTGAAGCAGCTCAATCTTTGGGTTTATCAAAGACCTATACTTACTGGGATGTGATTCTTCCTCAGGTGGTGCAACGCACCTTGCCACCTTTGACTAATGAAGTGATCTCTCTTATCAAAAACTCTTCGATTGTGAGTGTCATGGCTATCTTTGACCTAACAACCGAAGCCAGAAACATAGTTTCTGAAACCGCGATGCCATTTGAGATTTGGTTCTCTGTGGCGATCATTTACCTTGCACTTACACTTTCACTTTCTGCCGTTGCAGCTTGGCTTGAGCATAAGCTCGGAGCTAACTGGCGAACACAATAAGGATTTATCAGCATGAAGCTATTTAAAACCGCAATTACAGCCCTACTTGCGCTTGCCGTCAGTTTGCCTGCACTTGCTTCTGAAACGCCTAACCTAGACAAAATAAACGAACGTGGCTCTCTACGCGTTGGTATGTCGACATTTGTTCCTTGGGCGATGCGTAACAAACAAGGCGATCTTGTTGGCTTTGAAATCGATGTAGCAAAACGTCTTGCTGAAGATTCTGGCTGGAAAGTTGAATTCGTACCGACGGCATGGGATGGCATTATTCCTTCTCTACTTTCGAACAAGTTTGATGTAATCATTGGCGGTATGTCTATCACTGAAGCTCGCGCTAAAAGCGTATTGTTCACTGAACCTTACTCGCACTCTGGCGTTCAACTGGCAGCGAATAAAGAGCTAGCAGAAGGTTTTACACAAATCTCTGATTTTGATTCTCGCCGTGTAAAAATTGCAGCGCGTCGTGGTGCATTCACAGTGCAAGTAGCTCGTGAAACCTTCCCTAAAGCGAAAGTTCTACAGTTCGATGACGATGCTCAAGCATTCCAAGAAGTATTAAACGGCAACGCACACGCGGTTATCGCGTCTAGCCCGAAACCAGAACACGAAGCGATTAAAAACGCAGACACGCTATTTATTCCATTCGAAGAACGCCTATCAAAAGGTAATGAAGCATTTGCAGTTCGCCTAGGTGAAACTGACAAGACAGAATTCTTCAACGAGTGGATCAAAGCACGTACTGAAGACGGTTGGTTGAAAGAGCGTTACGAGTACTGGTTCTCTACTCTAGATTGGCAAGACCAGATTGCTCAAGGTCAGTAATCAGAACTTTTGCTAGTGAATCGAGGCAGTGCATTGTTTGCGCTGCCTTGTTAAAAACAACGAGATAGCTATGACCTCATAGCCACCTCTCACAACACATCAATTATTATCGTTTAAACAGGAATGACGTGAGTAGTACTAGCGCATTAACAACACCTAAGCCCAACGTTCATATGAAGCCTTGGTATCAACGCCTTAACCTTTTAGATGGCGTGTTACTAGCTGTCATTTGTGTGTTTGCAGGCTGGCTTTATTATCGTTCCGCTGTTGGTATTAACTACCAGTGGCGCTGGGAAGATGCGTTTACCCTGATTTTCATTCCGCCTTCTCAAGGCAATATTCCTTACTTTTTCCAAGGCTTGATCGCGACACTGCGCTTGAGTGTTTGGAGTATGGTGTTAGCACTCTCTTTTGGTACATTACTTGGCGTTGCAAGGCACTCTAAAATCACTTTCTTTCGTACCCCTGCACTGATTTTTATCCAGTTGGTTCGAAATATTCCGCCGCTGGTGTTTGTCTTCATATTCTATTTTTTCGTTTCAAACCAACTGATTCCATTACTTGGTTTAGAAAGTATCTTGCGTGAACACAACGGCGATATTAACGCTGTTCAAGCCTTTCTGTTTGGTCCTGCTAACCTTTGGGAAAACTTGGCGTCTGGTGTTATCTGTATCGGTTTGCTCTCTTCGGCTTACATCGCAGAAGTGATTCGAGCTGGCTTAGAAAGTATTCCAAAAGGCCAATGGGAAGCGGCCGATTCACTCGGCTTATCGGCATTGTCTAAGTATCGATTTGTGGTTGGCCCGCAAGTATTAACGGCCATCACACCGCCATTGGCTGGCCAAGCAATCTCTTTGGTTAAAGACACGTCGATTGTGTCTCTGATTTCTATCCAAGAGATGACTTTCGTTGGTACTGAAATGGCAAACTCGTCAGGTTTGATCTTCGAGATCTGGCTGATTGTAGGCTTCGTATATTTTGCTTTATGCTTTGTGCTTTCGCGTCTGTTCAAAGTGATTGAGCAACGTTCTAGTGCTTACCTTAACCATCAGTAACGTCATTAATAAGAAGTACCGACTCGCCCAGCTATTCATCACCCTTACCCATTTCACCTGATTGGTTTAAGTTATTGATCAGTCAGGATTTATTCCTTCATATTTCTTCTTAGAAACACAGCAAAATGCTCGGCTAATCACTATACTTAACGTATCGAACTACGTTGATTCATCTCAAGGACATCGCTCAACATGGACAATCATAAAGAAAGAGCTTTTTACGCCGTTGTCGGCGCATTAGTTGGAGACGCTGCTTCAATGGGGCTGCACTGGCTATATGACCAAGAGAGGATCTTACACGTAGCAGGTTTTGAGCCAGAATTTCGCTCACCGAATCAGTTCGATTATCAAGACAAGGGCTACTTTGCTCACCAAGGAAAAACCGCAGGTGAACAATCACAGTATGGTGCTCAGCTATTGGCGATGGTCGACAGTTTAGTCGACAACCAACAGTACGATGAAGCGAGCTACATCAAGCACTTCCGATTCTGGTTTGATTTTGGTGGTAGTTGGCGAGGCTATATTGATAAAGCGACTCGTATGAGCTTGTTGAACATCCATCAATTAGAATTGGCAAATGCCCCGATTACTGCCTGTGGCGCGGATGATACACAGCTCCCCGCAGTCTCAAAGATCATTCCATTAGTGGCGTGTATTTACACCTCTCACACCTTACCTGCAATGGTAGAGAGTGCGGTACGAGTCACTAATAATAATGATAAAGCGGTAGAGTGGGCACAAGCCATCACCCTACTGATTCAAGCCGCGATACAAGGCAATTCACCATTACAATCAGTAGAGATGGTACGACAAACCTGCAGCAAGTTTATACACGATCAAATCGATGAAGCCCTCTCAGCGCCTGAGCTTTCAATAACAGATGCCGCGAAAAAGTTCGGGTTGCATTGCGAATTGAGTGCCGCGTTCCCGCTGCTGATTCGCATCATTGCTGGCGCTCAGAGCTTTAAACAAGGTATCCGCGACAACATTTTATGTGGGGGCGATAGCTGCGGTCGTGCGATTGTAATTGGCGCGGTATTAGCGGCGTGTTTCTACGAAGGAGATGGCGAAATTCCAACCGAATGGCTAAAACAAGTCGAACTCAATGGTGGCGTGCTGTCTTTGCCTATTGAGTGATTTCCACAACAACGAACTAGAGCCTGACATAAGACAAGCACACTTCTAGGTCGGATGTCGTTCCTATAAAGTTGGAACACACTGCGATAACTCATTCTTCAGCCAAACAACAAACGGGCTTTCTGGCTCTTCATGGTTGCTATCTTGCGTGAGCAATATGTACTGGTGACCAGAAGGTACGAAGCCAAACGGCGCGATCAAGTTACCTCTTTCAAGATCGTCGGCGACAAGTGGATAAGACCCAAGCGCTATGCCTAACCCATCGACAGCCGCCTGAAAGCAAAAGTAGAAGTGTGCAAATGTTTGGTTCGCTCGAGCTTTTGACCACTCTCCACCATTAACTTTATCTATAGTGATAGCACCCCAATGACTCCAAGCATCTGGCCGTGTACTGCTGTGCAGTAATTTCACATCATCTAAGTTATCTTTTACCTGCTGCCAATAACCCGGGGAACACACAGGGCCTACCCACTCTTCAACTAGCGGTATCTGTTCGTAACGCTCGGTTAATTTAAAGTCATCTCGGCGAATCGCCATATCGAGCCCTGTCGCATTCAAGTTCACAGGCCCACCAGCAGTCGACAATCGAACATCAATTCCGGATTCGTTATAGAAATCACCGAGTCGAGGCATTAACCAACGCATGGTCAATGTGGGTTCGCATGAAACTTCCAACGCTTGATGATTCAGCTGATTAAGCTTATGGACTCCAGTCTCCAAGGCTTGGAACGCTTGCTCTGTGTAACCTTTGAGTAATTCCCCTTCTTTGGTGAGACACACATTCCTGCCCTGTTTGTAGAACAAAACTTGGGATAAGTGATTTTCCAATACCTTGATCTGCTTACTCACCGCGCCATGTGTGATATTGAGTTTATCCGCCGCTTCACTGTAACTACTCGAATGCGCTGCTACGTGGAAAATATGAAATGCTTTCAAATGTCTCATGTGTGATTTTTTCTCACAGATAGGTGGAATTCATTTCGATTATAGGCAGCAATAAAAAACCATACAATGCTGGCTCATCAAATATAAAGAGTTGGAGTCATTATGGAGTGGTTAATCCTAGCAGTATTGGGACTATTGATTGTTATCAGCCCAGGCGCTGATTTCGTTTTAGTTTTGAAAAACAGTGTCAATCAAGGAAGACAAGCAGGGATTTGGACTGCAATCGGTGTGAGTTTAGCGATTTGTGCTCACATCAGTTATTCAATGCTTGGGATCAGTTACTTAATCTCACAGAATGAGCAGCTGTTTGACATAATTAGATACGCAGGTGCAACCTACCTTATTTATCTAGGGCTAAAAGGTATCTTGAGTGCGGACAACAAGCTTGCACCGATGGAAGATGCAAAGCAAAGCACCAGTGTTTGGCGCTATTTAGCCCAAGGCTTCTTATGTAACGTGCTCAACCCAAAAACCATGTTGTTCTTTTTGAGCATCTTCAGCCAAGTCATCTCACCTGATGCAGAAAACCAGCATGTCGCACTCGGCTATGGGCTTTACATGATCGTTCTTCACTGCTTGTGGTTTGGGATTGTCGCTATGCTGTTTACTTCGAGTACATTGCAAAAGCATCTATTGAGAGCAAAGAAAAGGCTTAATCAAGCGTGTGGATTTGGCTTAGTGACGTTCGGAGCACTGTTGGCAATTAAATCGTAAACAAGCGAGTCAGAAATAGAATGCGATTCAAACGACTGAATCGCATCTAACAGGGTCTTGGTAAATCTCTAAACAAGATTCATCGGTCTAATATCGGCACTATCAGGGAAGATAATGTTGAGTTGTTTCACTTCTACCGATAAATGTTGGTAGAGCACGCCCTTGATAACCGAGCGCATATCAGTCGTTGGATTAAGGTCTCGGCCCTCATATAGCTGGCTTTGGCTCAAGCCCGGCCAATTGGCAATAACCTTACCCCCCACTCCTTTCAACGATGGCAGCGCACCACCCGCAACAAACATGACGTTGCCAGTGCCGTGGTCGGTGCCTTTGGTGCCGTTTTCTTTTGCTGTTCGACCAAATTCACTGGCCGCCATGATCACTGTCTTCTGCCAACGATCACCTAGTGAAGCCTTGAGAGCCGCTAACCCACCATCCAAAGTTTTAAGTTGATTACTCAACCGTCCATTTACGTTGCCTTGATTGGCGTGAGTGTCCCATCCACCCAATTCTAACGCTGCGATGTTTGGTCCGTTATCAGCCGACAATATGTCGCCTGTTTTACCCATCAATGATTTAAACTGTTTGCCGACACCTTGGTCTCCCACCAGTTGATCTATCTTCATGACACTTTCAAAGTTTGAAGACAGCATTTGGTCACTTTGAAACAACTCTTCCAGCAATTCCGTTTGTTTATCGCGTGTTTTTAAGCGGTTTGGGTACCAACTTGCCACGGTCGATTCGCCCTGCATGATGAGTGGTAAGCCCGAATCAATCGCAATTCCATCGTATTTTTCTGAGCTCAACGTGAGTAAACGGTTAATCCACCCTACGGTGTTAAACGGGTCGGAAGTGCCATTCTCCAATATCTTCTGTCCATCAAAATGTGAGCGCTCGCGATAAGCGGTTGAACAAGCGTGTACAAAGCTGAGTTCGTTACTCTCATACCATTGATGGCATTGCTTTAGGGATGGGTGAAGCCCAAAGAAATCATCCAACTTCACTAGCTGTTCAGGTTTTAATCCGATGTTGGGTCTCAAATTAGAGTAATCCGGATCGGCATGCGGCACTACAACATTTAAACCATCCATCGCGCCACGCAGTGATACCCAAATGAAGATATTGTCTGAACCTGTTTTGGCAAAGCTTGGAAATGGCAGCATCGCACTGACGCCAACAGCCGCCGCAATACCCATGAACTGGCGGCGGTTAATACTATGTGGCGCTTTATTCTGAGAACAATCTGACTTTTTCATACCCACTCCTAACGATATTGAAACTGCGGACTTAGCCACAACAGGGAAAGTTGCATTGCAGCGCTGTCGGCTTTGTTCAATACAATTTGGGTGTGTTCATCAATAGCATCGCCATATAAACCCGCGATCACTTTATCCACTACCGCTTTCGGCTTAACTCCTGACGCTTTAGCCGATTTTATTGCAGCAGACGCAAGCCTATTCGCAACTTGCATACGTTGAGTCAACGCCGAAGGGCTATTGTAGTCTCTGTCTTGATCCGACCAGCCTGCAGGTGAACCCGGTTTAAAAGGAGGCTGCCCTAAATTGTTGAGTGCATTGAATGCCTGTTTCTCGTTTAAAGAAATATCGGCACTACGAAGAACGGCAAACAGCCACTCATTCGGCGGTCTAAAACGATTAGGGTTAGGTTTACTCGCCTCAGCGCTGTTCAATAACAAGCGATAGATAGGCAGTAAATCTCCCTCGCCTTTCAGATATTCAGCAACCATTTGCTCTGAGAGTTCTTTAGGTATGTCGCCAATGAAATGCTGGCACAGCTTACCAACCAAGTACGCAGCAGTGTCTTTGTGGGTCGCTAAGGTTTTTAAACACGACTCTCCTTGCGAGACGCCGGATTGAGAATAAGCCTTTCCAAGCAGTGTGATACTTCCTGGCTCATGCAGGTTATTAGCAAATCGAAACCCAGCATCAGGAGATTTGAATTTAATGCCCCAGCCTGAAATCGCTTTTGCTAAGGCAATGACGTCTTGCTGAGTGTAAGAACCGTCAACGCCAAGAGTGTGGAGTTCTAAGATCTCACGAGCGAGGTTCTCATTGAGCCCCTTATTACGGCGCTTTCCGACTTTTGAATTGGGACCAATCGAGAGTTGATTGTCGAGATACAGAAGCATCGCAGGATGTTTAGAAGAAGCCATCAGCATCTCGCCAAAGTTACCATTCCAATGCTGGCGAACCACATCGTTTTCAATGCTGGCGGCCAAGGGCATCAGTTTTCGATTATCGACCGAGATGGCGAAGTGATTGCTCCAAAACTGAATGATGCGCTCTTGAAAACCATAAGGAGTTTCAACACTTTGTAGGTGGCGAGCTTGAGCTTGTTGTCGATACTGCGTTCGAAGAAAAGACTGCGCTTCTTTCTTCGTGGCTTGCATCTGTTGTTCGTCACCCTTGGCCTTCATTCGTTGTACACGATTCTCTCCTACTTTAATCAGAGTAGATTCAGTACTCGGTAAGTCTTGTATAGCTTGGTGAACGAATGGCTTTTTATCCAACTGTTCTACAGGAGAATAATAGGTTGTTTGACCTAGTTTTGGCCCAAAGCCAAACCTTTGTTCACCCACGATTTTTGAAGTCGGGTAATAATTCATTGCACACTCCCTTACGCTCGATCTTTTCTAAGTGTAATCGCTTAGTCATCAAGCATAGGGAGCTTTACAAGGTTTTACGTTAGATAAGTGTCAGGTGCCTATCAAGTTACCGACACGGTGTGATCATTTTGAATGAGTGTCTATTTACGCCACATATAGACAAACTGCTCGTTCTGAGAGGTGATTTCAAAGCCAAACCTCAAGTACAACTCCCCAACTCGATTACCTTGCAGGTAACAAAGTTCGACGGGTTTATTGAGGCTGTCAGCCTTAGTTAAGCAATCTTTCAGTACTTGGCTGCCGATGCCCTTTCCATGATACTCAGGCAATAAGAAGAATCGGCAAAAATAGAAGTACTCGCCCTTGTCTTGCAACAACACACTGCCAATCGCTTGACCTTGATATTCAATGATTTCAGGCCGTTCTTCTGCCCACTCTTCAGCGTGTATATCTCGTTGAACCTGCTCATCCCAGCCAAAGACGGCCTTGATAGGTTCGAACTCAGCGGCCCTCTTGAGCTCAAACAGAAATTCATAATCTGATGACTGAGCCGGTCTTGTTGAATACTTCAAAATACCTCCAACAATAATTGGCTATGGTTTCATTTTCGTTTAAGCCGGAATTCAGAGCCCCAGACACAACCAAAAATGCCACGCTTAAATGTTCATTTTGGTTCTAGTTGGTAACGTAAGACTTCGTGTTTATCTTGCTCTGAATAAAAGGTATTCAGGAATTGTCCACCGCACTTCTCTATCACCTTTGCGAAGCAATATTGCCCCTCTCACACGTAATAATAGCGCTTTCGGTCAATACGTGTCGTTGAACCCAAGACAACATATGACTTGCGATACCCCGCCCTCTGGCTTGTGGCAGCGTCTCATATCCGATATGTCCAATAACATCGTGAATGTGCGGACTGGTACCATGACGAACTCTTATGACACCAAGGATTTGACCAGAGTCGATACAAAAATACGTAGAAGCAGGCGTCCACCCTTCTGGCAAACCCTCGCCTTTTGAATAAGCAATTCGTCTTTCTAAATAGGCATCACTGCCATCGGAAATCCCCGTGTAAATATCTACCCCATCCTCAGCGCAAGCGTTCACATAGTAATGAAAGGCCGTTGAATGTGAAAGAGCAGCTTTAACCATGTCCATATGATATTGATTCTCCAACGGCTTCTACGCTATTTAGTTCAGGAGCGACTCGCAATTTTGACCTATTATCGACTACTGCTTCTTAACGTACTTCGCCGTAACCAGCATTTCACCGCCACCATCCAGCTTGCAATCTAGTTGGTGATCTTTGCCTTCATTGATGCGTCGAATCACAGCTTTAGTACCAATTTTCAATACGCTAGAACTGCCTTTAATTTTTAGATCTTTAATGAAGGTAACTTTATCGCCACTTTCCAATACAACGCCATTCACGTCCTTAACACGCGCGGCTTCTCTTTCTAAACGCTCTTCTTCTGGGTTCCATTCGTAGGCGCACTCAGGGCAGATTAGGTTGTTTTGGTCTGGGTAAACATATTCAGATTGGCATTGCGGGCAAGGAGGTAGAGACATACGTTAATACTTAATTTAAATAGAATTTGTTCCATTTTAATGGCTCTTGTCAGGCTTAGCGAGCATAAATCTAACAAGTTTTACGGAGAGCTAATTGTCTTCAAAAAAGAGCAGCACCTAAAACGAACAAACACAGCCGCTAAGCTGTGTTTGTTTAAAGGTTTGAAAAGCGGAACGGCTTAACGTTCGACTTTTGGTGAGTAAATCGAGTAAGCGGTAATTTGCCCTGCCACGATTGCCGAGAACATGAATAACGCCGATAAACCAATACTCGGGATAGGCAAAATCGATTGTTCAAACACCGACTGGCTGGCACTCACTAATACTCGGCTACCCGGAACCAAGATGATGATCCCTTGCACGATATAAATAGAACCCGTGAGCTCCATCTTCTTGGCAATCCAAGTTCCGTACAAAGTAATAAGAACCGTCGTCACCCAAGTGCCGACAACCCAACCACTATCAAAACCTAGATAGAATGGGCCCCACATACCGAGAACGGCAACTGGCAAACCAAGTAAGATGTCTTTAGGGCGAGCATTGAACATCACACCGATAGACACAGAGATCAGCACCAAGCCAGATATGTGCATCCACATCGGTACCGCGTTGGTATAGTCGATGGAGACCGCTTGTCCCCATATCGCTTCACCGATGTTGAGCCCCATGATAATCCCGACAAACAGCTTAATCAGGGTTAAGGCGCTCTGCCCTAGCAAGCTGGTACCAGAAACCAAGTCATTAAACGCCAAACATTCTAATGCGTTAGCTATGGATAACCCGGGGACAAACAAGACAATCGAGGCGATACACAACGCCCACACCGGAATCGGCAACCCTGTGCTCGCCAGAAACGCCACGAAGATACCGGTTAGCAGTGCCGAGATGAACTCAACCGCGATAGCACGACGTGAATGAAGAACTTGCTGACATACCCACACCATCAAACCCAATAACGCAGAAAAGCCCACCGCTTCCAACGTACTGCCCACCAGCATCAAATAAGCAGGCGGAATACCCATATTGGCAAGTGCAGTCACAAATTTTGAGTAACCGACAGGTTCTGGTACAGGCTCACTGCTTGGCTGGTTAATACGAATGATCGTATTGGCCAACAAACTCAGGTTAATTGACGCAGGCTTTAGACGCTTAAGAATAACGGCGTTGTTATCGTCTGGAAATTGATAGTTAATCGCAGTTGGCGTTGCTTGGATCATCACATCCACACCATGCTTTTTTGCATAGAATTGAGTGTATTTCTCTAGCTTGTAAGGAGCACAACCACTGCGGTGAAGAGTGTCACCAATTTCAACAATTTTGTTAATTCGGAACTGAGAAGGCATGGGAATTTTAGGGGAGACAAAATGTGCGGCAAATGTACCAAACGATAGACGGAATGACGAGACTTTTGCGTGAATTATCAACTGAACTCGTTACTTTTTTCTGCAAAGACTTATAAGTGCCTATAACTCTACTCATTTGGGATTAGTTTACTGAATGTTTTGACAGGCTGATAAGTTAAATTTATGCATTCAGATTGTTATTAGTGGACGCCAAAACACAAATAAAAATCAGTTTATGTTAACACTCCAAATTCCTTAATTTTCATGAGATTTATGACAACTAAGCACCACCAAAGCGTGTTTATAAATTGACTCGGATTTATCGCAAAAAGCAGCATGACATCTACTAATATTTCTCGCCCTCCTTTTACGAGATTTTAGTCACATTTTATTCACTCTGAAAACGCCGAACATGATGGAAAAACTAGCGGAGTGGTGGTTATGCGAGCACTTAGAATAAAAATGAAAGAAAAAGGTTTCGTTTTCAGTTAGATGTGGCATTATCAAACTCGTTAAGACGATGTGCGTGCATCGTATAATGGCTATTACCTCAGCCTTCCAAGCTGATGATGCGGGTTCGATTCCCGCTGCACGCTCCAAGTCTCTTAACGCCTCAGTCTGACTCATAAGACAGTGTGCGTGCATCGTATAATGGCTATTACCTCAGCCTTCCAAGCTGATGATGCGGGTTCGATTCCCGCTGCACGCTCCAACTTCTCCTTAAGCTTCATTACGCACTTTCTTCCAGCGACACGCTATTCAAAAACTTTCTCCGTTAGTTAAATCCATAGTCATTAAATCTATACTGATTAAACTTATTTTGTTTAAGCTTAGATTGACCAACCAAAGCTATTAACTCCTTAATTCGCTTCGTATTTCTGACACCTATCCAAATCACACATTGCAGTTCAGCTTTTAATGATTTTCAAAATTGTTCCAATTTAATAATCTTGGTCAATATCTGCAAAAATCATTGTGTTAATGTGCGCGCATTAGCAACAACCCATAAATAATAAAAAATGTTTAAAAGCAATGAGTTAACAATTAGCATCAAAGCAATTAATGTCGCGCTAGCAAAAGTTGAAAATGCCAATAAAATTCAGCTAGATACATTGAAAGGTTATGTGAACAGCGAGCCTGAACAGGCTGTACTGGCTTTTCGATCGCTGAATGAAGCAGAGTCAATCGATGACAAGTTTAAAAAGATCATGGCAGAGCTACCGCATCTGAGCGGCGAAGCACACCATCTGCTTGAAACTTCTATCTTGCTACAGTGACTATAAATAAAGATAAGCCTCAGCGAATCCCTCACAGCAAAGCGCTTTAGGTATAAGTTAAGACTTATCTTTAATTTTCTAGCCCTCATTGAATTTCTAATTCAACAAAGCGCTATTGATTAACGTCTAAAGCGTTAACGACTTCACCATACCCGCTTCAGCGTGACCAGGGATATTGCACGCTAACTCTACGTTATTATCACCATGGAAATACCACAGCAATTGCTTCGCTTTACCCGGCTTAACTGTAACTGTGCTACCCGAGTCATGGGCGTGATTACCCGTGTTTTTCATCATTTCACGATGCTCTAGCTGCTCTGAGGCAGAACCAATCGAGAATTCGTGATCAATCTTGCCTGTATTCATCACAACAAACTGCACTACGTCATTTGGCTCTATATCGACCTTGTTTTTAAATGTGATTTTCATATCATCACTTAGCAGCACATGAACCACTTTATCGGGCTTCGCGCCTTGAGCTGGCATCCCAACTTCTGACATACCTTCCATGTCCATCATTCCATCCATATTCATCATCTTTGAATGGTCCATCTTTCCACTCGTCATCATACTGTGATCCATTTTTGAATGGTCCATTGCAGCAAACGCGGTTGCTGTAGTCAGTGTTAGAGCGATAGCAATTAGTGTCTTTTTCATCGTCGTTCCTTAGATTAATTCAGTTATTTATTTGTTAGTTTCACATGTTCATGTGGTACGCCCTTACCCACTCTGTATTGGTAAGTAAGGGTTAATAATCAATACGTTATTTGTTTGTCTCGTTTTGGCTATGCGTAATCTCACGCTGTTTCCAGAGCTTAAAGATTGCAGGCAAAACCAGTAGGGTAAGCAACAGTGCCGACGCCATTCCGCCTATCATCGGCGCGGCAATTCGCTGCATCACTTCAGAGCCCGTTCCCTCGCCATACATAATTGGAATGAGGCCAATGATCACCGTAAGTACTGTCATCATCACTGGGCGAACACGCAGTCCTGCACCCTCACGAATCGCATCCGTTAAGTCTTCACTCTGAAGTGCTTGCTGGTTCTGCTCCGCATCCAATTTTTTGTAGTGCCATGCTTGGTTTAGGTAGACCAACATAATGACGCCTATCTCAACAGCTACCCCGGCAAGGGCGATAAAGCCCACACCCACCGCAATCGAGAAGTTGTAATTGAGGACATGCATCAGCCATAGGCCACCAACCATCGCGAGTGGCAATGTCAGCATAATCATCATCACCTCACCGACACGGCGGAAGCTGAGGTAGAGCAATAACATGATGATGGCGATGGTAATTGGCACAACGACACTTAAACGTTCTTTGGCGCGCTCCATGTATTCGTATTGACCAGACCATGCCAGTGAATATCCGGCAGGCAAGACGATTTGATCTGTAACGACTTTTTGCGCCTCTGCCACATAAGAACCAAGGTCGCGACCTTCGATGTCAACGAACACCCAGCCATTAGGACGCGCGTTCTCCGTCTTAATCATTGGTGGCCCATCTTCATAGCGAATATCCGCGACATCAGACAAAGCAATTCGCGCTCCATTTGGTGTCACTAACGGCAGGTTCTGCAGCTTAACGACAGAATCACGATAGCTTTGCGGATAACGGACATTGATTGGATAACGCTCTAGCCCTTCTACCGTTTCGCCGACATTCATACCGCCAACTGCGGTCGAAATAACCTGCTGAACCTCTTTGATGCTTAATCCGTAACGAGCAGCAGAGCGGCGCTTGATGTCTATCGTGACATAACGACCACCCGCAACACGCTCAGCGTAGACAGAAGCAGTACCACTCACGCTATTGAGGATGGGTTCAAGTTGAGAGCCAATATCCTCAATCACGCTCAGATCTGGGCCTGCGATTTTGATACCAATTGGCGTTTTAATACCCGTCGCCAACATGTCGATACGTGTTTTGATTGGCATGACCCAAGCGTTGGTCAAACCGGGGAATTGAATCAGATCATCAAACTCTTTACGCAGAGACTCCGTAGTGACACCGTCACGCCACTGTTCTCGCGGTTTAAGCTGAATAACCGTTTCAATCATAGTCAGTGGCGCAGGATCGGTTGCTGTCTCTGCTCGACCAATTTTGCCCCACGTGGTTTCGACTTCTGGAATGGTTTTGATGAGCTTGTTGGTTTGTTGCAACAACTCACGAGCCTTACCTATTGAGATACCCGGATACGTGGTTGGCATGTACATCAAATCCCCTTCGTCCAAAGGAGGGATGAATTCACTACCAAGCTTACTGGTTGGGTAATAAGCAGACGCCATTAAGCCAAGTGCGATAACAATCATCACCTTTGGATATTTTAGGCTGAGATTTAGAAGCGGCTTGTACATCGCCACTAGGCTGCGGTTTACTGGGTTTTTGTGTTCAGGTAGCACGTTGCCACGAATGAAGTAACCCATTAGCACAGGCACAAGCGTGATAGCCAAACCGGCTGCAGCGGCCATTGCATACGTCTTGGTAAACGCAAGTGGCGAGAACATCTTGCCCTCTTGCCCTTCTAGCGCGAACACAGGCACAAAACTCAAGGTAATGATAATCAGAGAGAAGAACAGCGGCGCGCCAACTTCTTCTGCTGCCTTACCAATCACTTGCCAACGGTTTTTGTCAGTGAGCGGAGTCCGTTCAATGTGTTTATGAACGTTCTCGATCATCACTATGGCACCATCCACCATGGCGCCAATCGCAATCGCGATCCCGCCAAGAGACATGATATTGGCGTTAATACCCTGCCAATGCATCACAATGAATGCACCTAAGATACCAACAGGCAGACTTAGAGCGATAACCAGCGATGAACGAATATGGAACAAGAACAGCGCACACACCACGGCGACCACGATGAACTCTTCAGCCAGCTTCTTCCAAAGGTTTTCAACGGCTGAATCAATCAAAGTCGAACGGTCATAAGTCGCGACAATCTCGACACCATCAGGTAAGCCGGCTTGCAACTCAGCGAGTTTGGATTTCACCGAGTCGATCACTTCACCTGCATTTTCACCAAAGCGCATCACGATAACGCCGCCAACCGCCTCGCCCTCACCATTGAGTTCCGAGATACCACGACGCATTTGCGGGCCGAGGTTAATGTCAGCAATATCACCTAATAGTAGCGGTGTACCTTTGTCTGTCACTTTTAACGGCAGAGATTGAATGTCTTCGATGCTTGTCAGGTAACCCGTCGTACGAACCATGTGCTCGGCTTCGGCAATCTCGACAACAGACGCTCCTGTTTCTTGATTACCATCTTGGATCGCCTTGTTGACCTGTTGAAGTGTTAGGTCATAAGCACGTAACTTGGCAGGATCAATCTGTACTTGATACTGCTTCACCATGCCGCCAACGGTCGCCACTTCAGACACGCCTTCTACGGTTTGCAACTCATACTTCAAGAACCAATCTTGCAAACTACGAAGTTCCGCTAAGTCGTGCTGACCTGTTTTATCTTGCAGAACATAGCTGTAGACCCAGCCCACACCGGTTGCATCTGGCCCTAGTGTTGGCTTAGCACTCGAAGGCAAGTTAGGTGCAACTTGGCTTAGGTACTCCAGCACTCGTGAACGTGCCCAGTACATATCAGTATCGTCATTGAAGATGATATAGACATAGGAATCACCAAAGAACGAGTAACCACGAACCGTTTCAGCTCCTGGTACAGCTAACATGGCGGTGGTTAATGGATAAGTCACCTGATCCTCAACCACTTGTGGCGCTTGCCCCGGATAACTGGTTTTGATGATCACCTGAACATCTGACAGATCTGGAATGGCATCGACCGGTGTGTTTTTAACGCTGTATAAGCCGCCAAATACGATGGCTACAGTAGCAACCAGCACTAAGAAGCGGTTGCTAATAGACCAGCGAATGATTGCATTGATCATAGTTCGCCCTCACCTGTGCTATTCGTCGGTTCGAGAGATTTGAGCACATAATCAGAACCCTGCTTCGCCACTAGAAACCGAATGGTTTGACCCTCGGCAAACTCAGATAAATCAAGGTCATCACTGGCTTGGAAATTCATTTCACCCGCTTTCCAATTCCACTCAGGGACTGGCTGATGCTTTACAGTGATCATGCCAAAATCTGACATCAATATGGTGATGTCACCCGTTACCCAAACTTCGCCGGCGATCTTGTGTTTGTTGACCTTGTAATCCACAACCTCGTACTGCCCTGACTCTGTCTTTCGCATCTCGAAATCAATCGCCTTACCACGTTGCACGTCACTCATGTCCAAGCCTTCCGCAAAGGTGAAATTCATCACCATGCCCGGCCAATCCCATTCTGGAACAGGCTGATGGTTAATCGTCACCATACGACTGCCTTGCATAACATCGGAAATTTCACCGTTCGCCCATACGGTTTCAGCTTCTTCTTCAACACCATTGATGCGTGACAGATCAGCAGTTTGGCTCGATTCAGAATCCAACATGAAGTGCGCAGAAGTGACAATGTTTTCACCTTGCTCCAGCCCTTGAAGCACCTCTATTTTTTCGCCAGCTTCACGACCAACCTCAATACGAGCAGAACGATACTTGCCAGAACCTTCTGACATCACCACTCGAGTCATACCACCGGAGTGAATCACCGAAGATCTTGGGATAGTAAGAACGGCTTCATCACTGATGGGTTTCAGCGCAATATTGGCAAACATATTTGGCTTAAGCTCACCATTTGGATTGGAGAACTTCAAACGAACGCGCAAAGTTCGAGTTTTTGGGTCAAGGATTGGGTAAACGTAATCGACATTACCCAACCACTCTTTGCCGGGAATGGCATCTAGCGTCATCACCGCATTGCTGCCTGACGAGATCCAGTGCGCTTGACGCTCAAACACCTCAGCATCAACCCATACTTCGCCTAGTGGGCCTGCACTGATCACCGCTTGTGCAGGTGAAAGGTAACCACCTTCTCGGATATTCAAACTCGCTATAACACCATCGGCTGGCGCTTTGACTTCAATTGTTTGCGAGGCTTTGCCTTTGCGCGTAATAGCGCGGATTTGAGTCTTATCAACACCCAAGGTAATTAAGCGTTCAGTCGAACCTTTGATCAAACCTTTACGACCCGTTTTATAAGCACTGATCAACTCTTCTTGTGCTTTAACAAGCTCTGGAGAATAGAGTGTGAAAAGCACATCACCTTTGTTTACCTTCTCACCCACTGCGTTGATGTAGAGCTTCTCAACCCAACCAGCTGCTCTTACGTTGGTTTGCCACAATGTACTTTCATCGAACGCCACATAACCCACGGTTTCAATCCGAGGAGACAGCGCTTCGAACTTAACTTTCGCTGTTTTGACACCCAGATTATTTTCTACCGACGAATCAATGAACACGGTACCGGGCTCATCTTTAACACCACTTGAGTCATCCGCGTAAACAGGGATTAAATCCATCCCCATAGGTGACTGACCCGGCTTGTCTCGCTGATAATTTGGGTCCATCGGAGCCACCCAATACAGAGGTTCATCCTTGGTTTGTTTACTTACTTCGGCGTCTGTACTCGTTGCCATTGCTGACATGTCGTGTGCTGGATTAATTAGAAAATGGCTCACACCAAAACCCAATGCACCACCGACCAATAAAGCGATTGTTGCTACTTTTACTGAACTCATTGTCTATTCCCTTATTGATTGGCTGTGTGTTTAGTTGCGCTTGAATTGAGTTGTGGTTGGTTTACTTGGTATTCAAAGCCACTGACTAACGCCGCCAGTTTGCTGTTAACGATGTTGAGATCGGTGATCAAACGTTGTTGCTCTAACTTAAGCGCCAGCTCATCGGTCGTTGCTAAAATGACATCGTTAAATTGAGCGGTATTGTTTTGATAGCCCCTTTCAACCGCGCTGATTCGTGCCGCAGTTTGAGGAAGCAAGGACGTTTGATAGCGATCTAATCGCTGGATCAGATTTGCTCTGTCCACCAGCAATGCGTTCACTTGCGCGTTCATTTGGGAAAGTAAGGTGTCTTTTTGAGATTTAGCCGCACCAACTTGATACTGAGCAGCCGATAAGTTTTTATCTTGTCGGTTCCCTGTAAACAGCGGGATGTCGACTGTCAGATAAGCACTCACCAGATCAGAAGCTGGTTCACCCGCCATGTTATTGGCTTGACGGTGTGCATACATCACTTCCACCCCAAATTGCGGGGTATAAGCTTGCTCGGCTAACTCAACCTGAGTTTGATTAGAGGAAATACTGACATCGGAGATCTTAACCAAAGGATGGTCAGTCAGTAACTGGTAGTGCTTGGTTGAATCGATATTGGTCGCTAATTTGCTTTCTAACAATGACCAATCGATTTGGTTAGTTGCATTCAGTGTGCCCTGAGAATCAAGAACCTGAGAGCCTAGCCAATCAGAACCCAACCATTCAGAAAGCTGAGAGATTAGACGACGCTGAACCTGCTGGTTTGCCTGAAGTTTCTCATCAAGCTTGCTCACTTGGAGCTGAGCATTAAGCAGATCTTGCGCTTCGCTTTTACCAATCGAGTAATTGGTTTGTACATAGTTTTCAAGCTCAACCAACAAACGACGATTTTGACGAATCACCGACTCAGCCTTTTGCTGATAACCTAACTTAAGCCAAAGCTGCGTCATGCTATTCGCAACCGTCAATTCTCTTGCTTGCACCTGCAAAGCTAAAGCATCTGCCTGTTGGCCTGCCTTTTTTTGTTGAAGGTTAAGCGTATCGCCACGCTCAAACTGCTGCATCAACCCTACCGATATATTGGTCATCGGGTCTTCGTCGAATTGAAAGCTATCGACAGGCAAACCGCCAAATCCAACTTTCAATTTCGGGTCCATTAAGGTCGAGCTGGCAATGCCCGTTTCTCGCATCGCTTGAGACTGAGCAAAGTACTGTTTGCGATTTCCATCTTCGCTTAAAGCAATCTCAATCAGTGTATTGAGTTGCTGCGTCGAGCTTGCTTGGTCATGTGCTGAAATGTGTTGAGCATTTGAAGCTGACGCCGTGGTAGCCGCGAGCGTAGCACTTGAAAACAAGGCCATAGGCAAGGTAGCAGCAACCACTAAGCTCGTGTTCATGACAAACACAGAGGTTGTTGGTTTCATATTCACAATGAATGTCCATATCTAACGCTAATTAGCGCATAAAAAAGAATGGCTTATCAGATTTATCTAACTGATAGAGCTGTATTTTTAGATATAGATTTATGCGGAAGGTGGGCGTAGCAAAGATTGAGCGCGTGCGACTTTCTGGCCAATCGTGACCGATTGAAAACGAGCTAATGAAAAGGAAAGTTGATCAACGGCTTGAACAGCCTGAATTGGATAGGGACTTGCAGAACACATTGAGGCACAGCAATCGACACTCGAACAATGGTTACCCATCATCGAGCTACCGTCTTCGCTCATTGAAGACATATCGCATTGAGCCATCAAAGCATGGGCACTCATGTTAGAGTCTTCAGCGTGTACTTCTTCACTCATCACATGACACCCCGCCATTGAATCATTAACCGAAGTATCGCTGTGGTAACAAGCCGACTTGCTCGACCCCATTTCCATCATCATTACTTCAGTCATCAAGGCTGAGGAGCTTGAGGCATAGCTAGACATCAACATCACAATGATGCTGAAAACAATAATCCAAGTTTTTCGGAATGTGTTTGTCATAGCTTACCTTTGAATTTACAACGCAACTATAAACGTTCCCCTTAGGGTAAGGTCAATGCCATTGTGCCGATATTTACCTGACCGTTGAAAAAGTATTCATCCTCTCTTTCATCAAAATGAGATAATTCTTCGACTTTGCAGTTTTTTCTTTAAAAATTATCCAATTAGCTAGCGAAACCTCTATCTGTGTATTTTACTTAAAATAGTGCAACCACGATTCACGGATGATAAAAATGACTAACAAAAAAAACGTCAAAGCAAACAAGAAAAATACAGAAATCAAAAATAAGAAAAGTAACGAGCTAGAACAAAAGAAACCAACACAAAAAAAGAAGCGCAGACTGCATTCACATCTAAAAGTGAATATCCCACTTTTTCAGTCACTCATGATGATTTTGCCATCATTGGCTAAACACGCTGCTGCAGAAAGTATAGACAATGCCAGCGACGCTGCAGATCAAGTAACCGCAAATAACGTGACCGAAAAAGATGTCACCGATGACCATAGCAAGGCGGACTCATCAGCGGTTGCTCTCCAAGACGCTCAGGCGAGTGACAACGACGTAAACTCAACCTTAAGTGCAAGTCACGACCCCCATGGCTCGAGCTCTAACTTGGTTCCTTCTCATCATTTATCGACACTTTCTCACCCGCAAGTCCATTACGTTCCTTCGGTATCTATCCCAGCCATTTCTTCTGGAAGTAACAGCCAGCCAACTCATTCGAATGCGCCTACGACGCCCGCTTTACCCGTCACCTTTATGCCAGAAGTCATAAAAGGTACGTACGGAGAGCTTCATGTTGATGCAAATGGTCAATACACATTCGTATTGAATCCAAATTCTCCTCAATACATCCTGTTAAACCAGCACCAACCAGGTACTGATCATTTTGCGTTACATCTATCTAATGGCTCGAGCATCATTGTCCAGATACCAGTAACAGGTAAGCAAGACACGCCAAGTATTTCTGGAGACTTAACAGGTGTCGTAACAGAAGATCACAATATTGATTCACAAGGCTTGTTACATGCCAACGGCAAAATCGATGTCATAGACCCTGACCAAAATGAAAGTTCGGTTACACCGGAAGTTATCTCAGGTAAATATGGTTCATTAACTATCGATGCTGATGGACATTGGCAGTATCAAGTTGATAACTCGCTCTCTAATGTTCAAGCTTTAACCGCAGCCACTTCATTGCACGAAAGCTTCACTATTCACACCAAAGACGGCACACCGCAAACCATCGATATGACGATTGGTGGGAACGACGACAACGCCGTTATCACAGGTGTGGATGCAGGCACGTTAACTGAAGATTTAACGACACAAGTTCAAGGGCAGCTTTCGGTAACAGATTCAGATCTTGGAGAAGATCATTTTCAGGCATCACAAGTAACTAGCAATTTCGGTACGCTAAGCATCACCAAAGACGGTGCGTGGACATACAGTTTAGACAACAATAACCCAGTAGTTCAAAGACTTGGCCAAGGTTCAACTGCGACAGACATCGTCACTGTTCACTCAGCTGATGGCACAGCGCATCAAGTTATGGTTACGATTAATGGCACCAACGACCATGCGGTAATCACGAGTAGTACAGCAAATTCACCAAGTTCGTTTTTGGCTATCGGGAAAAGTAATGGCTCAAGCCAAGTTACTGAAGATAAAAACCTAACGGTTTCGGGCCAACTCAACATCACCGATATCGACTCAAAAGAGGCGCATTTTTCTAATTCCGACCTCAAGGGGACACTGGGTACTTTACACCTTAAAGACAATGGCGATTGGACCTATGACCTAGATAATAAAAAACCACAAGTTCAAGCTCTTGGTCAAGGTTCTGCGACAACAGACATCATAACCATCCACTCCGCCGACGGCACTCCTCATCAAATTACAATTACCGTTATCGGCACCAATGATAAAGCAGTGATAAGCGGAACAAGTGCTGGAGTGGTAACCGAAGAGTCCCAACTTCAGACCTCGGGCACACTTGCGGTAACGGATGTGGATACTGGCGAGGCACACTTCTCTCACACCGATATCGTAGGCTCGTTTGGTACGCTTCATCTGACCGATACTGGTTCTTGGACGTACGATCTTGATAATAAAAACCCTGCCGTTCAAGCATTAGGTAAAGGAGCAACCGCTACCGACACCATCACCGTTCATTCTGCCGATGGCACAACACATCAAGTTACGATTACGGTGAATGGCACTAATGACGCAGCTACTGTCAGTAGCGCGACCGTTGCCATCGATGAAACCGATAAAGCGGTAACGACATCAGGCACGCTAACCAGTACTGACGTGGATAATCCAGATAATGCGTTTACACCGGATTCTATTTCAGGCACCAACGGTGACCTGACTATTGATGCCAATGGTCATTGGTTCTTCACCGCCAACAGTGCGTTTAATCAATTGAACGTCGGCGATAAAGTCGAAGAAACCTTCACTGTCTCGTCTATTGATGGCACACCGTCGACCATCAAAGTCACGATTAACGGCACTAACGACGCCGCTACTGTCAGCAGTGCGACCGTTGCCATCGATGAAACCGACAGAGCGGTAACCACCTCAGGCACCCTAACCAGTATCGACGTGGATAACCCAGACAATGCGTTCACACCCGATTCCATTTCCGGTACCAACGGTGATCTCACCATTGATGCCAATGGTCATTGGGTATTCACAGCTAACAGCGCGTTTAATCAATTGAATGTCGGCGATAAAGTCGAAGAGACCTTCACTGTCTCGTCTATTGATGGCACACCGTCGACGATCAAAGTGACGATTAATGGCACTAACGATGCAGCGACAGTCAGTACCGCAACAGTCAGTGTGGATGAGACTGATAAAGCGGTAACGACATCAGGCACGTTAACCAGTACCGATGTTGATAATCCTGATAACACATTTACGCCAGACTCCATTGTTGGAGCTAATGGCGACCTAACTATTGATGCTAATGGGCATTGGGTGTTCACCGCCAACAGTGCGTTTAATCAATTAAACGTCGGCGATAAAGTCGAAGAGACCTTCACGGTATCGTCTGTTGATGGCACACCGTCGACCATCAAAGTGACGATTAACGGCACTAATGACGCAGCTACTGTCAGCAGCGCGACCGTTGCCATCGATGAGACTAACAAAGCGGTAACAGCTTCAGGTACCCTCACCAGTACCGATGTAGACAACCCAGACAACACGTTTACACCGGATTCTATTTCAGGTACCAACGGTGACCTGACTATCGATGCTAATGGTCATTGGGTGTTCACCGCGAGCAGCGCGTTTAATCAGTTAAACGTCGGCGATAAAGTAGAAGAAACCTTCACGGTGTCGTCTGTTGATGGAACACCGTCCACTATCAAGGTGACAATTAACGGTACTAACGACACCGCTACTGTCAGCAGTGCGACCGTCGCTATCGATGAAACCGACAAAGCGGTAACAACCTCAGGCACCCTAACCAGTACCGACGTAGATAACCCAGACAATGCTTTCCAGCCGGATTCTATTTCAGGCACCAACGGTAACCTGACTATTGATGCCAATGGTCATTGGAGCTTCACTGCCAACAGCGCGTTTAATCAACTGAACGTCGGCGATAAAGTCGAAGAAACCTTTACCGTCACTTCCGTTGATGGCACCCCTTCGACCATTAAAGTCACGATTAACGGTACTAACGATGCAGCGACAGTCAGTACCGCAACAGTCAGTGTGGATGAAACGGACAGCGCTATAACAACTTCTGGAACCCTCACCAGTACTGACGTGGATAACCCAGACAACACGTTTACGCCGGATTCTATTTCAGGCACCAACGGTGACCTGACTATTGATGCCAATGGTCATTGGTTCTTCACCGCTAACAGCGCATTTAATCAATTAAACATCGGCGATAAAGTCGAAGAAACCTTCACTGTATCGTCTGTTGATGGCACACCTTCGACCATAAAAGTCGCGATTAACGGCACTAACGACGCCGCTACTGTCAGCAGTGCGACCGTTGCTATCGATGAAACCGACAAAGCAGTAACGACTTCAGGAACATTGACCAGTACCGACGTGGATAATCCAGATAATGCGTTCACGCCGGATTCGATTTCAGGCACCAACGGTGACCTGACTATTGATACTAATGGTCATTGGGTCTTCACCGCCAACAGCGCGTTTAATCAATTAAACGTCGGCGATAAAGTCGAAGAAACCTTCACGGTGTCGTCTGTAGATGGCACACCGTCCACCATCAAAGTGACGATTAACGGCACCAATGACCGCCCTACTATCTCAGGTACCTCAAGTGGCGCGGTGATCGAACAGGGCTTGAACACGGCAGGAAACCCCGATGCGACAGGGAGCTTAATCGCGACTGATATAGATAAGTCCGACACCGTTACGTGGGCAATCAATCAACCCCAAGGTCAATGGGGAACGCTGTCGATTGATCAGCATGGTCATTGGCACTATCAGCTAGACAATTCAACCGGCGGTGCCGCGGATAAACTCGCGGCTGGTGAACATCAGTCTGAATCATTCTGGATCACCGCTACCGATTCAACAGGAGCGACAGTCCCTCATAAAGTCGTTATCGATGTGCAAGGCAGCAACGACAAACCAATTGTCAGTGCGTGGACTCAGCTTCCTGCGGGTAAAGAGGATCAACCCGTAACCATCAAGGCTTCTGACTTGCTAACACATGCAAGCGATGTGGATAGTAGCGATGTATTGCACGTGACAAATTTGCAAGCGACACACGGTAGCCTGACTGATAATAAAGATGGCACTTATACCTTCACGCCAGATAAAGATTTCAATGGTGAGATTCGACTCACCTATGATGTGGTTGACGGCCATGGGGGCAGCGTCAGCACTCAAGCTAAGTTTGATCTTATCGCAACTCCAGATAACGCGATTATTACCGACGCACAAGCCAATGCAGACTTACGGGGAGTAACTGAAGATCGCGGCTATATAGATACCCACTACCAACTGCATTACGACGGCAGATTAAACATCCAAGACCCTGATAAGGGAGAGGCACAGTTTGATCCGAATATAGGCTCACAAACCTATCAAGGTATTGGCTACGACACCAAACTGGGTGGGCACATACTGCTCATGCGCGACGGTCACTACACCTATACCCTCGACAACCGCAATATACAGAACTTAGCGCAAGGCGAAGTTAAACACGATTCAGCCATTATACGCTCAGCAGATGGTACAACACACACGATAGAGCTAACGGTTCATGGTACCAACGATGCCCCAACCATCAATGCTCAGTCCCACTCAGTGACTGAAGGTGGAAGCGTTCTAAATGGACAAATGGTTGGCCAAGATATTGATACCGGTGCGGCCTTGACTTACAGCGCACCGCAGATTGATGGCTTGGTGGTTAATCCGGACGGCAGTTATAGCTTCGATCCTGCTCACTCTAGCTATCAATCGTTAGCATCAGGTGTCACGAAGACATTGACTGTTCCAGTAACAGTCACAGACGAGCATAATGCGAGCAGCACTCAAAACCTCTCAATAACGATTACAGGGGTTAATAATTCTGCCGTTATCGGCGGTGTCTATACTGGAGATGTTCATGAAGGGCATACCTATACAGCACCAGATGGTACAATGTCTGGTGGCTACGTCGATGATCGCTCACCAGATCATATGCATGGAAACATCGGCAAATTATGGAACGACGAAATACACACTGATGGTCACCTGAACATTGTTGATCCAGACTCCGGTGAAAGCCATGCCCAAACCGGCGTTTATTACGGCACTCATGGTCGTGTCATACTTCAGAGTAACGGAGATTGGAGCTACTACGCTTCCATAGGCCAAGACGCAACAGGTAGAAAGATTGATCACCTCGGCCAAGGTGAATCGATAACGGATACTGTCACCGTCAAATCGGCTGATGGCACCACTCACGATATTGTTGTCACCGTTCATGGCGATAACGACCGTCCGTATTGTTCTGGTGAAGTGCAACTGAACAGCGGTAAAGAAGATCTTGCTCAAACCATCACAGCAACCGAGCTAATCGCTAATACTGTTGACGTAGACGCCAACGATGCAGGTAAGCTCACTATCGCTAATTTGCATGCTGACCATGGCTCGATTCAAGACAATCACGATGGAACCTTCACCTTCACTCCAAGCCACAATTACAACGGCAGCGTCCACTTCACCTACGATGTGAAAGACGCGCATGGTGGTACAACACACACTGGCGCATCAACGACGCTCTCGGCTGTTGGCGATGCTGCCCAAATCGCTGGCGTTGATACTGGTTCAATAACCGAAAGCAGCGCGGGTGTCGACATGTCACCTGACTATGCTCACTCAGGCATAGCCACACTTGGCAATACAACACTCTATGCGGATGGCAAGCTGACCATCACAGACCCCGATGTAGGCGAGTCAGGATTTGAACGCCAAGGCAGCAATGGTTACGACTATCACGGCACCTATGGCGATCTAATCTTACTCACCGATGGCACCTGGCATTACCATGCCGATGCTGGGCATCTATCAGGTATAGGTGCTAGACCCACAACGCGTGGCACTGCAATTGACCAGCTTGGTGAAGGGCAAAGCCTAACCGATACGATTACAGTCCATTCAAAAGATGGTACAACACACGATATTGTCATCACCATTCACGGCAGTAACGACAGACCTTACTGTTCATCTGAAGTGGTGCTTGCAAATGCCAGTGAAGATACACGCCAAACCTTAACCACTGCGCAACTATTAGCGAATACCGTCGATGTGGATGCCAATGACGCCGGTAAGCTAACCATTGAAAACCTCCATGTCGACCATGGCTCTATTCTAAACAATGCCGATGGTACGTTTACGTTTACCCCAGAAAAAGACTACAACGGCGCGGTGCACTTTAGCTATGACGTCAAAGATGCACACGGTGGTGTAACCCACACCGGCGCAACCACCAACTTAGCTGCGGTTAACGACAACCCTGATGTGACACCTTTAACCGACAGTGTCAGTGAGGGGGTCGATAATCATCACACCCTCAATCTGCTAGTAGGTGCCACAGACAAAGACGGCGACGCTTTAAGCGTCAGTCACCTTGAATATGCCATCGATGGTCAACTTCAGGCAGGGAAAATCCCCGCAGGTATCACCTTAGATACTGATGGTCATACATTAATTGTTGATGCCACTGATCCCGCATTTAACCATTTGGCCAATGGTCAGTCGCAACAAATCGCTATCACCTATCAAGTAGAAGATGGCCATGGTGGAAGTACGCAACAAACCGCCACGCTTACGATTGCCGGGACAGATGATAAAGCCACACTGGTTTCTAATGTCATTCAGCTCACTGAAACACAAGCGCTGGATAGTGAATTTAAATCCTATAGAGGCCAGCTTCAGCTGATTGACCCTGATAGTGGTGATAACACTCAGTTTGTATTTAGCGGGAAGTATTTAGGTCAAGGTTTTGCACCTGGTCACCTTGATGTTTGGCCTAATGGCACTTATCAATTCAGATTAGATACAGGCACCAATCATCATCCGGACGATCTAATCAGTAGCCTACATGCTGGCGAGTCGATGGAGCTCCCCTACGAAGTCGAAACCACTGATGGTCAAAAGCTCACCATTATGGTGAAGGTGACCGGTGAAGATAACCAAGCAAAAATTGCAGTGACGCCCTACTCCAGCCTCAATAATCATGTTTACGAAGATCACACTTCCTTTGGCAATACCACTAATCAGCTCAGCAGTGGTGGCACGTTACACGTGATTGACCCCGATCACGACCAAGCCGGTTTTATTGCACAAACCATCACCACCGCCGAAGGTGGTCGGTTCAATATCAACGCAAAGGGCCATTGGTCATACGATATTGACAATGATAAAGTCCAACATTTAGGCGCAGGGGAAAGCTTCCAGCAAACCTTTACCGTTGAATCTATCGATGGCAGTGCTAAAAAAGATATTACAGTGACCGTTCATGGCACCAATGATGCGCCAATTGCCTCGGCTGAAGTGCGTTTAGCGAATGGCTTAGAAGATAGCAAAATTGTCCTCACCCCAGCACTGCTACTGGCTAACACAACTGATATCGATGATAACGATATTGGCAAACTATCCATTGAAAACCTACACGCCGACCATGGTTCGATATTAATTAATGGCGATGGCACCTTTACCTTTACGCCAGAAAAAGACTATAACGGCGATGTCCATTTTAGCTATGACGTCAAAGATGCCCACGGTGGTGTGACCCACACCGGTGCATCAACAACACTCTCGGCAGTTGGCGATGCTGCGATCTTCGCCGGAGATAAAAGCGGTCAAATAACAGAAGATCGCCACATACAAGGTGATGCCCAACATACGATATTTGTCACTGGCGTGTTGAATGTTATCGATCCTGATGCCGGTGAAGATCATTTTTACGACACTCGTAATGCCCATGCGATCAGTGATCCCTATGGCGGTCACCTGACCATTGGAAAAGCCGGTGATTGGGCTTATTCGGTTCCCAATGCCAATATTCAACACTTAGCGGCAGGGCAAGTCGAGCAGGTTCAATATGAAGTAACGACTGCTGGCGGTGATAAGCAGGTTATTACCCTCTATGTCCATGGTACTAATGATAAACCAATAATTTCTGAAGTTATCGCAGGTGCACATAACATTGATGAAGATGCTGCAAATGCGACCTCTGGGCAAATTATTATCAGTGATGTTGATCATAGCGATCAACATGCTGTAAGCATTGACTCACAGCATCCACCACAATATGGCTCTGTCAGTTATAACAACAATAGCCAAACTTGGGTTTACACCCTCAATAATAATAATGCCAAAGTAAATGCATTAAATGATGGTGATAAGTTAACGGATAAATTTTCAATATTAGTGGATGATGGCCATGGAGGTGTCACCCAACAAGAGATCGAAATGAGTATTAATGGTCACAGCGATATTCCCCCTATGCCGACTTTGGTTGCACCAGCACAAATATCGGGTAGTGCTGGACATCAAGATTTACATGCCTCAATCGGTTTCCCTCCGATTATTCACCAAGGAACGCCTACGCCGATGACAGGCTGGGGAATATCAGATCACCACGGACATTCTCTCACTGCATTACACGGTCAATTTGGTACTTTGCATGTCAATCCTGCAACGGGAGAGTTGAGTTACGATTACCAACAACCTTCATCAGGCGTCGTTAAGACACATACAGGAGGCTCTTACGGTAATGGTACAGACGAAACCGACTCCTTTGTTTTGACGTTAGGGGGTAATCAAAATTCACAAGTCGCGGTGCACCTACATTTGCACTCGCAATCCGTCCATGGAAACAGCGGACATCACATTGACCAAACCACACTAACTGGCATGGATTTATCGCCAATCGCTCCACCACCTCCTCCAGCACCCGGCATGAGCCAAGCGGATGAACCGGATGCCTCTTTCAGCACCCCTGATGAAGTTACTCTTAATTTTGATGAGGTGACGGCAAACCTAGAACATACAGCGATAGGCGAACACGAACAGCGTTCTGGTGCCCATGCTTACCTAGACGCTCTGGGTATTAATGCTGACTCGCCGTCTATAGATTCACCGTCACACAATGTACCAGTAGCGCATGATATCGATATCATTTTCAGTGATGCCGAGAGTGCTTATGGGGCTGAGCAAACTGACGACAGTATGAGTGACGCACTGTCTCACCATACCGAAAGCCCATCTTTTGATGATTCTTTACACCATCATAATGATATTGACGGATTGCCTGACATAGACCCAAATAACTAGAACATCACCCCTTCGGTTAGATAAAAAAAGGAGCACGGCATGTGCTCCTTTTTTATGCAAGCCAGAGTGGAGGACTTTACCTCTCTCCAAACGCCACGCTAACATTGGTATAAATCGGTTTCCATAAGTATTGGAACACCGACTTCTCGCCAGTTGTGATGTCTACTTCACCCGTCATACCCGGCAGTATGGAAAAGCTTTCAGGGTTATCACGGAAGTAAGGCGTATCAACCGACACTACAACTTCATAATAGATCTCGCCACGTTCGCTTTGACTTGTGGTCGGTGAAATACTCTCTACCGCCCCTTTTAAAGCCCCAAAGCGGCTGTAATCAAACGCATCAATCTTGACTCGAGTGGGCTGCCCAACACTCACAAAACCAATATCTCTTGGGGACAAACGTGCTTTGAAGTCAGCGTTCCCTCCGACAGGCACAATTTCAACTACCGTGCCACCCGGCTGAATAACACCACCATCCTGCGTGCTTGGTATGCTTTGCACCAAGCCTTGTAGCGGTGACACTAACATAGTGTTCGTCAATTTAGCTTGGCTTGAACGAACTCTAGCATTCAATGCTGATAAGTCAGATACGGCTTTAGAACGATCATCGCTCACTTTAGCTTTCGCTTCCGCCAGAAGCTGTATGATTTTTTGGTCATTACTGTCAGCTTGTCTAATCAATACCGACTTCTTACCACGAGCTTCTTCGATTTTCTGTTCGATACTGGCCAATTTTTGTCGCATTTCAAGCACACGTAAACGTGAAATGTTACCCGCTTTATAACCCTTCTCCAGTATGTTCAACTCTTGCTTAGTCGCATTTAACTCTTTCTCATAACTCGGCAAGGCCTTTTCTACGCTACGAAGCTGCTCTGCAATTTGCTCGCTCTCTTTCTCAAGCACCACACGCTTTTGGAAGTAGAGGGCTTTTTGCGCGTTCAGCTGCGCTTTTTGCTGGCTGACGATCTCTGGGTAATCGACCTCAAACTCAGCAAGGTTAGGCTCACGTTGCTCAAGCAGCGCATTCATACGTTCCACACTGGCTAGAAGCGTCACTTGTTGGGACTTTAGCTCTTCAAGGGCGGTACGCTGGAAAGTGGCATCAAACTCAACAAGCGGCTGGCCTTTCTCTACCAACTGGCCTTCTTTAACAAGAATTTGCTTTAACTTACCGCCAATCGCACTTTGTAATACTTGCTTCTCGCCTTCCGGAATCACAGCACCTTTGGCTTTGGCGATTTCATCAACTTGAGTGACTACAGACCAAGTGGCAAAAGCAATAACACATAAGGCAACCGACCATGTGGCCAGCGCCAATGTACGAGCCGTATTTTGTGATTCAACAAGCTCACCGTAGCGCTTGCCCTTCTCGATAGATTGTTTAGTCATTAGCGACTCCTTGCTTAGACTCTGATTGTTCTTGTTGGGCTGCATTTTGTTGAGCAGACGCCTCTTGAGTTGACGGCTGTAGCTCTTGAGATAACGGTTGCTCAGATAACTGCGGTTCTTGAGAAGCTTGAGGCTCTGAAGGCTGTTCCTGCTTCGAAGACTGCTCCGGCTCTAATGGACCGGCATAAACCACTGCACCTTCATTTAATACCACCACTTTATCGGCAAGCTTGATTAAATCCGGATCGTGGGACGTGTAAATCACCGTTGCTTTTCCTTTTTTCGACTGCACAAACTCACCAAATATACGTTTAGCATTTGGGTGAGCATCAGGCACAGGATTATCCATTAAGAACATTGGGTAGTCATAAACCAGCGCTTTTGCATCAATTAGGATCTGCGCGACGCTGCCAGACAACATGTCAAAAAGGCTGTCCGGCTGAATACTGCTGATGGAAGTATCGAGCCCACCTGATAATGTCTCGAACCAACGCTTTCCGCCGACCATTTCAATTGCAGAGATCATTTTCTGATCTTTGACTTTGTGACCGTCGTTTAGCCACTCTCGAATACTCAGCGTAAGCAAATCAGGATATGCGGCTCGAATGAAACACCAGTGGCGATAAAGCTGCGGGTCGTATTGAACGAGGTTAACGCCTTCAAGCTCGACCATGCCATTTTGGATAGGCTGCAAGCCAGACAGCACTTCAATTAATGTTGATTTACCGCTCCCAGAAGGGCCGGTAATCGCGACAACTTCACCGGCTTCAATATCAAAACTCACACCATTCAAAGCGGGGCGACTCTGTTTGGGATAGCGCAGCGTCACTTGGTCTAATTTCAAGTTAGGCGCTACCACGGGTAACGGGTGATGCTGGTAACTGAATTCACGCTCAGACGGCTGAGACAAAATACGGTTCACTTGCAGCTTGGATTGATTAAAGCTATTAAAACGCATCGCGCTGTTTGCCAACACCTGAGCAGGACCCGTCACCTTAGATATCAACATCATTGAAGCAATCAAACCACCGGGCGTCATCACTTGTTCAAAAATAAGTCCTATGCCTAACCCCATCACGGCGAGTGTCGAGCCCACACCAATGAAATAGTAAATCGAGGTGTACCGACTCTGGAGAACCGATTGATTAAAGGTCACTGTTGAAGCAAGAAGATTGGCTTTTTTGAAACGTTGAATCCAGTGCTCTGAGAATCCAGCACTGCGAATAAAGGCAAGCTTGGATGACAGCTCATTAGTCATGTTTTGACGATTCGTACCTGCGACTGTCGATTGCATCGAGCGCTTGCTGCTAGAGCGTATCGAGCGTTTTGCTAGCAAGTAATAAAGGATTAAAGAGACGACTGGAACCAGTACCAACCATCCGCCTAAAACTCCTATCGCTAGTACAAAAATTAGAATGAATGGTAGGTCAAATAACGCATTTCCTAATGGCCCCGATAGCACACCTGAAATACGCTCTGACAACATCACTTGGTTTTGCTGACTAGAAGAAGCTGTTTGCTGATTTTGAGCATAGCTATTACGAAGCAGACGCTGCACGAGGGATTGAGAAATCTCACGACTTACTCGGTTGGAAACTGAAGCAAACACTCGGCTACGTAATGTTCTCAACCAACCCATCATCACAAACAACAACGCCGCGCCAATGGCGATACCTTGCAACTCATGCCCTGCATCACCACCAATCACATGGTCATAAATCGACATCGTGATGAAGGGAACAGCAAGCGCAAATAAGTTAGTGATAAAGCTGACCAATAACAATTTAGGAATGATGGGGCGAAACGCATGTAACCTTTCACCAACCCAATCAGGAGAGGCCTTCTCTAATGGTGGCCCTTCGATAACAATACAAAACTGAGGGACATCGGTGATGTCGTTATTGGCATTAAAGGCAACAAATTGCTTGGATTCCAAATGACCAGAGACCAGCTCATGTTCACCAAGTACCAGTAAGACCAATTTATGTTCACCAACTTCATCTAGGTTGGCAACCAAGCGATAAGGCAGTGCAAGCCTGTCGAACAAGGCAAACATATCGTCGATTGATTCAATGCCATTTTCATCGACCCATTGATGTGCGAACAACTGGATATTAGCATTAACTTCCAACTGCTTAAGAACGGAAAGGCTCTCGGTTTCTAAATGATTCATCACCTCTTGTCGACCGCTGGTATCTGCACGGTTGTTCGTACCTGAAGGGTTACCAATATCTAAACGATTCATACGACGGCCTCCTGATTGCTCTCGCTGTCGACCGTAATAGCTCGACTTTCCACTGTAATGATTCGATTAGCAAATTCGCGAAGCTTCGAATGGTAGCTCACCATCAGTATCGTGCGTCCTGCCGTTACTTCTTCTTCCAACACCTTAGCTAGATTCCCAAGGGCGTCTAAATCAAGTGAAGAATCCGGCCTTTCCAACATGATTATGGGTTTATCACTTGCCAATTGAGCCGCGATATTGAGCATTTTCACGTTACCCATACTCAACAAAGAAGCACTCGTATGGCCAATTTGTGTCTCTAGTCCATCGGGTAATCGAGTAATCTCTTTGGTTAAACCCAAACGCTTTGCATAGTCACTGGCGCTTTGCGTTTTCTCAGGGTCAAACCCGCACAAGTTGTCGAGAATAGTACCCGACACCAACTGCCCTTTAACGCCACAGTAGGCAGCAATATTGGTTACGGATGCGATTGAAACTGCAGCTCCGTTAATGAAGCACTCACCCGCTTTTAGATCATCAATACCTGCAATCGACGACAATAAATGACTGTTGGTGTGGCGATCCTCACTCTCTAACAAAACCAACTCACCTTTATTCAGTGTGACATCTGCATGAGAGAGTTCACCATATCTTTCAACGGTCGCTTGCTTGATTTCCAACGTCTCAAAGTCAGATAAGTGGTTCTCAACTTGCTCAGAATCTGAAGATTCCGATAATGATAAGTCACTCAATTTTTCTATTGCCTGATTGGCACTGTGTATTGAATTAAGCTTGATTCTAACCCCAACCAGAGCACTCAAAGGCGCAACCGCTCTGCCAGATAAGATAGAACATGCCGCCAAGCCACCAGTAGTTAACTGACCATCCAACACCCACAAGCTCCCCGTAATTACGAGTAAAACTGACGTGGCTAATGCGGCAAGCTGAATACATTCTTGGGCAAAGGCGTTCTGTTCTTCTTCTCTCGCTTTAGACTGAGAGCGAACGTTATTGAGGGATTTAAACTGATTGAAGATTCGAGACTCAACAGCCTGACGTTTGATTCCTTGAATGGTTTGGCTCAGTAAAATCAAGAACGCTTTTCGCTCCTGCTCATCTTGGGAAGCTTCTTCACTTAAGCTTTTAACGCGAATAGAAGATAACCAAACGATTCCGAGAGTAATCAGCCAAACTGCCAAAGGTATCGCCACCAGCTCACCGCCGATGTAAGCCACCAAGCCCAAGAAGATCAAGGCAAAAGGCAAATCAATAAAGCCTGCAATCACACCACCGGAATACCAATCTTTGACTTTGGATACAGAACCAAGCCCCTCTTCCACGCCGCCAACACCAATGTGGCGGAGATGGCCTGATGAAGCCGTTGTTACTCTTTCAACCAAAGTTTGATAGGTCGCTTTCTCGGTATTGCTGGCCGCGGCTGACAAAAGCCAAGTACGCACAAACCGGATCAATGCTTCCATGGCAACAGCCAACGCTGCACCCGCCAACAACAAAGTGGCAGTACCGTAACTTTGGTTAGGTAAAATACGATCGTAAATTTGCAAAACCGTTAACGGAACGGCGAGAGAGAGAAGATTTATGAGTAAAGAAGGCAGTAAGACTTTCCCCACCACCCCTTTGTTTTTCATTGAACTTGCGGGCATACACAATCCTTATCCATGCTTATGAAATAAGATTGGTACACCATGTTGAGTATTGCAAGGTAACGGACTGATTTAACGTGTTTTTCAATATAAATATGACACAGATCTTTCTACACAAATCTGTGGCTATACCCGTACCTTAAAAACGCTCGTTACAAACGCTCGTTACAAGTGCTCCTTACAAACAATTGTCGTAATCCGTTATCGCCTGCTTTAACTTTGAAAAGTCTGAGTTACATAAATACGGTTTCAGCGCTTCAAATTTATCTGAGGGCCACTCGTATATTTTGAATGACATGAGTTCGTCAATAACGGACTCATCAAAGCGGTATTTGACGACTTTAGCTGGAGAACCACCGACAATGCTGTATGGAGCGACGTCTTTAGTCACCACACTATTCGCTGCAACCACAGCGCCTTCGCCAATCGTCACACCGGGCATCACCATCGCTCTCATGCCTAACCACACCCCATCTTCAATGTGAGTGTCACCTTTGCCAATGTAGGCATCGTCGATTACATCCATAAATGGATACAGCGAAAACCAATCAACTCTGTGGGTATGGTTGCCACCCATTAAAATCACAACCTCTGCGCCAATGCAGACATAATCGCCGATATGGAGTTCGTCGATTTCCCATCGAGGCTCCCACTGGCGGCTGACTTCGTCGCCATGTAAATAACGGACGACAGATTGCTCGAACCCATTATCCCAGCAATCGCTGTAATAACTGTGTTGACCTTTTACGTGAATATTGGGGTTGGTTACGACTTCATGCAGCAACTCGAATTTGGACCAATGCTTCTTTTGCATTTTTACCTCTGAATGATCTATTAAGTTTTATTCGTTAACTATCAAAATGTTCGACGATGCAAATCCAAGGTGCACAAACTAACGCCCTATAAACACAGGGTTCACTGGGATGAATAGTGAGTATCACGCTTAAATCATAGCAATATCGCTAAAACTAAAGAGACGTCAGTGGATTCGAGGTTGCTTAAGAAGAGGAAGTAGTTTCAAAGTTTACTCAGTTTTTATCGATAACTTGGTTGGATAATTTACAGGCGTAGTGTAACTGTTTAGTCGCGCCAATTTGAGAGGAAGATGTGATTAATAAGGTTTCAAATTTCGTTTCGTGGAATACGGAATGAACAAAAGCCTGCGCGATTACACAGGCTCAAACTTAGACTCAGCTATAAACTTCGGAGCTCGCTTGGAGCTGGGCTCAGCGACTACATGCGTGCAAGCTGTACTTTTCTGTCTTTATTCACCACGCAGAAGTTACCGCGCTTAGTACGACACTTAGAGCATCGTTCGCATTCAACAGGGCTTCTATCCCCTTCCTTCCAACGCTTCACTAAATGGGGTTCAGAAAGCAGCGGTCTTGAAAGCGCGAAGTACTCAATGCCCGTGTTGTTTGCAATCGCTTCGATAGCATCAAAATCCGTTAGACCACCAACCGTGATCACTGGGATATTAACGTCTTGGCTAATCGCGTGACCATACTCATGGAAGTAGCCTTCAGCTTGAATGGTAAAACCATCGTGCGACTCGCCAATCATAGTGTCTGCTTTGCCATGAATATTGCCTGACACGACAATGCCATCCACACCCACTTGTTCAAGCTTTTTACAGACAATACGTGTTTCCTCAAAGGTGACGCCACCTTCAAAAAACTCGGATGCCGTGAGCTTAACCAAGATAGGGAAATCATCACCCACCAGCTTACGTGTCGCGGTATAGATCTCTAACAAAAATCTCATGCGGTTTTCTAAGCTACCGCCGTATTCATCTTCACGTTGGTTGTAATAAGGGCTTAGAAATTGGTTAATCAGGTAAGTGTGAGCGGCATGAATTTCAACGCCATCAAAGCCTGACTTTTGTGCTCTCAAAGACGCTTGAGCAAACGCATCAACAATGTAGTCGATCTCGTCTTTGGTCATCGCTTTACCTAGTGTTTGAGTGCCTTTTTCTGGAACCTCACTTGGTGCGTAGATCACTCGTTCGCCAAGATCATGCGTGGTTTTGGTGCCACCATAAGCTAATTGCATCACGATTTTAGAGTCGTTGTCGTGCACCAGTTGAGTCAGCTTTTGATACTCTTCAATGAATGAGTCGTTATACATACCCATCATGCCTGCATTCGGCTTTTCTTCTTCAACAATGTTCGCGTAGCCCGTCACGATCAGGCCGACTTCACCTTGAGCCAACTCTTCATAGATAGCGTACAGTTTATCTGTCATATGCCCATCTTCGGTGGCCATATTTTCCCACGTTGCACTTCTCATGAAGCGATTCTTTAGTGTCATCTTGCCAATGTGGGTTTCTGTAAACAAAGTGCTCAAGTGTCTTCCTCTCAAAATCGTGTTACGCAAGTTACCCATTAAGCATGGGCACTGATTCAGGCGGATACTACAGAGAATAAGGCAGCGAAAACTTAATCTAGATTAAGAGAGCGGCACTCTCATGTGAGAAAGATATAGAAAGCATCAAAAAGAGATAAAAAAGATTGGAGAAATGGTAACAAAAGAAAGTCGCTAAGTTTTAATAAGCGACTTTGTTCAATTTAATCTGGACTAAGTCAATGGTTCTTACGAGAGGTGTCCACCTGCGAATTTCTGCCTGCTAACAGTTATTTGAACTCATAGGTGTAAGACGCGCCAACACTGTTATTTTCACCGAAATCGTCCTCAGCAAAAATAGTGAAGAAGTTGAATGATTGAGCGTCACTCAACTTGTAGCTAGCACCGACGCCTGCCCAATACCCTGAATAATCATCAGACCCCATTGAACCGCCACCGAAGCCCATAATCGACCACTCATCCGTAATCGTTTTTAAACCAAAGGCACCAATGTAGCCACCATGTGTTGAACTCGGCATCAATACATAATCAGAGCCAACGTTATCATCATCGAAAACCGCCACTTCGCCATCATTATAACTGTAGCCAGCCATAGGGAAGATTTGCCAACCGAACGGCTCAATATCGAAATAGCTCAGTGGTATAAATGTGCCAATACTGTAGTTGTTCTTATAAGCATCGTTGTCATATTCAGAACGGCTAAAGTTGAAGTTAACAATACCCATAGGCAACAGCCATGAGCCGCCTATTCGCCATTCTTCGCCATCTGCGTTAACACGAGCATTGATCATTCGTGCTTCATCAAGCCCAATAGACCCAGAGAACTGCAGATCTTCGTTATAAGCAACGCCAGCTTTGGTTACGATTTTAGTCGGATCATCAGGGTGCTTCTCTTCAGCAAAAGCACCCGTTGAAAATAAAGACACTAAAGTAATGATTAGTAGATTACGTAATGTCATTAGAAGGTCGCGCTAACACCAACAAAGTGGATACGGCCATCGAACGAACCATTCAACAGATTAACTTGACCAAATCGACCATATCGATCCATCTCAACTGAACCCAAATCAGCGTATTCATAGAACACATCAATTAAGATGTCGTCCCAGTAGGTAGATGCGCCAACTGAGTAGCGGTACTGTTCACCCACAGGAAGGTCAACCCATTGCATTGACGGATCGTCTTGCGGAGAAGTTTCGTAAGAGAAGCCAGCTTTCAAACGCCAGTCTGAATTCAATTGATAATCCGCACCTACCGCAAATTTCCAAACGTCATCCCAGTCACGCTCAATCGGAACACCATTAATTGGACTTCCTGCTATTCCAAAATCAAGAACGGTTGTATCCCATTCACTCCAACGGTGGAACTGAATACTAGCAAGCAGGTCAAGTTGAGAGTTCAAAGCATAGCTCGCACTGACATCGATGATTTCAGGTAAAGCAATATCAGTTGATAATGAATTCAATACGCCTTGGTTAATAACGCCATTTACATCATTGTTAAACTCATGCTCTAGCTTAGAACGGTAACTTGCGCCCAGCTTAAGTTTATCTGTCGGTGTGTACATTACGCCAAGGTTATAGCCGTATGCCCAGTCAGTATCTTGCTTCGCAGTAAGCATTGACGTTGTTTGTTGGAATGCAGCCCAACTGAATTGCACACCCGCGCCTACTGACCATTGGTCATTCAGCTTATAACTCAGTGATGGGTTCACTTGCATTGCAGTAAGAGTGATATCTTCTAGAAGTGCAGCACCCGCCCAATCACTGCCGTAATCAAGGCTAGAGCCGCCAACAGCGCCAAGCGCGATACCAAGGTGTAATTTGTCTGTGACTTGATGAGCGTGGAAGGCACCAAATGACGGCATTACGGAATGAGCTTTACCATCTGGATTACCACCGTTATCTTGATACTTCATTTCAAGATCGAATGCCATGGTGTTGATGGTCGTTTTGCTTTCGCCCATGTGAGACATAGTGGCAGGGTTTGTCCACATCGCCGCTGCAGATCGAGTGTAAACACCATCACCAGCGCCAGTAGTACCAGCGTTGGCAACGACAGCTTCTTGCAAAAACAGGCCACTTGCGAATGCATTTAAGCTCGTAAAAATTGCAGTGGCAGCTAGAGAGTAAGTAAAAGTTTTGTTCATCAGAGCGCTCATTTAGCCTTAGACATTAAATTGCTCTAAGGTTACCGCAAAGCTCAATAAACAAAGGGAATATCCATTATTCCTGTACAAGCGCTATTTAAACTTTCTGGCGACGTAAGGGCGTGGTTTGTCTCGATGAATTTCACGTTGAGCAGCAATCGCCCTGTTCTTACCTAACCCAACCTTTATCTGATACCAAGTTTCGCAGAATACAGCCATGCCCGGGCTTGACCACCAAGTCTTGTTGTAGAGCTTCTTGTTAGCAGCGACGACATCTGGCGACCGATTCGCACACTCAAGTGCCAACGCATAGGCTTCAGCGTAAGGATCTTCGGCAATCTTGGTCACCAACCCATATTCTTTAGCGGTTTCACAGTCGATCACTTTGGCCGTCATCGCCATTTCAAGGGTGTGATCTTTACGCATCAGCTCTCTAAAAGCGATAGCGCCTCCCATGTCTGGAATCAGACCCCACTTTGCTTCCAATATAGAGAAGTTCGCATCCGGGCTAGCAATTCTAAAATCACCCCCACTGACCAATTGCAGGCCGCCTCCCCAACAACGACCATGAATCGCAAAAATGACAGGGCATGGAATATCTCGCCAACCCAATGAAAAGCGTTGTGCAGCGTTAGGCAATGTCGGTAGCCATTTAAACAAGAGCTTCATCGCCCCAGATTTACTGGTTAATAGGGACTTAACATCAAGCCCTGAACAAAAATCAGAACCCTCACCTTTTACTATTACGGCACGAATCTCGGTGTTCTTTTTCAGCTGAGTCACCATGTTATTCACGCCTTGAAACATTGCCATATCAATAGCATTGAGCTTATCGGGTCGATTCAACACAACCGTCGCAATTTGGTTTTCATCGATAGAACAAGTAATACGATCGAGGTTTGGCATGGTGGCTACCTTATCAGTGGTCAGACCTTTAGGTTATACATTTTATTAACATATGCCAAACTTGCACATTAAGAAGCGAGACCTGTGTTGCTTAACGTCTTTCCCTTTACACAAACGACATCAACAAAAAAGCAGTGATGGATCGCTCCATTCACTGCTTTTCATCCGTAGCTTTTATCGCCAATGGCTTTGATTGCCAGTAGCTTTGATTAGCAATGGCTTTCGGTCATGAGCAAAACCTATGTTCTTCGAGATTTCAGTAGCAAGAAGATAAAGTAGCTGCCAGCAATAATGGAAACTAACGTCCCTGCCGCAAGCTGCGCTCGGAACACTACCACTTGCCCTAAGCAGTCAGAAAATAGCATATATTCTGGTAACTTAAACCAAAGCGCTGAACATTAAAAAGGCCATTGAAATTCATCATTTCAATGGCCTTCTCGTTCCTACTAGCCAGGCAGCTAGCTAATTACCTAAGCAACTAACTGAGCTGAGACTCTCTCGCTTCTTGGCTACTGAAACCACGCAAAATGTTAAACAGGGTAATCAATGTGAACAGCATGATAACGAGCGATAAATGCCACGCTTCCCCTAACCCTAACTGAACCAGGCCCATACTCACAATTGAAGACACCACCATCTGCCCGCCACCAGACATCGCAGCCGCCGCGCCAGCGTTCTTCTTATAAGGCAACATCACTAACGCCTGAGCACAAGGTAACGCAATACCATTACCAAGGATCATCAAGAACTGGCCAAGCATGAGATACAAAGGTTCGAGTGGACAGAAGAACAGCCACAAGGCCGCAGCAACGTGCAATACAGGTGTGCATAACAGAGTTTTCTTGTTACCCAGCATAGGGCGAATACGGTTACATAAGCCTGTTCCGCCAAGCATGCCTAATGCTGGAATCACCGCCCACATCGCGTATTCATCTGACGTCATACCAATCTGGTTTTGCATGATAAATGGCATCACCGACACAGTGGTGATCATCAAGCTAAAGTTAAGCCAACCGATACTCGCAAAGCTCATAAAATAACGAGAAGTGAGTAGCTCTTTATATTGAGAAACCATTTTATTCGGTGAAGGGATCGCCGAAACCTGAGTGACAGTTTCTTTAAACTTGAACGCCAATACACCCCAAGCCAATGAGACATAGCCAAGTAGTGAGATGAACACCATGCTCCAACCGAAGTGGAAGTTAATGAATCCACCGATAACGGGCGCGATCAAAGGTGTTATAGACGCAACCATAGCAATGTAAGACATCGCCAAAGGCAAGTCTGCCCCACTGAATCTGTCTCGCGTAGAAGCACGAGCAAGTACCGCGCAACAACCGGTTCCTAAGCCTTGCAGGAATCGCCCCATCACCATGCTAGTAAACGAATGGCTGAAGAAGATGATCATCAATAACCCAAGCATGGCAATCAACAAACCGCTTAGCAGTACCTTCTTGCGTCCCAAAGCATCGGAAATAGGGCCATAAATAAACTGGGAAGGGCCAAAGCCTAATAAATACACACTCACCAAAAGCTGGGCTTGCTCTAGCGAGACATCAAAATCTTTTGCGATCCAAGGCAAAGAAGGAAACACCAAGCCCATACTGAGCTGGCCGATACTGATGACCAAACACGCAAGTAAGATCGATTTAAAATCAAATCCACGACTCATCGTTTAATAGGTCCGTTCGAAGAAAAATCGTGCGTATCTAACTCACAACATAAAAACTGAGAAAATAGCGAAAATGCTGCTGGTGAGTTGTTCATAATGCTCCGACAGGATCAAATAGAGAAAGGCAGAGTAAACATACGTGAGCTTGTATAATCATACAATAGGCGTTCAACTAAATATGTGAATAGTCACTTTTCAGCAACCTCGGCTTTCCGCCTATCGGCCACAAGCGCTAGACTAACACTAGATGCTCATAATCAAGGGACTTCAATGAACACTCATCACCGTATTTTTTCATGTGCTTTGGCGCTGCTTGCCTCAGGTCCTGTAACGTCAGCCTTTGCTTGGCAGGCAGAGAAGATCACCGACGGACTCGTGATCCCTTGGGGACTGGCTTATGTCAACGATAAGTCCATGCTAGTCACAGAAAAATCAGGCGTCATTAAACATGTCGATTTAAAAACTGGCGATCAACACACACTCTTCAGGCTGCCCAATGTATGGGCGAAAGGCCAAGGTGGATTATTAGATATCGCACTTTCCCCTTTTGAAAACGGAAAGTTCTACGTCACTTACAGTAAAGACATCGATGATGAAGGCGTAACAACACTGGCTTCTGCTAATTACAGCAATAATGAAGTCATCAATTGGACAGACGTGTTTGTAACTAAATCCAGAACGGACACAGGACGTCACTTTGGTAGCCGTATCACCTTTGATGATAGCCACCTGTATTTTTCAATCGGTGATCGAGGTGATCGAGACAACGGCCAAGACACCATGACTCACGCCGGATCAATATTACGACTGAATGCCGATGGAAGCACACCAAGCGATAACCCATTCACGGATAACAACAAAGTGCTCAATGAAATTTGGAGCTTTGGCCATCGTAATCCACAAGGTCTGTATTACGATTTCCCGACTCAAAAGCTTTGGTCGATTGAACACGGCCCTCGCGGTGGTGATGAAATTAACCTAATAAAAGCGGGTGCCAACTATGGGTGGCCTGTCACCTCACACGGAAAAGAGTATTGGGGCCCTATCAGCGTTGGCGAATCGGAAACCAAAGATGGTATTGAAGCGCCAAAAAAAGTCTATGTTCCTTCAATCGCTCCGGGGAGCTTGATTGTTTACCAAGGCGATAAGTACCCAGAGCTGAAAGGCAAACTGCTGGCTGGCGCACTAAAACTTACTCACATCAATATTGTGACAGTCAATGAACAAGGTGAGGCAATCGAGGAAGAACGCATTTTAGAGGACTTGGGCGAAAGGGTAAGAGACATCGAAACTTCACCAAACGGAGACATCTTCTTCAGCACTGATAATGGCAACCTGTACCGCTTGAAAAAGTAGCCGAGACCTCGTTCAAGTAAAGGCACTTACCTTACAACGACATTTATAAATATAAGCCGTTAAAAGTGGGCTCAACGCCCAGTTAGCGGCTTTAAATTTGCAAAAATGAATGCGCTAAAACAGTGCATTTACTCCAAATTCGTCATCAATTTCGACCACCTTTTTCACAAAAACTACAACAAATCACCATACAACTGTAACTCCATGATATTTAAGGAATGCAAAGTTTGACTACCCCCAAGTTTCTGCAACCTTTCCCTATGTATTCGATTGACTATCCCCTGATTTGATTTAGACTCGTTGCCGGCTAGAAAGAAAGTTCTTTGTATATAAACATTTCGTTGGATTACTAGTAACCCCGTTGTGTTGTACGCAATAGCAATAAACTTTTCCACGCTATCAGTGCCACAATTGGCTCAAAATAAAAATTTAATTTTAGGATATCATCATGTCTAACACAGTTACTGGTACAGTAAAATGGTTCAACGAAACTAAAGGCTTCGGCTTCATTCAACAAGAAAACGGCCCAGACGTATTCGCACACTTCTCTGCTATCACTGGCGACGGTTTCAAAACTCTTGCTGAAGGCCAAAAAGTTGAGTTCGTAGTATCTCAAGGTCAAAAAGGCCCACAAGCTGACAGCATCAAAGTACTTTAATCTAGTATTTTAAAGCTTTCTAAAAATAGCCAGCCTCTGCTGGCTATTTTTTTACCCGCTATTCAGAGATTTAAGGTAATATTCCCCTTCACTATTTCTACCTAAGACACCCTCTCAATGGCTCTTAAACCGACAATCTACAAGTTTCGTATCTCTTTAACCGATATGAATCGCGACTATTACGACTCTTTCAATCTAACGGTTGCACAACACCCTTCTGAAACAGAACAGCGAATGATGGCTCGAATCATGGCTTTCTGTATCAATGCGTCTCCTGAACTTGAGTTCACTAAAGGGTTGTCTAGCATTGAAGAACCCGATTTATGGCAGAAGTCGTTAGACGATCAAATCCTAGAATGGGTCGATGTGGGCGAACCCGATCCAGAGCGTGTTAAGAAGGCAACTCGCCTATCTAAATCAGTACGCGTATTCAGCTTCAACACTAAATCAAACGTTTGGTGGGAGCAGAACAAAGGTAAATTCGGCTACCTAAAAGCTCAGATCGTTCGTCTAGACAACGATGGTATTGAGCAGCTAGCGGCGATGACACAACGTACGATGGATCTTTCAGTCATGCTGACGGGTAACTCTGCTTTCATTAACAGCGATACTCAATCGGCAGAAGTAACGTGGGAAGAGCTACAGAGTAATGACTGAGCGTCCAACCCCGAATAATTCGCAAACAGCAGCTAGCCAGCTAGAAGAAGCCAAGCAACAAGCCGACGCGCAGCAAGAAATCAAAGCTAAACAACAAGCTAGAACCAAGCTTCACCAGTGTTTAAAAGAAGCAGGTTTAGGTTCAGTCAAAGCGCTCTCGACAGGCTACGAGAAAGAGCTGTCGTCATTTATTGATGAAAACCACGCTTTGTTTAAACACGCTTGCGAGAACAAGCCGGAGAACTCTGCACGTCAGACGTTGCTTGGCTTGCTAACCAAGGAACATATCGATGCAAGCTATCGCTTTGAAAGCAATAAAGAAGCGAATGAGGCGATGCAAAATGTATTCGATAATACAGTGGGAACTGAGCACAGCGACAAGTTTCAAAACTCTAACGCTCAACAGTTAAAACTAGTCACGCATTTGTGGTTGTTCATTCAAGGACGACTAGGAATGGATTACAGCCTAGCCAATGATCACGCAGCTGTAGCCGCTACGCTACTGTCTCGTATATCGAGAAGCAGTGATGATGAGATTCGCGTAGAGTTCATGGCGAGTTTTTACGATGGTTTGAGCATCTATCAAGCCGAGAACAAGCCATCCGGTATTGTTCACCACTTAAAGCGTTTGTTTAACCTTTCTTAAGCACTCCACCAGCGATTGATTCTAGTTACGCTCTATATGCTTTCAACAAACGTTAAGATATAGAGCGTGCTTTTTCTGCTTGGCCGCAACAGATTCCCTATTACGTTCATTCCTCACTTTAGGGAATGGCGAAAGTGAATAAGTCGCTCATTCTTCACTTTAGGGAATAACAGCATTCTCAGCCATTACAGTTGACTTCATTGCAGGCGTAAAAAAGCCCCGCATAAAGCGAGGCTTAGAATATTTTCAACGAACTTCAATTTACAAAGGCTAAATCACGTGCATCCAATAACGAAACGTATTAACGCAGGCCGTGTAAGAATTCGTGGCGCGTTGCTGGGTTTGATCTGAAGATACCGCCCAGAGCTGTTGTTGTCGTTTCGCTAGTCGCGTCCATTACACCGCGTGATTTCACGCAGTAGTGAACCGCATCCATGGTTACAGCAACGTCATCAGTTTCGAGTAGCGTTTGCAGTGCAACAAGGATCTGCTGCGTCATACGCTCTTGAACTTGTGGACGCTGAGCAAAGAATCGAACAATACGGTTAATCTTTGAAAGGCCGATGATTTTCCCACGAGGGATATAAGCGACCGCAGTCTTACCATCAATCGTCACTAAGTGGTGCTCACAAGTACTGGTCACGGTAATGTCTTTTACTCGTACCATCTCACGAACGCCCATCTTGTTTTCGATTACCGTAATTTTAGGGAAATTGGCGTAATCCAAACCAGAGAAAATTTCATCCACGTACATTTTAGCAATACGTTGCGGTGTTTCTTCCAGACTATCGTCCGTAAGATCAAGTTCAAGGAGAGTGAGAATCTCACGCATATGGTGTTCGATTCGTTCCTTTTTCTCTTCTCGGCTAACCTGGTTTGGACTCATTGGTGTCTCTAAACCACGGCTTGCTAGCGCATCTTTAACCAACTTCGCTGATTCGCTAAGACCTGACATTGAACTTCCTCTTTTATTACCCCTTCTGGATGGCAAACAAGGATACTCGGAATTTTGAATAAATACACCCATATTTTAAGGGAGGTCATTATTTACGGGGCTTAAACTGTGCTAGAGTGGCTAGAATTTCGTTGGCGAACCATCATGATTTGATAACTATTGAATCCCTATTGCCAACCGCCAAATCAAAATAATAACGATCAAAGGATTTCAATTATGGGCTGTTGCGACGCTCCGGGCTTGATGCCAATTGAAGAAGCACTAAATAAGCTGCTATCACCAATTCAACCTATTCAAACGACCTTATCACTGCCATTAGCAGAAGCATTGGGTTACGTACTTGCTGAAGATATTCTATCCCCTATTTTCGTCCCTCCTTTTGATAACTCAGCAATGGACGGCTATGCACTGCGCTTAGCAGACCTAGAGAACAGTAAAGTGCTGCCTTTAGCGGGCAAGTCCTTTGCAGGTCAACCTTTTGAAGGTGAATGGCCAGCAAACACCTGTATTCGCATTATGACTGGCGCAAAGATCCCGGAAGGTTGTGACGTCGTAATCATGCAAGAAAACACGGCTGAAACTGACGCTGGCATTGAGATTCAGCAAGACGACATCAAGCTGAACAATAACATTCGCCCTACCGGTGACGACATCAAGCAAGGCGATATCGTTCTTAGCCGTGGCGAACGTTTAACACCTCGTGACATTCCAATGATTGCTTCGCTCGGTGTGAGTCATGTAACTGTGGCACACAAACCTAAAGTCGCTTTCTTCTCTACTGGCGATGAGCTCAAGCCATTAGGTCAGCCTCTTGAAGATGGTCAGATCTACGACAGCAACCGCTACGGTATCAAACCACTGATTGAAGCGTTTGGTTGCGAAGCAATTGACCTAGGTATTATTCCTGATTGCCCTGCAACGCTTAAAGAAACCTTTGTAAAAGCGCAAGAACTGGCAGACGTAGTTGTCACCTCTGGTGGCGTAAGTGTCGGCGAAGCTGATTACACCAAAGACATTCTTGAAGAGCTTGGCGAAATCGGCTTTTGGAAACTAGCAATCAAACCAGGTAAACCATTCGCATTTGGTGAGCTAGACAACGCTTGGTTCTGTGGCCTACCGGGTAACCCAGTGTCTGCAATGATGACCATGTACGTGTTAGTTCAACCTATGCTGGCTAAACTTGCCGGTCACACTGCGTGGACAGCACCAGAATCGATTCCTGCGATCACTAAATCTGCATTCAAAAAAGGCCCAGGCCGTACTGATTATCAACGTGGTATTTACTCGATTGAAAACGGTAAGTTTGTAGTAGAAACAACAGGTAACCAAAGCTCTGGCGCTTTCCGCTCAATGAGCTTAGCAAACTGCTTTGTGGTACTAGAGCGCGAACGTGGCCGTGTTGAAGTCGGTGAAACGGTTCAGATTCAACTGTTTAACTCCACGCTTTACTAACGAGGCTTGCTGATGGAAATACTGTCTGACGCAGAGATGCTTCGCTATAACCGCCAGATCATTCTCAAGCAGTTTGATTTTGAGGGTCAAGAAGCGCTGAAACAGAGCTCGATTTTGGTGTTAGGTGCGGGTGGTTTAGGCTGTGCCTCTGCTCAATACCTTGCGACTGCGGGTATTGGTAAGCTAATGCTGATCGACGACGATGTTGTCGAGCTTTCAAACTTGCAACGACAAGTGCTTCACACCGATGCTGATATTGGTAAGAAGAAAGTCGTTTCAGCCGCTGAATCATTACAGGTGTTAAACCCACACCTTAGAGTTGAAACGGTCGACCACAGACTTGATGACGAGGCACTAGCAAAGCTCATTGAAGCGCATTCGTTAGTACTTGATGCCAGCGACAACGTTGAAACGCGCAATCAACTTAACCGTTTGTGTTACGCCTCAAAAACGCCACTTGTATCGGGCGCTGCGATTCGCATGGAAGGTCAGATTAGTGTCTTCACTTATCAAGATGCTGACGCACCCTGTTACCAGTGTTTAAGCGCTCTATTTGGCAACGCTGCTCTAAGCTGTGTTGAAGCCGGTGTGATGGCACCTGTTGTTGGCATGGTAGGCGCGGCTCAGGCTTTGGAAGCTATCAAGGTTATTGCCAAGTTTGGACAACCAAAGCAAGGCAAACTTTTGATTCTCGATGCCATGTCTCACAGCTGGCGTGAAATGAATTTAATAAAGATGCCTAATTGTTCGGTGTGTGGTAAGTAATAAAAAGAGCCAAAGCCCATTGAGTTGGCTTTGGCTCGTTACCCTAATACGTTGTTAATGATTAGAAGTATATTCAGAAGCGACGTAATCTAGCTCCTTTTGCTCTGCGAGCATCTCAACTACAATTTCAGGTAGTGATGGAACCCCATGAAGAAAACCTTGTTGGTTAAAGCCGCCTAGAGCTTCCAGAAATGCACAGGTGTCTTTATTTTCAACACCCTCATAGATAATACGTGCGTTTTTTACCGAAACGAGCTTCTTAACTTCATCGATTTTTTGCATGTAATCAATGTTATGGCAAAGTCCCCATGTAATGGTTATATCTATTTTTATCTCACTAATAGGCAGTTTGACAATACGTTCAATATTCGATGCTTCCATCCCAAAGTCATCTATAGAGATCTCAAAACCATTCAACCTTAGCCGTAAAATATTTGCCAACAATTCTTTTTCAATATTGCCTGAAAGCCCCTTTTCAGTCAGCTCTACAACGATAGTATGCTCAATACCTTGCTTATAGATCTCGAGTAGATTATCGACAACAGATTCATCAGTCAGTAAATTAGGATCGATATTAATTGAGAACCTCAACGATTTATCAAGTTCACTGAAGTGGAGATGATAATCCTGAATGAATTTATTTATCACGATATTGGTAAAAACCTTTTGCTTTCCTAGCTCTTCAATTACTGGCAAAAAATAGCTCGGTGGAAGTAAGGTCCCGTTTTCATCAGACCATCGTGACAACACTTCAAACCCCGAAATAACATTTATATCCGAAACAACTTGCGGCTGATAAACCAGATTGATGGGAAAATCGTCATCGATGATTGTTGCACGGTTACCAAAGCCAAGCTCGCTTTTGGTTATGGTTTCAACTTCAAGTGCTTTATCAACCAACTCACTTATTTGGTTAGCCCAAATAGGCTTTTCTAGTGAAGCGACAACATTTAACTCATAGAGCTTTCCAAGCATACTCACCGAGCTAACAATGGATTTATCCAAACCTGAAATAATGATTATTTTAGACTCAACATTTTGTTGCGACATCATACTCAAGAGTTCAAATCCATCGCCATTGGGCATCATGATGTCCATAATCACCAAATCAAATGATGCGTTTTGCATTTTGCTCATTGCATCGAACGCATTTTCTGCAAACTGTACAGATGTTTTTTTATTAGATAAAGAGACCGCATTTTTAATGACCTCTCTCGATAGTTCAACATCGTCAACAATCAATACTGTGTTATTCATTCTCTTCACCTTTATAGTTTGCAATAATATCCATCCAAGTGCGTTGTGATTTCATTTTCTTTGAATCCAAGTTCATGACCTTCATTGATCTATCGTTACTTCTTACACTTCGATACTCGCAGCCCAATGAAAAAAACAGATCAAAAATCCTTTTGCTTTTCAGTAGTATATAAAGCTCTTTATCTGGATTTAAGCTTTGTAGATACTTGTACGCCTCTCTGCCCATTGTGTCTGTAAATGACGAATAATGAGTGCAGTTAAAAGTAACAACTAAATGTGCTCTATCTTCTTTAGATACTAAGACTTGCTCCAAAAAATCTGCTGCAAGATTATAGTTAGCACTTAATAAGTGTCCGATTAATTGCCCATTAACCGTGACGAGCGTTAACTCTCCAGAATATTGATTTATTATTTTTTCAATAATTACCTTTCTACTCAGACCTAAATCTTCTAAATTACTGAGCATAACGTTATCCTCATATTCAAAGATGACATCAATTAACTTGGTAATCTTCCCAAGAAGGAATGAATTATTTGAGTTAATCACCGTAACTTCTGTTTGGACGTGCATGTTCATATCAATATAACCGTTATTATTAAATTTATTCGTTAACCCTGTGAGAACTGTTTGTGAGTCGTTTGCCTCCCAAACATCAAATATGTTGACTCCAATAAGGTCCAGTAACTCGTTTTGACGTTTTAAGTGGGGAGTTGTTACTCCTCTTTCCCAACGGCTTAGTGTCACAACGTCCAGGTTGTTAAAGTTAGAGTTACTTCTTTGAATCGCATCAACAAAATTAGTTTGAGACAAACCATTATTAACACGAAACGTACGTATAATATTTCCAAACATAGCTTTATTTTCTTATTCGTTATTGTGATTTAGCTTATTTTTAATTAAATACGAACAAAAGCTAAGGGCAAGCTGTGATTGAATAATTTGAAAATGCCCAGCTACTCTCAACACTTATTGGATGATAGTTATTTTCATAACAGTTTGGGCATTATCTTGATGACAATGCCCATAACTCTCAGAAAAACAGATGAAAATAATACATGAAGATCCGAAGATGGCTTACCCTCAGGTTATAGGTAGGAGTATTTAACTAAGTTAGCAAGTACCACCTGATAAAGCGCAATGAAGCTTTAGCTTTAGATCGCTCGGGTTGAGCGGTTTGGTTAGATAACACGAAAAGTATTGGTCCATTCGAGCCTCTTCTTGAATGGTAGCTCGTGCCGTAACGGCAATTATAGGTAACGATGGCTTACGCTTTTCCAACTCAGAAGCAAGCTCAATGCCATCCATAACCGGCATTGAAATATCCGTCAGTACAACATCAAAGTCATGTTCAGAAGCGAGTGCTAAAGCCTCCAAACCATCATTCGCGGTCATGCATTCACAACCTAGCTCGTTTAAGTGGAACTCTAGAATTTCTCGGTTGAACTCAACATCATCAACGATCAAGGCTTTTTTACTTGTGCAGTCTAAGCGCTCTCTAACGTTATATACCTGTTCAGCAACACCGTTAGAACACTCAAGAACATTCATAATTTCTTGAGCTGGGAGTGAGATAACAAAAGTACTACCGGTGCCGAGCACACTCTCAACACGCAACGAACCCTTCATTAACTCTACGATGGTTTTAGTTATCGCCAAGCCCAAGCCAAAACCAAACTGTTGATCTTCTTGATTAACCTGTTCAAAGCCGTTAAACACCGCATCCAATTTATCTTGGGGAATACCGACTCCAGTATCGCTTACGGAGATATTGAATGCTCTATCGTCGGTTGAAACTTCTATTGTCACCCCTCCCTTGTTTGTAAACTTCAATGCGTTCGAAACTATATTATTGATTGCTTGCTTAATACGAAGCTCATCAATCATCAATGTTGTCGAAGCATCGACATTGCATATAATATCAAGCGACAATTGTTTAGACTCGCTAAGCGGAAAAAACGTATTTTCAATTTCGCGCATCAAACTCATTACTGACAGGCATTTAGGGTTTAATGAATAGCTTGCTGCTTTTACTCTTTCAAAATCCAATAGGTCATTCACAATGCCTAAAATAGTATTGCTCGCACTCGAAATACCGTTCAGCTGATGGCGATATTCGTCAAAGTTTTTGCTATGGCTTAGCATATGTGTATAACCAATAATCGCGTTCAGTGGCGTGCGAACCTCATGGGACACATTTGAAAGCAGCACCGATTTCTGTTTATTGGCCTCACTCGCCTCTTGCGCTGCTATCTCGTACTGCTTCGTTCGCTCTTCAACTTCATATTCAAGCCCTTCAATCAAATTTTGAATCTGGATCCCAGCCTCAGAATAAGCCTTTGAAAGCTGTTCAATTTCGTCTCCATTACTATAAACAGTATGTCTGGATTTATTAAAATCACGCTGCTTTAGATATTTAGCTTGTGCGATCAATTTAGAAATAGGTATCAGCATCTTATTCACCGCGATTGAGTTAATAGCTAAAAACAGACCAAGCAAAAGGATATAAGCAAAGAACAGGCGTTTGATCAACGAGTTATCACCAGATAAAACCAGCTCTTTGGTGGTCGCATAACTGGAACGAATCACATGCTCTGGCGTGACTAAAATCAACCTCCAACCGGTTTGACGGTTCTGAACAAAAGTGACATTGAAAACACCTTTTTCGCCACTTACCACAAAACTACCCAAGTAATGTGACATGATATGGCTTCCGACACTCTTTTGAATTTGTTCATCAAAAACACTTTCAGACATCAATTGGTCGACATTCTGTTGTAGATTCGACGCGATAAGCTTGCCGCTGTCGTCTACTAAGAAATAACGGTATTGGAATTCATCGATCATATTTTCAAAAGTCAGTGAACGAGAAAAATACTCTAAATCTAAATCAAATTTGAGTAACGCGTTATCCCAGTGCTCTGGACGGATATAAATGGCAAACTTAGTGACGTGCCCCACTTTAACTTCTTTCCCTATATAGAAATTCTTGTAGTGGATCATGCGACTAAAATCGACAGAAATATAGCGGCTTACAATACCATTTTCGGTGATAGAGACTTCTTGGTTGCGTTCAGTGTCAATAAAAAGCACCTTTTTGATAAAAGGCTTACGCTCTGTGTTGATATAAGCCAGTTGTTTATTACGAAGTGCCTCGTTTTTCGATTCATTAACAAAATCATGAGCAAAATCATGAGCAAAATCAATCGCTACATGCTCCACTTCCTCAGTGATCAGCTCGACCTCTTTATCAAGGGTTACACTTTGAGCTTTCACAAAGGTAAGTAGAAGCTTTTTGTTATTTCCCGTAATGCTCTCCTTTATCTCTTCAAATTGGTTTTGTGAAGAAACCTGAACGATTTCGATAGCGGAGTACGTAAGCAACACCACAAATAGAACCAGTATTGTTGCGTTGGTGAAAATGATTTTATTTTTAAAAGACACGTTCATATCCTCCAACTTAAGCGTCAAAAAGTTGAATCATGGCGTTAGACACATCCATCAAAATCTTTTTTCCGGCACTTTCATTGATTACCGCGTCGTAGTGCTCCAATTTAAGACAAATTCTTGCAACCTCTGTAGCCCCGCAAGATAACGCAATGCCTTTCACTTTATGGGCGAGCGCTCGATTGGACTCACCTCCTTGAAGAATATCATCATTAACCTTGTGCAAACTTCTAATAGCAATCTGACGAAATCGAACGCCAATATCCGATTGAAAGTTACAACCCGTCGCCATTAAAAATACATTTGTGTCGATGCTATACATACCAATTTCTCCCGCCTTCGTGACCCCCCTTAATTTTGACCGTCTGTTACAAAACTGATATGGCAGATCGAGAATTTAAATAACCGGAATGCCCAATGGCATTGTCTGTTTTTTAACTTGGCTTATGCCATATTCACTGCTGGCTACATTTGGACAATAGATCACACTTTTTATGATTATCGAGTGAAAATAATGGCTCAACTTTTCAGACATACTTTTAGACGCTTGGAACAATTAGGTCGAGTGTCTATAAAACAAATATTTGGCGTAACGGCCTTCTATGTAGATCACGTTTTGCTCGTCCTACATAAAAGTGGGGAGCTGTACCTCAGAGGAACACCGGCACAAAAAGGCTACTTTATTAACAAGGGCTACCCCAAGGTGAATGCGAGCGTACTTGGAGTAAGTCAGAATGCGGATTATTACAAGTTGCCAGCAAACCCTTGGAGCAAGTATTCTTTGACTCTATGTGAAGCAGAAATCGCACTAGAGCAAATAAAGAGATCACGAAGCAGTTATATTTCTGCTCCCGAAAGGCTCAAAGACTTACCCAACATGCGATTCTCAACTGAGCAACTTCTTGAGAAAGCGGGTATAAACTCCATTGAGAAACTCAAAAACCTGGGCACGATTGGTGCTGTAGAGGCTATCCAACAGCATACCCACCATAAACCAACCATCGAGTTAGTTTGGTCGTTAGAGGGTGCAATCCAGGGTATACACCGTTCACAACTGCCGACGAACCTAAAAAATGCATTGCGCACCCAAGCTCAAAGTTATTGTTAGCCTATATTGTTTTAACGAAGCTTAGATTCTTGTTAAATCCAAATGCGGTCAATTTGATGCCGTGGCTATTCCTAGCTACGGCTCATTAGGCTAACCCGCTGTCCTTAAGTGATTTCACTCAAGTTTAACGTCTTTAAATTAGCCTCCCCTTTCATTTGATCGCCCACTCCGTTTTAATTTTCACTGCCAGCCTTTATTTTGGTTTCCTACTATTCCCTCTGCTACAAATTACCATTCAAGTTTTAATACAACTGAATTTATAACTATTTATTTTACAACCTGCCCTATCGCTACCAAACTAGGCATATCAACACAACACTAATAAAAGGTGCCTAAATATGCGTTCATTAATCTTTATTTCAACAGCAGTATTAGCAACTCTTATCTCTTTTCAGTCGGCGGCCGCAAATGTCACTGTGCGTTGGACAGGGAAAGTACCGACTTCTGACTGCGCTTCAAACCCTATTAGCAATCAAGTCGCGTTCAACTCACAAAGCGAACGTTGTAAGGTTGAACTTAAACAAACTGAAATAACTAATACAAAAACAGCAAATAAAATGGTTTCGTTTGATGTGTAATATGAAAGGAAAACCCATTAAGTAGGCATAATAGCCAGATTAATATTCAACCTGACCTTGCATGTAATCGCAGCAAATAAATAATACGGGTATGATAATTAAACTGGCTGTTTGTTTATGCACTTAATCTTACATAAAGGGTCGCTAAGAATTTCGCTAGCCGACCACCCAACGATAAAACCCATCCAGCTCACACTCAGTGAATTTTTAGTTCTAAAAGAGTTACTCACTCATCAAGGGGAGCATTTAACCAAACACCATCTACTAAAAATGGGATGGCCCAATTCATTCGTCTGTGACAATGCATTGAATATGGTGATCATGTCTTTAAGAAAGAAGCTTCTTAGGCTCGGTGGATGGATAGAAATCAATACCATTTACAAGATAGGTTATAGTTTAAATAAAACTGACAAAATATGTGTTTTGCAGTGAATTTAAACACTCCCGTCCAAAAACCAGCGCCGCCAACCTACAACTTGCCTTTGAATATGACCAATGCATTCGGTCAGTTGCATCAATGGCTAGGTGTTGTATCGCTCCTCTCGCTTTAGTCTTAAATGAGACCTCAACTTGCTTGGCTCTACGACTGATGCAGGTGTAATGCGGACAACTTAACGGCACATGGGCTAACCTAAATATCGAGTCGATAAATCCTTGCAGCGCTCTCAGTGGCATAGAAAAAACTCGTTTCACCATGAGTGCTGTCGTAATAGCTAAATCACTGAACCGACGTGGCCTCCCGCGCTTATTCTGTTTGCTTTGCGCCCACCCACTTATTGCTTCTTCATCGATCCAGAAGGTCAGAGAACCACGGTTAATGAGCGATTGGTTGTATTGCTTCCAGTTGGTTGTTTTGTAACAAGGTTTAGGCATAAGGCTACGAGAGAGAGTGGTGGTAGCTGATCAGATCGTAGGTTCTTGATTTAGTTCCATTGAATTACGCAACAAAGCCCCTGCCAATGCATACTATACGAGCGTTAAGCTCCGTTCTTGTCATTTTTGATAAGGCGACAACACTGAGTATATGTCAGCCTGATACGCACGAGACGTAGTTCTGATTGGATGGGTTGTTGCTGTTGACGTTGCCATAGTTGAGGTTCACGTTGTAGTAGTTGGAACCATTAGCCGTCGACGACCAGTAGTTGTTGTTGGTCGCCCAACCCTTCACGTTTGCACTTATTGTTTATACTGAGTGTTGCCTTTCGACTTGCCCCCCTTTATTACCTCTAATAAGGCCATAAGTGCCGATAACATACCAGGGCCCGCTCACCAATGCCGTAACAAAGGTGTTCTCTAGGCGCAGCAACGCTGCTATGTTCCCTGTTTTTAGCGTATCGCCTTATCAAAAACATTACTAAGGCTACCGTTCAGTCCAACGAATAACATCAAACAGCAACCTACCCTCTGGGTTAGATGTGTCCGGTGTGCATTCGTCTAGCTGGTGTACTAACCACTGTGGCATCCAAACTTTAGCGAAGCTGTTATCTATTTTTAGTCTAGGATTTAAGTCAGACCGTTCATGTACAGGTAAGTCGTTTTTGTGCGATAGATACCACTCTTCCCAATTAGACATATCGGCATAAAAACCAATGCTGATGATACCTTTTTCGTCAGGAAACACCCCTACTTTTGCAAGGCTGCTTACAGGTAACCCGCCCGATAGAACACATTGTGACCCGAGTTTTTTAACCACTTTAGCTGACACTTTTAAAACAGGCAAAGAGGGGTGAGTGACCACCCACTGCTGCCATGCGAACAGCGCTTGATCATAAAAACGAACAAACATGCCTTCATGTATGCCGATAATTTTACCTTGTTGCTGACTAAGCTTGAGTTTTGTTTCAATATCCATATTAATCCTTACTGAGTTTAGAAAATAAACCGCTACCCTCTATAAAAAGAAAAAACGGCCCTGCGGGCCGCAAACTCTGAACGTTGAACCCTAAGAACCTGATACGCACGAGACGTAGCGCTGATCGGATGGGTAGAAGCTGTAGACGCTGCCATCGACGAGGTACACGCCGTAGTAGGTGGAACCATTAGCCGTCGAAGACCAGTAGCTGTAGCGGGTCGCCCAACCCTTCGCAAGGAACATGCTACCAAAGTTATTAAAAAGACTCTCCAACTCATATTTTTCTGCTAAAGCCCAATCATCTCTCTCGTAAAGCTCAAGTGTATTATAATGCTCACAAAGGTTATTTGCTGCAGGATTATTAAAACGTGCAAAAGTTCCTGAAGGTCCAAGAGAGCCATCTTCTACGTCAGTACTGCTATAATCACTATAACCAACAGCGTTTAAAAAGCTGACACTTGGAGTACCGGTAAACAACTTTCCATCGTTTTCCACGATTTTAACACAGGCACCCGCGGCGTTTTGTTGATCATCATCCCCATCCCCAACTTGGCCACCACACAAATAGGCATGAAAGGTAACTTGGCTAATCGCATTAGTCTGTGTATTGGTTGTTGTGGTGTAAGATGACGCCACATCAAAGGTCATGGTCGTTGTTGGGGTTTGATAGTTTGTATCCCACTTTACCCGCACTTTTTGCTCACCTGATTCATCGGTTTGAGTCGTTTCCGCTTCAAGGATAGGAGTAACCATTTCTGCGGTGTCTGGGTGCTGTTCTGTACTTACCACTGAAATGACTGAGTAACCTTCTACTGGGTTGCTATTTTGATCGGTCAAGGTCGCAGTAACCTGGCCACCTTCCACTGACGTATAAGGTACCGTGTCAATCGTTGCTTCTGATGACACTGCAGCCGTCTTTTCATCACCAATAAACTTAACTTCATAGTCTTGAGTAATGCCACCCACATAAAGGGTTAATGTGACGGTTTCCGCTTTTAAACTGGTTAAGCGAAACTCGGCAATACCATAGCTGTCTGTGGTAACGTTATCGCTGTCCAATGTCACATTTGGGCTAGAGACAAAAGCCGTCACAAGGGTATCTGGTCTTACTTCTTGACCGAGTTTTAACTCAACAAATACAGAACCAACATCAACTCCATCCGCGACAACTTCCGTGCTTGAGGTAGGCAATACAGTAATTAAACCTTGCTTAACACATGTCACATAATAAGCCGATGTTGGATCGACATCGCCTGTAAGGGTGCTGCCATCTTTAAGATCCACCCACTTAACCAGATCTGCTCCGTCATCATAAGCGAGGTATTGTGCTTTAACAGGCCAGTTATGTAACGCCTGAACATCGGTATCAGTGGCCATCAGCTTAAGTTGATCAAACGTCGGCACTGAACCACCGATGGTGTCGCAGTATGCTACGGCCGACGGATAACGAAAACCAGCCATATCAATCGCTGGGCTGTAGCCATCATCGTTCAGTTTTATATCATAAGGCGAGCCTTGCCCGGCTGCATCAAGTGCGGTGGGTGGTCCAATATAGAGATCCAACAAATGAGAAATGTCGTCCCATTTTGATGACTGATTAGGATCGGTCACTTCAACACGAATCAAACCCATGTCATACACTCCATTATGATCACTAACCGCAAAACTAATATAGTGGTAACCTGGTTGTGACGCTTGAAAGACGATCGTTTTATTCTGAGTGTCCAGTGGATCTTTAGGTACCGCTTTTGCGTTAAACGATTCAACATACACCAATTGATAATCATCACTATCGTCCGAGGAAACAAAGCCGCTGATGTCGATTTCTTCATCGGTCAATACGTTGACAACAACTGGATATACAATATTATCGTCAATCGTAAAACCTTGGTTAGCTTCGTAGCCCACCGCAACATCTAAAACCCCCATCAGCACAAGGCCATTAACCGAGTCTTCTAACGTATAAAGAACACGGTCAATGCCGGTAAAACCTGACGGCGGGGTATAATCCATAGTCTGGTCATCTGTACTATTTATTTGAACTGAGCTCGAGCGACCGTACGGTAGTGTAAGCTCCGTTAATACAAACTCGTCACCTAACGTAAAGCCGACTTTCTCCAATTCGTCCTTCAGTAAAACACTCACATCTTCATTAATCAGTGTTGTTGCACTTACTGGAACCAGTTCGGTTGAGCTAGGATTACTACTTACCGCAATGCGCGTAACCGCAGAACTCGAACCTTCTGAGCTACTACTATCACTCATTGGCGCTTCAGGCATACGGCTCATTGGCGACAATGTTTTAGGAGTCACATGATATCGATAGTCACACACCTTGGTATCAAAGGCCTGAATTACAAACCCTGTTTCCGTCATACTTTCTACTTGGCAGCTATCATCATTAGACAAGACCTCGACTTCACTCAGCGCAAAGCCACCACCCGTTGATGAAAATACCTTTGACGACAGGTCAACCTCGAACGATTCAGCATAGCCAGTCGAGTAGGTAGCATTTTGAGCGGAAAGCGTCGCGCTTTGAGTATTAGGGGAAACACTTGCTGAGCTTCCTTCACTGCCCTCTCCACCACACCCAAAAAGGGTAAGCGTAGTAGCGACGACAAAACCCAGGGGAATGCTTCCTCCTGGCTTATTGCTTAAAAGGTTCATATTACTTCTCTTTACTTTTTATTGATTTCAAAATTGATTTTATGATTTGTATTTAATGTTGTATTGGGCATTTACACTTTGCTGATAACAGTGATGCCATGTAGGCTAAAATTAGCACTGAACATGGGTAATGAATGCTGATCGTCCTTGATTAGCATTAATCATTGAAGGCCTATAATTATGTCTATTTTCAGCGTTCCTATTACTGAATAGGCAGTTGCATCTCTTTAGAGTATTTTTTATCGTAAGATGTTACGGTTACATTAAGTTGTTCACTTTGCGTATATTCCGCAAGAGAAAACGTTTTATCCCGACCAGATACAACAGTGAACTTTTGTTTGCATTGCGTATTATTTTCTGTTGTACATGAGTTAACATAAACATCAATTAGCGTATTACTATTATTATCGATGCGTAAATTCTCGCCCTGATTGTAAATCTTATAATCAAAACTTGGCTTTGTCGTAGGCAGAATATAAACCGGTGAAAAACCATAGTTTATCTCGACACCGTGAATTTTCTCTCCCTCTTCTTTATAACGACTAGGAGTAAATGGCAGCATAAACATCAAATCTTTGCTGTTATCGCAAGACGTGTTGTGACATAAGCTACGAACACCCACGTCTTTCTCTTCACCAGGTCTTAAAACTAATCTTGGGTGCGTAAGAGATATTTTCCAATCATCTAGATTGTTTCTTGTATAACTATTACGAACGATTTTGTCGCCATCAATAAACTGAATTTCTTGTACTTTTCCATTAACAAAAATCGGGTGAGACTCATCATTAATAAGTGTCACGACACCATTGCCCTTTTTATCCGCGACGACAATCATCTTGTCGACATTAAAAGCATTGGCAGCAGTAGAAGTCATTGCTGAACAAATTGCGAATACTGTTAATAGATTATATTTAATTTTCATATTTCTCTCTACTAAAAATAATAAATTTTAGGATACTACTCGTCTATTTTGCTCAGCGCGTATATAACACCAAGCGCGAAAAGAATGAGTACATACATGTTTAAAATATTTGGTCCGATCATTACTCCGCTCTCTTATATTTGACCTTCATGCATATAATTGAGGTATTAGTTTTCATATTTACGAGCCCAAACGATAAAGGTGAGTAGCTCGATTGGTGAACAGTATCGCGCGTTCAGGTTTGAAGGTATTGGGCACTCTTGAATTTCAAAAACGCAAGATGCGAGATAGCTAAACAAGTGTAGATATCATTTACATTGGCGAGATACTCTCTGCTACAAACAAAGAAACACTGCCAAAAAATTGGCAGTGTTTCTGTTTCAAGGAAGGCAATTTAATCTAAACAGCTAACTTTCGGGTAAAGTATTTTCTCTTCAGGGTAAATCAAATTCAAATCACGATTATTAAGATTTGGATTTGCTTCGACTAATTCATCAAGTGAGCTATCAAATGCTCTTGCAATTCGGAGCAAATAGTCGCCAGGAACCACTCGGTATTCAACTAAACGCTGCTGACACGATGGCGCCTTCTTAATTGGGACAATAGACGCCAATTGGGTTTTCGGCCTTGATACTTGGGTCGACTCTTCAACAAGCTGGTCAACATTGGGCCTTGGGTTAATATCTGAAAGGCCTTCTGCGGCTTCATTGCTTGAAAAACGATAAACCAACAGTGCATTAAATGCGTATAGATCGTCTTGTTGACGAGCTAAATCAAAGACGCCTTGGTAACCAAGGTCGGCGCTCCAATTTTTACTCAATTGGTATTTAAGACCAAGCGATGCCGTAAAATTGGTGTCGTCACTAGAAAACGCGCCCCCGACTCCTGCATACAAGGAGGCAAATTCACTGACGGGTAGCAATAAGTCGGTTTCAACCATTACCGCACGTAAACTATCTATTTCCGAATCAGAAAAAGCAGAATAATCAGCATAGCCAAGTTCAAATAGTACGTTTTCACTAATGTTATATCCAACCGCCGCCTTATAACCAAGTGCTTCAGTCTGTCCCATGTTGTCATCAAATGCAGAAAACGTCATGCCACCACTCATCTGGATAGGCAGCTCCTCTGCTGATACACTTATGGATAAGAACACAGCGATAATCGATGACATTAAGTTCATTTTTTTCATCTTAAATACCAGGCTCCAACATGATCGTTACTTCATCAAAATAATCTCCGGAAACAGCAGAACTGCCCTCAATATCGTAATCAAAGTCTAAAGTAAAGTTAATACTTGTTTGCACTCCAGCTCCTTCTGAAATAGCCGTTGTTTGATACATTAATTGCCCTTCATCAACTAAGTTACCAGAGCTGCACTGATCGCAATGAATGCTGTAAGGAATAACCACACCAGGGTTACTTGAATTAACCAATTCGTATGACTGTAAGGGCATTGTTAAAACAATTCCGTCATTAAAATAGCCGTTCGCTGTAATATCAAATGACGTTGTCGATGTTATTCTTTTGCCAATTGTGTCGTAGACTGGCGTCATGACACCATCTCCACTTACAAAAACACTGTCGAGTTGAACAGGCTGATAATCAAATGAAAACAACATCACTTCATTGATGTTGCGATAAGTCATAATGCCGTCATTTTCATAGTAGTAACGAATATTTACCGGCACTGAAGCTGAATATTGCCCCTCTGGTAGCCCACTTAATGCCGACACTATTTCACTTTCGTTAATATCGAAAATAGGTCTCAGGAAAATAAATGGGCTCGATTTTTGTTTATTAATTAATCGAACAGACGAAACACAGTTTGGACCTTCAACAGTCACAATCGGTAGTGACACTTCATCAAATGAGCACCCACCACCTACCGTATTCGCTGACTGGGCAAATTCAATTCCAGTAGTATTGTATTGAACGCCCGATATATCGATCGATATTGACGGTGAAGTATTCCCATTTCCCCCAATTAAAGTCATCTCTGTTGGAGGTGTACCCGAAAATGTCGCGGCCGCCCAAGCTTCTGAAGCCTGCAACATAGGAGGAGTTTCCCACGTACTTGGCAGCATTTTGCCATTGTAACGTGTCACATTGTCCCAACGAACACCACCAGCCTTCACTTCCGCGCGAACTTCAAACGCAGCTTGAGCCATGCTTGTCGTCATTAATGCAATAAACGCTACAATATATAGGATAGGTCTAGGCATTATATTTTACCTCTCGTCACCATTTCTTTCTTTGAATAGCTTCTGTCGTGAGATGTCACGGTAATGGTCAACTCGTTATTTCGCATAGTTTCGGTTAAAGGGAACGTCTTATTCCTTCCCGATACAACCGTAAATTTTTGTTTGCATTGGGCTTTGTTTTCAGCAACACATGCATCTACAAAAAAATTGAGCATTGTATTACTTTTATTTTCGACTCTAAGGCTATCACCGTTGTTGGTTAATTCGTAAGAATAATTCGGTTGTGTTGTAGGAATAATATAAACAGGTGCGAATCCGTAATTAATTTCCACACCACTCACTACTTCACCAGGTCTGTATTTACTTGGAGAAAAAGACAGCATAAACATCAAATCTTTTGAATTATCGCATGCAGCGTTGTGGCATAAACTACGTATGCCAATGTCTTTCTCTTCACCAGGGTTCAAAACTACCTTCTGGTGCGTTAATGACACCTTCCAATCGTTTAAGTTGTCTCTTGTATATTGTTTTTTTTCTACCTGTTCTCCATCAATAATATTTATTTCATCCACCTTTGCTTGGATAAAAATTGGGTGAGACTCGTCGTTGGTTAACGTAACGATACCGTTCCCTTTATCATCAGAGACAATAACCATTTTATCTACCGTAAAAGCTTGTACACTTATAGATAACAATATAGCGGTGAGTGATACTAAATTTAGTAGAACTTTATTGGATTTCATTTCCCACTCCTTAATTAACTTGTGCGACTGGGTATGTAATGGCGTTGGTGCGATAAAGTCGTTTTGCCAACAGTTTTAACTGATCGATATCTCTTTTATGAAGCGCTATTGTTTCCGCCATGTTTATAGATTCATGCGCTATATAAATTGCCTTAAACGAACCCACTTCTTTCTGAATAATTCGATAACCGTGTAATTCGAGCTTTTTAAGCGCTTTATTCAGTTCAATCGAGCTTTCGTATGCACCTAAATACATCGCTTGTAGTCGTTCACCTGCATCAATCAAATCTATCTGCTTTTCTTGAGCTATTGGCAAACAATAGTTTTGACCAAAGTTCATCTGATTTGTTGAAGTAAATTCATAAGGCAGTAAGCATTGGCTTTCTTTCGCTGACAATTCAAAGTTCATGCCTTCCAATACGGTTACTCTATAAACACCGTCGGCCATTTCATTGACTTCAATACAACCTTCTCCATGACACTTCACTTCTGTAATCGGCTGTTCTGATATGTCATTAAAGGCGCTAACAAACGAAACGACGCGACTAACTCTTGGCTCAATAGAAGCAACCGTACCTGGGTGTGTAAACACGGTTACGTTACTATCACCAGAGTTGTAAAGATCAACGCTCTCTGAATCAAATTTCGCACGATATTGACTATAGTCTTCCAAAGGCACAACGGTTTCATCGTTATATACGATGAACTTACTGTTGTTTCGCCCTTCTTTTTTAAGAGAGAAGTAACCTTTTTCATCAAACGTCTGCTCTGTATTCTGCGACTGATGAATATCGACAAGCGTATAAGACGTTGCCGCTTTATCGGTAATATAAACGCCGTCTGTCGTCACGATTTGAGTGCTAGACAAGCCAGCATTGATACCACTCGTGCCATTGGTGGACGTATGGGCGGAGGCATTCATTCGAGCGTATTTAGTCGTGCCACTGGTCGCCAATAACGCATCTTGATACATATCATCCTGTTGTCGATCGTAGGTGTTACTCACCTCAAGCGACGTATTAAAGGAGTCTGAGTCAATTAACTGATTTCGTCTTACTGTTGTTTTAAATTGATTAATGTCATCACTATCACTCGTCAGGCCCACGATAGTTTCTACTGTGTCTGACAACGGGACACTCCATAACAAATTAACTGATATGTCGTCCGTCGCCTCAGAGTAATCGACGTTAATATTAACTCGAGAATCTAAAACTGTGGGCGTGCTGTAACCAACGGAAATAAACTGCTGTTCCTGTTCATCCGAGTTACCTAAATTGTCTAACTGCTTGTCGTTATTAAGCGAGTAAACCGCATACATAGATTGTCCACCGCGGAAGCTGTACGAAGAATTCAACGATAGACGTGAATAATCGGCATATCCGTACATATAAGAAGCAACTGGATCACCAAGTTCATTATCAAGAGACTCATAAGATAGACTTAAATAAGGGATACCAATATTAGCATTAAAGTGAGATGCGTCTTCGAATTGGCTGTACACTGCTTCAGTACTCAAATCCCAATCAATCAGATTGTATGCACCACCAACGGTGTACATTGTGCCACTGTCCGTGACCAAGCCGCCCAAGCCTACTTGCAACGAACGGGTGAGTTGGTAGTTAGCTAATGCCTTGCCATAAACATCGTCTTCAATATTTTGAATGCCATGTTCCGTGTAGTCGTAATGGCTTCCTGAAAACATACCCGCAGTGGCAACGAAATCCACTTCCCCCTGAGTCAGAGAGTCACCTTTGGTGTTATATACTTGATAAGTCTGGGTATTAACAACTTGCCCACCACTTGTCACCTCAAGTACAGCTTCATAGCGACCAGATGGTAACTTGCTGTAAGGAATTGAGTTCTGCCCTTCTGGTACGTTATCTTGAAAAATCAATCGACCATCACGAAGAACTTGTACACCGCCACTTGTTGGCGCATAAAAGCTCAATACTTTGTCGTTATTATGTCCGCCTACGAGCAACTTTTTAGAGGTACCTACCGTGAGCGAGTTTTGAGCAACTCGAGCGGTGTTATTCAGGAAGTCAGTTGAGTTAACCTCTGGCTCAAATTCAAAATGACCCGCTTTTATTGAGTAAGAATCGATATCTAAATGATATGCCGCTTCATACAATTCAGAACCGTTATCACTGTTGTTGGCATTGAAATCAGTTTTGAGGTATCCGTAAGGTAGCCCCAGTGTCGTTTCATTATTTGAAGAAACGATTGAGTCTTGATCTTGATATTCACTCACGTACAGATCAAATGAATTGATTAACCCATTGTGTTGACTCAGAGACGAGTGGTATACCAGTTCTTCATCGAGATTCGAGTATGACAACACCTGTGGAGATACAAAAAGATAGACTTCTTGATCGTTATAGTTATGAACGATCTCAAACGTTTCTGGGTACAACTCACACTCATCGAGCTTACCTAAACACTCAGACTGATCTTGTATGCCAACCATTAATTGATCTATGATCTTCTGCTGGTACTCAGCCGACACTGTATTATCATTTAAATAGTCAGATACCTGTGCGATCGCTTTTTTATTATTCGAGTCTAATTTTAACGTGTTAAACGACGTTAAAAATGGGATCGGTGAAGTAAGGGAACCATCTAAGTTACGTATACGGACTGTTGACTCTTTCAATTCAAACAGTTCTTCAAAACCTTCAAGAACATTTTGACTATAACTTGAATACGAATACACAGGCAATAACACTAAAATTGCCATTGTTATGAGTTTGAACCTGAACATTATATATCTACCTCTATATTGAACTCTATCTCACCATTACACCTCTCCGCTTGGCCCGCTGTGATGATATCTTTAAATGACTGAAAACTTAATATAATGCCATGCTCACTATACTTATTGTCGCCATCATTTAAATTGAAATTTGAAAAAGAGACGGATTCACCCTCTGACAAACTTTTCCCGTCAATCGTTAATGTAACGAAATCATCCTGAACATTGCTCACTCCAGAGTAGTCCGTACAAATTGACGTATTTTTTGTTAACGTTGAAATATAAGGAATATCCGAAGACTCAAAAGGTATATCTGTTTCAATTCTTAATGTGGTATTAACATCATCAAATTTTGTTTTGTCTTGATTTGACGTCAACTCCAGAACTGCCGGAATAAATTCAACAGAATTAATTGAATTTGTATAAAGTTTGCCTACATCGAGGCTCGTAGTAATGTAAAGCACTTTGAAATCGGCGTTGGCATTCATACTCATGAAAGCCAATAGTATTAAAACTTTTTTCATATTGACTACCATCGTAGAGAAATAAGGCTCGTAATTACTACGAGCCTTTGAATCGGGAATTTTCTACAAATTAAACAAGGTCAGCCATAACCGTTACTGATGCTTGAACAGTAGTTCCACCTACTTCAGATTCAGGTAATACAGCAGTCTGCTTAACTTTAGTTGAAATAGTTTCTTCACCAGAAACAACATCACCAACGGCTACTGGTGCACCATTTACATTAATCTCAACAGCTTGAGATGGGTTTGCCACACCGTCAAAAGCTACTGATGCATCAACTAGAGTCCAGTTAGCTGAAGCTAATGCACCAACAACAGGAGTAACAGCATCACCATCATTTAAGTGAGACTCAAGTACGATAGTATCTGATTCAAACACACCGTCTGTGCTTGGAGTGATAGTACCGTTAAGCGCTGTTGTATCACCTCCTAGGCCAGTGATGATAAGTGCATCTGATGCGCTAGTTGTTGGAACAACGCCGTTCCATATAACAGTAGCATTTGAAGATGCGTTAGCACCTGCACTTACTGCCATACCCATAAGAAGAACTGATGCTAGTGCGCTTTTTTTGAAGTTAAACATTTTATTTTCCTTTAAAGATTAAATATTTCATAAATTAGTAATCCCGCTCCTGCGTTTAAATTTGTTAACGCTCATCGGTGACAGGACGAAATAAATTATGCGGAACACTGGAAAAGAAATATTGGGCATTTGAAATTTCCATTTGCCGAAAATGCCGATTCGATAAAACCATCAACAGTAAAGCTAGTAATACCTACCTTCGTTTTATCTACATCTATAATAAAAACCTGCCCGATAAGCTATAGTTTAAATTCTAATAAAAGAAGATTGAATTACATAAGAAATCGAACAATACTTACCATAATAGAGATTATCGAGGACAAAGAATGCCACTCACGTTTGCACACTTCTTAGAACAAGGGCTTTGTTTCCTAATTGG
>NZ_JBFRJF010000016.1:0-126840 GCF_041468745.1 Vibrio sp. 10N.286.52.F8
CGATGAACCTTTTTTATTGCCTGCAATTTGGAGAAGGGGGGAGTTTTGGTGTTGGTCGTTGATTGGAAAGCGAGATTCCCTATCACGCTCGCTCCTCACTGTAGGGAGTGACGGGAATTGGGAAATGATGGTTTCCTCGCTTACTACATCGAAGCAGTCTTTCGTCACCCCAGAATCGAGTAGAACGAGATATCAGGGATCTCTTCTGACTTTATATTCAACACTACGCTCATTAACTTAAATAATGGGGCAACTTTAGCGAATGTCGCCCTATTAATTGAAGCCCGATCACACTTTCCTTTGTTGTTGAAAAGAATATGAAAAAAAGCGCATTTTTTATTAAAGCTTCTAATTAAGGCGCCGTTAAAGGGATTGAGAGAAATGATATGTACCAATGTAAGGTGAGAGAGACACTGGTGCATAAACAAATTGACATGTATTTGTGTGAGGTGAGAGTCACATAAGTGCATTAAAAAATGCCTAAAGGAGATCAACTATGGCGATTAATGTAAACACTAATGTGTCTGCAATGACGGCTCAGCGCTACCTGAATAGCGCGGCTGAAGGTACTCAAAAATCAATGGAGCGTTTGTCTTCTGGCTATAAAATCAATAGCGCAAAAGATGATGCTGCAGGCCTACAAATCTCTAACCGCTTAACGTCGCAAAGCCGTGGCCTAGATATGGCTGTGAAAAACGCGAATGATGGTATCTCTATTGCACAGACAGCGGAAGGTGCAATGAATGAGTCAACCAACATTCTGCAACGTATGCGTGACCTTTCTCTTCAATCTTCAAATGGTTCAAACAGCAAATCTGAACGTGTTGCGATCCAAGAAGAAGTCTCTGCTCTGAACAAAGAACTTAACCGTATTGCTGAAACAACTTCTTTTGGTGGTAACAGGCTTCTTAACGGAACTTACGGTAGTCAATCTTTCCAAATCGGTGCAGATTCTGGTGAGGCGGTAATGCTTTCTATGGGGAACATGCGCACCGATACTCAAGAAATGGGCGGTAAGAGCTACGGCGTAGAAGAAGGCAAAGATGCTTCTTGGCGTGTAGGTGCTGGTGCTGATCTAACGATTAAGTACAACGATAAATTTGGTGAAGCTCAAGAGTTGTCCATTTCTGCGAAAGAAGGCAACGATATTGAAGAGCTAGCAACTTACATCAACGGTCAAAGTGAAGACGTTAAAGCGTCTGTGGGTGAAGGCGGTAAACTGCAACTTTTCGCTTCAAGCCAAAAAGTTGAAGGTGATGTTGAGTTTGGCGGCAGCCTTGCGGGCGAACTAGGTATCGGTGCTGGTAAAGACGTTACCGTTAACGATATCGACGTAACTTCTGTTGCAGGTGCAAACGAAGCAGTATCTATCATTGATGGTGCTCTAAAATCTGTTGATAGCCAACGTGCTTCTCTAGGTGCTTTCCAAAACCGTTTTGACCATGCAATCAGCAACTTAGACAACATCAACGAAAACGTTAATGCGTCTAAGAGCCGTATCAAAGATACCGATTACGCGAAAGAAACAACAGCTATGACGAAGTCTCAAATCCTACAACAGGCGAGTACTTCTATCCTAGCTCAAGCAAAACAGTCACCATCAGCAGCTCTAAGCTTATTGGGCTAAACTTACCTCGGTAAGTAGCGGTAAACTCTACTCTGGGTAGAGTTTTACTGTTTGGCTCATAAAGGAGGGAGGGAGAGTGTTATGGAAATATCATCCAACGCATCGAACATCCAGCCTTATGGCTCACCTAATGGCATTAAAATTGCAAGCGATGAAGGTAGTAGTGCGTCGAGTCTTTCGCGACTAAAAGAAGCAACATCTTATGACAAGGTAGAGAAATCGAAAGAGGAAGCTACCGAAGCGGCGATTCAATTAGCTCAACATAGACAAGAGTTAAATGATGAAGAGCGAGTCAAAATGGTGGAGAAGGTAAACGAGTTTATCTCCTCTCTCAATAAAGGTGTGGCTTTTAAGGTCGATGAAGAATCTGGGAGAGATGTGGTTACCATTTATGAGACCACAACCGGTGATATTATTCGCCAGATCCCTGATGAAGAAATGCTTGAAATTCTAAGACGCCTAGCAGCCCAAAACTCGAATAGTCGAATATTTGAGGTGAAGGTTTAAGTCGTATTATTGAGGTGATTTAATGAGTTTTGGCCCAATGGGGATTTCGTCTGGCATGGATATCAATTCCATGGTCAGCAAAATTGTTGATTCGGAGCGTGTACCTAAACAGCAACGAATCGACAATGAACGAACGCGAATCGATACCAGCATTAGTGCCTATGGAAGACTCAGAGAATCCCTTGATTCGATGAAAAACCTGATGACAAACTTTCGTCAGGAAAAAGCTTTTGCTGTGCGAACAGTGGAAAGTACCGATGAAGCGCTTGTCTCTGCAACCGCGACTACCGAAGCGATCGCTGGCAAATATGCCATCGATGTGTTGCAGCTTGCCCAAAGCCATAAAGTGGCTTCTGATGTACTGTCAGAGGACATGAAATTTGGCCCAGGTAAGCTGCAGGTTTCGCTTGGTGATGACAGCTTTGACGTGCAAGTTGGCGACAGATCGAGACTTATCGAAGTTGTTCGTGGTATCAACGGTGCAGATAGCAACCCAGGCGTTCGTGCATCTATTATCAACGATGTCGAAGGTCCAAGACTTATTATTGCCTCGAACCAGTCTGGTTCAGATCAGCAGATCAGCATTAATGTTGAGTCAGATGCTGCCAATCCCTTAAAAAAACTCGAATACAAAACGCTTGAAGAACGTGTTAAAGCGCTAGAGAAAGCGCGCGTTGCTGCTCAAGATATTCTAGCTCTAACCCCTGCAGGAAAAGCCGTTGAACTCATCGATGAAGTGATCGCTAGCGATGACCCAAATGCGAATGAAACACTCGATAAAGATGGCAATGTCATCCCTGCATCCCAAACTGATTCTACCTCCGTTGCTGACGAAGACTCTCAAAGCCTTAGCTACGGAGAACAAGCCGCCGCCGACGGCCAAGCAGCTCTTGATGCAGCTAAAGCGGCAAAATCTGTCATGCCTGAAGACAATATCCCAGGTTGGACGGAAACTGCCTCTGGTACGCTTCTTGACTCTTACTATACACCAGAACTTGAGCTTGATGAAAAAGCAATAGAGAAGGCACCTGATGTACCGGGATGGTCAAATGCTGCCTCAGGTACGTTGACGGATTCCTACGTGACACCGAAAGAAGCCCAACAAAAGCTTGAGGCTGAGCAAGCGCGTATCGAAGAGAAGATTTCACAAGAAAAAGCGGAGTTGGCTGAGAAAGTTCAAAAAGGCGAACTCACCGCAGAGCAAGCCAAGAAAATTGAGCGTGCCAAATTAGAACCCGAAGAGCGCGAGCTCTTAGAGAAGGTCGATAAAGCGCAAGCAGATCTTGAACAAGCACAGCAATCTTTTGATACCTATAGTGGAATGACTGAAGTTCAGGCTGGCCAAGATTCTATGGTTGTCCTAGATGGTGTTGCTCAACTCTCTAGTAATAACAATGTGATTGAAGATGCCATTGAAGGTATTGATATTACGGTGAAAGGAAAAACGCCAAAAGATAAGCCGCCGGCAGAAATTGGTGTGGAGTACGACCGTAACAGTGTTCGCCAAGATATCGAATCCTTTGTGAGCTCTTATAACCAGTTCTATCAAGTGTCGAAAGACCTCGCGGGTGTTGATCCAACGACTGGTCAAAAAGGCCCGCTCTCTGGTGACAGTACAGTGCGTAACGCCGACTCCCGATTGAAAGGGGTGTTCTCATCAAGTATCGAAGGTGCGCCAGACAATCTAAAGTCTTTGACTGAATTCGGTATCACCACCACAAGACAAGGCTCGCTAGAAATCAACTACGATATGCTTGACCGTCAACTCAACAATAACTTTGATAAGTTGGGTGAGTTCTTTGGTGGCAACAACGGTTTCGCCAAAAAAGTGGAAGATGCGATTCAAGGTATCACAGGTATCACGGGTTCAATCCGTACTAGAGAAAAGAGCTTGGTCGAGCAAAACTACCGTTTGGTTGATGACCAAAGCGCGCTCGACCGCCGCATGGACAGCCTAGAGAGCCGTACCCACTCTAAGTTCACAGCCATGCAAGATGCGACCAGTAAGATGCAATCTCAGCTGGGCAGTATGATGAATGCGTTGGGCTAATAGATGAATAGCCAGCTACAAGAGCTTTGTGAACTCGATCAACTAATTATCTCTAAACTGGAATTTAGTGAAATTAATGCTGAAGAAATAACGCAGCTTGTCGATAACAGAGAACAGTTATTGCAAAACGTGCTTCAAATAATCGACTCACATCCCGACGTTAAGCAAAGTTCTGAATGGTTTGAAGCCATTACCAGAACCAGAAAATTAGTCGAATTGATGCAGTCTGAGACGAGTCGAGTAGGTAAGACCCTACATAAATACCGTCACGGCGCTAAATCAGTTCAACAATACAAAAAGTTTTTATAGAAGAGGTTTACTATGCGCGGTTCTTTACAGGCATATAAAAAGGTATCAGTGGATAGTCAGCTAACGGCTGCCTCACCGCATAAGATTGTACAAATGCTAATGGCCGGTGCTATCGAGCGTTTGATTCAAGGCAAAGCGGCAATGCAAGCAGGCAACATCCCAGTGAAAGGTGAGCGACTTGGTAAGGCTCTAGATATCATTATTAGCCTACGTAGTTGCCTATCTATGGACGATGGTGGCGATATTGCGAAAAACCTAGATCAACTTTATGAGTTCATGATCACGCAAATTTCTGCGGCAAATCACAAAAATGACCCACAGCCTATTGATGATGTTATCGATATTATTCGCGAAATTAAGAGCGCTTGGGACCAAATTCCGAACGAATATCACAACTTGACGTCCGCTGACGTAGGTATTTAAAGAAAAATTGCAGTTTTAACCAATCTCATATCCCTTAATTGGTTGGTTGCCTTATTTTTTTAATCAAATAAAATAGAAGCCATTAGATAGCCTAATGGCTTTTTTCGTTGCTGATTTCCTAAATTTGTCCACGTAGACCATAATCATTGATACTTTTCTCTGTTTTATCGATTACGTCGCTCACCGTTTTTCTGCATCGCACCAAAATAAAGGCAATAATTCCTACTTATGCAAGGTTTGGCAAAACTGCTTGTCGTCGACGATAACGCTCAAGATCGTCACAATTTAAGCACAATATTAGAGTTTGTAGGAGAGAGCTGCGAAGTAATCAGCTCTGAACAAGCACGTAAAGTTGACTGGTCACTACAGTGGGCCGGCTGCATTATTGGTACCATTAAAGGTAAAGGCTTCAACGCATTACTGAATGAGAAGCTTGTTCACGCCAATCACATCCCTTTACTGGTGATTGGCAAAAACAATCACCCGGTTGACGAGTTGACTAACTATGTTGGTGAGCTTGAACTTCCTCTTAACTTCCCGCAATTAAGTGATGCATTAAGACACTGTAAAGACTTCTTAGGCCGCAAAGGTGTTCAAGTTGTGTCTTCGGCACGCAAGAACACCCTGTTTCGCAGCCTAGTAGGACAAAGTGCTGGCATTCAAGAAGTACGTCACTTAATTGAACAAGTCTCTTCTACGGAAGCGAACGTGCTGATTCTTGGTGAATCTGGTACAGGCAAAGAAGTCGTAGCGCGTAACATTCACTATCACTCTAAACGTCGTTCAGGGCCTTTTGTTCCTGTAAACTGTGGCGCGATTCCACCTGATTTGCTTGAAAGTGAACTGTTTGGTCATGAGAAGGGCGCATTTACTGGGGCGATTACCGCACGTAAAGGCCGTTTTGAATTGGCTGAAGGTGGCACACTGTTTCTTGATGAAATTGGCGATATGCCGATGGCGATGCAAGTTAAGCTGCTACGAGTACTGCAAGAGCGATGCTTTGAGCGTGTAGGTGGCAATAGCACCATACAAGCTGATGTTAGAGTGATTGCGGCAACCCACCGCAACCTTGAAGATATGATCGACGATGATTCGTTCCGTGAAGATCTTTACTACCGCTTAAATGTATTCCCGATTGAAATGCCGGCGCTTCAAGATCGTAAAGAAGATATTCCACTGTTGCTTCAAGAGCTGATGACTCGAATGGAAGCGGAAGGCAGCATGCCTATCTGTTTCACGGCTCGTGCTATCAACTCTTTGATGGAGCATTACTGGCCAGGTAACGTTCGTGAACTAGCGAACCTGGTTGAACGAATGGTTATCTTGTATCCAAACAGCTTGGTTGATGTGAATCACCTGCCAACTAAATATCGATACAGCGATATCCCTGAGTTCCAGCCAGAGTTTAATAGCTTTGGATCTGAAGAGGAGCAAGAGCGTGATGCACTTGCTGACTTATTCTCAGAAGATTTCAGTTTTGATCAGCAAGATGATATTGCCGACAATGCTAATGCGCCTCAAGAGTTACCGCCAGAAGGGGTTAACTTGAAAGAGCTACTCGCGGATATGGAAGTGAATATGATCAATCAAGCGTTGGAAGCGCAGGGCGGCATTGTTGCTCGTGCTGCTGACATGCTTGGAATGCGTAGAACCACTCTGGTTGAAAAAATGCGTAAATATAACTTGCAGCGATAGTGTCCAGTTTTCGATGAAAACGAAAAACTAGCACACACTTTTTAGCTATTTGGTAACTCTAGCTAAGTGAACAGATAAACCATAGTCGAGTTGTTGCTTGCTTAACTATGTGATAAATATAGCAAATAGCCTGACTCGTGTTGTACGTCTCAGGCTGTTTTAGTATTTGAGGCAAATTTTTGACATGCGCGTATCTAACGAACCAGAAAATCAATCACACCTAGATTCTGTTGAACAGCAGGTTGAGCGCTATAAGCAAGTACTCGACGTGATGCCAGCTGGGGTTATCTTGTTAGATACACACGGCGAAGTGAGAGAAGCGAACCCTGAAGCGCATCGTATTCTTGGTGTTGAGTTGGTTGGCGAGAAGTGGTTTTCAGTTATTCAAAGTGCCTTTGACCCAAAAGACGATGACGGTCATGAGATCTCATTGAAGAACGGGCGAAAAGTGCGTTTGGCGATTTCAGCCTCTACCACGGGTCAGCTGATTTTGATTACCGATCTGACCGAGACCCGACTATTGCAGTCTCGCGTGAGTGATCTTCAGCGTTTGTCTTCATTAGGTAGAATGGTGGCCTCGCTTGCCCATCAAGTGCGAACGCCGCTTTCAAGTGCGATGCTGTATGCATCAAACCTTGCCGCGCCAAATCTGCCGCCGGCAACAAAAACGCGTTTTCAATCTAAGCTTATGGATAGATTGCATGACTTAGAGAAGCAAGTGAACGACATGCTGTTGTTTGCCAAAGGTGGTGACAACAAAGTCGTTAAGCCATTTACTGTGGCTGAATTGATCACTGAATTTCACCCTATGGTGGAAGCGGCATTGAAAACTAACCAGATTGATTATTGCCAAGAAGTTGAGGGCGAACAGACTCAAATGTTCGGCAACGCCAATGCTATCGCCTCAGCGTTAAGCAACCTAGTGTTGAACGCGGTTCAAATTGCGGGTAAGGAATCGCAGATCGATGTGTTTTTTAGGCCCGTAAATGGCGAGCTTAAGATATCAGTGCAAGACAGTGGCCCCGGCGTACCGAAAGAGCTTCAAGGTAAAATAATGGAACCCTTCTTTACCACTCGTTCACAAGGTACAGGTCTAGGCTTAGCGGTTGTACAAATGGTATGTCGAGCACATGAAGGCCGACTGGAATTGATATCAGAAGAAGGCGACGGCGCATGCTTTACCATGTGTCTACCGCTTGAAAGAAGTGCTTCTTCTGAAGACTAATAAGTTTTAACTGAATTTACACTGGAGAATCCTATGGCTCAAAGCAAAGTGTTAATCGTCGAAGATGATGAAGGTCTACGCGAAGCCCTTGTCGACACACTCGCGCTTGCTGGCTATGAATGGCTGGAAGCGGATTGTGCGGAAGATGCTCTGGTCAAATTAAAATCGAACTCCGTTGATATTGTCGTATCTGACGTGCAGATGGCGGGCATGGGTGGCTTGGCACTATTGAGAAACATTAAGCAGCATTGGCCAAATTTGCCGGTATTGCTAATGACAGCGTACGCCAACATCGAAGATGCCGTTGCTGCAATGAAAGAGGGCGCTATCGACTATATGGCAAAGCCATTTGCGCCAGAAGTGCTGCTCAACATGGTCAGCCGTTATGCGCCTGTAAAGTCGGATGACAACGGCGACGCTATCGTTGCTGATGAAAAAAGTATCAAGCTAATGATGCTGGCTGATAAAGTTGCGAAAACCGATGCCAACGTCATGGTGTTGGGCCCGAGTGGTTCTGGTAAAGAGGTGATGTCTCGCTACATTCACAATGCTTCTAGCCGAAAAGATGGCCCGTTTGTCGCGATTAACTGCGCGGCGATCCCAGACAACATGTTAGAAGCGACCCTGTTTGGTTATGAAAAAGGCGCATTTACTGGCGCTATTCAAGCTTGCCCGGGGAAATTCGAGCAAGCGCAGGGCGGTACAATTCTGTTGGATGAGATCAGTGAAATGGATCTTAGCCTACAAGCCAAACTACTGCGTGTTTTGCAAGAGCGCGAAGTTGAGCGATTAGGTAGTCGTAAGAGCATCAAATTGGATGTTCGTGTATTAGCGACCAGTAACCGAGACCTTAAACAGTATGTTTCTGAAGGGAATTTCCGTGAGGATTTATACTACCGCCTGAATGTATTCCCAATTTCTTGGCCTCCATTGTGCGAGCGTAAAGGCGATATTGAGCCTTTAGCCAAGCACTTAGTTGAGCGCCACTGCACCAAACTTGGTATGCCTGTACCCGTTATGTCAGCACAAGCGATCAGCAAACTCGTCAATTATCCGTGGCCGGGCAATGTTCGCGAATTAGACAATGTGGTACAGCGTGCGCTAATATTGAGCGAACAAGAGAACATCTCTGGTGAGCATATCCTTCTTGAAGGTGTCGATTGGCAAGACGCAAGCAGCCTACAACAAATCGTCGAAGGCAGTGACGTAGCTGCGCCAGAAATTAAGCCTATTGCCGAAGCAAACCCAATCAATAAAATCGCGGCTAGCAGCGAAGGGTTAGGTAATGAGCTTAGAGATCAAGAGTATGCGATCATTCTTGAAACCCTGATTGCATGTAATGGCCGACGCAAAGATATGGCTGAAAAACTGGGCATTAGCCCTCGTACACTGCGTTACAAGTTGGCTAAAATGCGCGATGCTGGAATAGATATCCCAAACTGAGGATAGATTAGTAGTGTCAGCTTTCTGACTAGTGTAATACGATATCTAGTCAATTAAATGTGTGGCACGCTAATTGCTCTGTCAATAATATAGCTAAATAGATGGTCATAATTTTGACTCCTGAGGTAGTAGATGAGAATAGATGGTTTACAAGGCGAAATGCAGGCAATGATGGTCGAAGCTGCCAGCGCGCGTCCCGCAGCAACGGGGCAAGCGGTCGGTGCAGATTTTGGCAACATGCTGACTAATGCCATCAATAATGTGAACTCATTACAAAAGACCTCAGGTGATCTTCAAGCTCGTTTTGATAGTGGCGACCAAAGCGTATCCCTATCGGACGTGATGATTGCTCGTAATAAATCTAGTGTGGCTTTTGAGGCGACGATCCAAATTAGAAATAAATTGGTCGAATCGTACAAAGAGCTGATGAATATGCCGGTATAAGTTGGGTAGTTAAATAGTGGCAGATAATAGTCAAACAACAGATTTAACCGTAAGCGATAGCAACGACCATGCACTTATTGCAGGCTCTGAGCTAGACGGAGAAGGGCAAAATCCCGATCTAGGTGAACGCAGTTCATCGAAGTTCGATATGGCTGTCGGTGATCTTGATTTACTTCGTCAGGTCGTCTTAGTCCTTTCTATCTCTATCTGTGTAGCGCTGATTGTGATGCTGTTTTTCTGGGTAAAAGAGCCAGAAATGCGTCCATTAGGGGCTTACGAAACAGAAGAATTGATCCCCGTTCTTGATTACTTAGATCTGCAAAAGATCGATTACACGCTTGAAGGCAATACCATCTCAGTACCGGCGAGTGAGTACAACTCATTAAAGCTTAATATGGTACGAGCGGGTTTGAATCAAGAGCGAAACGCGGGTGATGACATCCTCATGCAAGACATGGGTTTTGGTGTATCACAACGTTTAGAACAAGAACGCCTTAAATTAAGCCGCGAAAGACAACTTGCCAAAGCCATTGAGCAGATGAAACAGGTGCGTAAAGCTCAGGTTTTATTGGCCCTGCCGAAGCAGAGTGTTTTTGTACGTCATAATCAAGAAGCCTCTGCTTCTGTATTCCTAACTCTAAAAACAGGTACTAACCTCAAGCAGCAAGAAGTTGATTCTGTTGTGGATATGGTGGCAAGTGCCGTTCCGGGAATGAAAACCTCACGTATTACGGTGACCGATCAGCATGGCCGATTGTTGAGCTCAGGCTCTCAAGACCCTATGTCAGCGGCGCGTCGTAAAGAACACGAGTTAGAGCGCAATCAAGAACAAGCGCTGCGTGAAAAAATTGACTCCATCCTGATTCCTATTCTTGGGTTTGGTAACTACACCGCTCAGGTTGATATCCAGCTCGATTTCAGTGCTGTGGAGCAAACCAGAAAACGTTTTGATCCGAATACACCGGCGACTCGAAGTGAATACACCTTAGAAGATTACAACAATGGAAATACGGTGGCGGGTATTCCGGGTGCGTTGAGTAACCAGCCTCCAGCGGATGCCTCAATTCCACAAGATGTGGCTCAGATGAAAGACGGCGCGATGACAGGTCAAGGCTCTGTTCACAAAGAAGCGACTCGAAACTTTGAGCTAGACACCACCATCAGTCATGAACGTAAACAGAGCGGCACGGTTAATCGTCAGACGGTTTCTGTTGCGATCAAAGACCGCCAATCCTTGAACCCAGATACGGGTGAAGTGGTTCATACGCCAATCCCGGCGAGCGAAATCAATGCGATTCGCCAAGTACTGATTGGTACGGTGGGCTTTGATGAAACTCGTGGTGATTTGCTCAACGTATTAAGCATGCAGTTTGCACCTCAAGTAACAGATGTTGTTGCTGATGTGCCAATCTGGGAGCATCCAAACTTCAATGATTGGGTTCGTTGGTTTGCAAGTGCCTTGGTTATCATTGTGGTGGTGTTGGTACTTGTTCGCCCTGCAATGAAGAAACTGCTTAACCCAGCAGCAGACAACGATGAACAGATGTACGGACCTGATGGCATGCCAATTGGTGCCGACGGCGAAACCAGCTTAATTGGTGGTGATATTGAAGGTGGTGAGCTGTTTGAATTTGGTTCAAGTATCGACTTACCAAACCTTCATAAAGACGAGGACGTGCTGAAAGCAGTACGTGCACTTGTAGCGAATGAACCAGAGCTAGCAGCTCAAGTAGTTAAGAATTGGATGGTAGATGGCTAACGAAATAGTTCCACAACAAACTGAAGGCGGTGAAGTGCTTGATGTCTCTAGCGTGGATATCGGCTCTATCTCAGGCGATGAGCGCGCTGCGATCTTGTTGCTCAGTTTAAATGAAGAAGATGCTGCTGGTATTATTCGTCACCTAGAGCCAAAGCAGGTTCAGCGTGTGGGTAGTGCGATGGCGCGAGCTACAGACCTATCCCAAGAGAAAGTAGGCGCTGTGCACCGTGCTTTCTTAGATGATATTCAGAAGTACACCAACATTGGTATGGGCAGCGAAGACTTCATGCGTAATGCGTTAGTTGCTGCTCTGGGTGAAGACAAGGCGAATAACCTTGTTGACCAAATCCTTCTCGGCACAGGTTCGAAAGGTTTGGATTCGCTTAAGTGGATGGATCCTCGTCAGGTGGCGAGCATTATCATCAACGAGCACCCTCAAATTCAAACTATTGTGTTGTCGTACCTCGATGCCGATCAATCGGCTGAGATCCTGTCTCAGTTCCCAGAGCGAGTTCGTCTGGATCTGATGATGCGTATTGCCAACCTTGAAGAAGTTCAACCTTCGGCGCTTGCTGAACTGAATGAAATCATGGAGAAACAGTTCGCGGGTCAAGCGGGTGCTCAAGCTGCCAAAATTGGTGGCCTGAAAGCCGCGGCTGAGATCATGAACTACATGGATAACAACGTGGAAGGCGTCTTGATGGATCAAATCCGTGACCAAGACGAAGACATGGCAACACAGATTCAAGATCTGATGTTTGTCTTTGAAAACCTTATTGAAGTTGATGACCAAGGTGTTCAACGACTACTACGTGATGTTCCACAAGATATTCTACAGAAAGCACTTAAAGGTGCAGATGAAGGTCTACGTGAGAAGATCTTCAAGAACATGTCTAAACGTGCTGCCGATATGATGAGAGACGATATTGAGGCGATGCCGCCAGTCAAAGTCTCTGATGTTGAAGCGGCTCAGAAAGAGATTTTGGGTATCGCGAGGAAGATGGCAGACAGTGGCGAAATTATGCTGTCTGGTGGCGCCGACGAGTTCCTTTAATACAGAAATCTCAAAAGCCCCACACTGTTGGGGCTTTTCTTTATCCAATCTCGAATCACAGATTAACTCAGTTTAACTGCTTGAATTCACAATACAGTTAAGCCACTCATAGATAGGTACTGATATGTCAGGTGATAGAAAACGCGGCTTCCTTCGCCCTGAAGAAGATAATACGGTTGCCCAACCTCAGAAATGGGGGCTGCCTGACTACACCTCTGACGTGAGCAAACAAGCCAAAGAAACCGCTTTTAACTACGACCCTAGTTGGATGCCAACGGTTGAAGAAGCCATTGAAGATGAAGAGCTGGTTCTGACTGAAGAGCAAATCGAGCTGATTAAACAAGGCGCTTATCAGGAAGGGCTGCATCAAGGCCAAGAGGCGGGCTTTAAGCAAGGCTATGAAAAAGGCAAAGAAGAAGGTTTTGCTGCCGGTCACGAAGAAGGCAACGAAGCCGGCAAGCTTGAAGGCGTAACCGCGGGTCAAGAGTACATTCAACAGCAGGTGGCCGTCTTCATGGGGCTGGCAAACCAGTTCGCTCAACCATTAGAGTTGATGAACGCTCAGGTGGAGAAGCAATTGGTCGACATGGTGCTTACCATGGTCAAAGAAGTGGTTCATGTTGAAGTGCAAACCAACCCACAAATCATATTAGATACCGTTAAAGAATCGGTAGAGTCGTTGCCGATTTCTGGTCACGCAATCACATTGAAACTCAATCCGGAAGATGTGGCGATCATTCGCTCTGCGTATGGCGAGACTGAATTGGACTGCCGTAATTGGACGCTGGTCGCAGAGCCAGCACTCAACCGTGGTGATGTACAAATTGAAGCGGGTGAGTCGAGCGTTAACTACCGCATGGAAGATCGTGTAAAGAACGTTATTCAAAATTTCTGCGGCGCAAATCGTCACCAAGGTCATGAGTAATGCTTGAGTTAGCGAATCGTCTCAGTCAGTACAAAGTCGAGGGGCTAAAATCGCGACCAATTGCCTCTGGTAAATTAGTACGCGTTGTTGGCTTAACGCTTGAAGCGACCGGCTGTAAAGCGCCAATCGGCAGTTTGTGTTTAGTCGAAACCATGTCTGGTCAGATGGAAGCCGAAGTCGTCGGTTTCTCTGGCGATAACCTATTTTTGATGCCGAGTGAGCAAATCACCGGGATCTTACCTGGCGCTCGCGTCACGCCAATGACTACCGAAAGTGGTATCCCTGTTGGAATGGAACTGCTCGGTCGAGTGATCGACGGCGTAGGTAATCCACTCGACGGTTTAGGTCCAATCTATACAGAGCAACGCGCTTCATTTAATGCGGAGCCAATCAACCCGTTAGCTCGTAAACCGATTTCTGAACCACTCGATGTCGGCTTGAAAGCCATTAATGGTTTGCTAACCGTGGGTAAAGGGCAACGTATCGGTCTGTTTGCTGGCTCTGGTGTCGGTAAATCCGTAACTCTGGGCATGATGACTCGAGGCACAACTGCGCAAGTAGTGGTCGTAGGCCTAATCGGTGAGCGTGGACGAGAAGTTAAAGAATTTATTGAAGAGATTCTTGGTGAAGATGGCCGTAAGCGTTCGGTTGTTGTTGCCGCTCCTGCCGACTCATCACCATTGATGCGCTTAAAAGGCTGTCAAACCGCGTTGGCTGTCGCCGAGTACTTCCGCGACCAAGGCTTAGATGTTCTGCTACTCATGGATTCATTGACCCGTTTTGCTCAAGCTCAGCGTGAAATTGCTCTGTCTGTGGGTGAGCCGCCAGCAACCAAGGGCTATCCGCCATCAGTCTTCGCTAAGCTTCCTGCGCTGGTGGAACGAGCAGGTAACGGCAATGATGAACAAGGTTCTATCACGGCTTTCTTTACCGTGTTAACCGAAGGCGATGACTTACAAGATCCGATTGCGGATGCGTCGCGAGCAATTCTCGATGGTCACGTTGTGTTATCTCGTGAGATGGCCGATGCCGGTCACTACCCAGCGATTGACGTTGAGAAATCCGTCAGTCGTGTTATGCCGCAAATCACCACTGAAGAACATGTCTTGATGTCGAAAGCGGTAAGGCAAGTGCTGTCTATCTGCCGTAAAAACCAAGATTTGGTGTCGATTGGTGCTTACAAGCCAGGAACGGATCCAGCAATCGATAGTGCCTTCACGTTGAAACCAAAACTGGATGAGTACTTGCAGCAGAAGATGAAAGAGACCGTCCCATACGACATGTGCGTCAACATGTTGAAACATGTATTGGGTGGCTAACGGGTGAATAAGGTTAGTCATGGATAACGCATTAGAATTTTTGCTCGATCAAGCCAAAGATCAAGAGAACCAAGCGGTACTTGCGCTCAACAAAGCGAACTCTGAGCTGCAAGGCTACTATGAGCAGGTTGCGCAGATTGAAAAGTATCGACTGGATTACTGTCAGCAGCTCGTTGACCGCGGCAAGGTAGGCTTAACGGCGAGCCAATATGGTCACTTGAACCGCTTCTTAACTCAGTTGGATGAAACATTATCCAAACAGAGAGAAGCCGAGCACCACTTTAAAAATCAAGTCGACAACTGCCAAAGCTACTGGATGGAGTTACGCAAAAAACGTAAATCCTACGAGTGGTTGATGGAGAAAAAGCAGAAAGAGAAAGCAAAGCTGCAAGATCGAAGAGAACAAAAGCAAATGGATGAGTTTTCGACTCTGTTATACAGCCGAAAGAAGATGTGATCCTAAGCCACGAATGACGTCAGTGCTGTTCTCTATATTGTGAAAACCGAACTTATAGGCATGTTTCTTGCTCCGTTTTATATAAAATTGCGCGTTATGCCCACCAAAGGCATGAAAAGCATCCGACTTTCTTTTTGTTGCCTGATTCATGGCAGCAAAGCTAGTAGATAGAGCTTGTATATATGAATGTTAGTCTTTCCTCAAATTCAGCGACCAACAAAATGTCATCGTTGTTGGACACCGGTTCTGCCTCTTCCAAGGTAGAAGAAACCGGCGACTCTAAAGGTTTCTTTGAGTCCTTTAAAGAAGCGCTCGGCTTTGAAGAAAGTGACAGTAAAGTCGCAGCAAAAGACACAGAAAGCACTGCGAAACCTGATACTAAACAGACATCTACCGAAGGTGAAGCGTCAGCCGAAGCGAACAAAGGTGATTCCGCTGAATCAAAGGCTACTGACGAAGTGAGCGAAGCGCAAAGCAAGCAAGCAGCTTCAGAAGTAGAAGGCGAGAAAGCTGCTGATAAAACATCAGCAGAGGCTGCGTCTGGATCTGAGGCTCAGCTCAAAGCCAATTCGGGCACTGATAGCACTGTCGCTGATAAGACTGTTGCAGATAAGGCAGATGGTAAAGATGCGCAGGATACGACTAACGAATCTAAAGAACATATTGCTCAATCCCAAACTCAGGGTCCATCAGCGGTAGATGGTGCTACGCAGGCATCGCAAGCCAATGCAGCGATGAGCGAAGGCAATAAATTGCTTGGTCAATTGGATGAGGCAAACAAAACCCTAAATCAAGCGCCAAACGGCAAAGGCTTGCCTCAGCAAGGTCAGGTAGAACAAGCCCAAGGTAATATCACCGGTGCTTCTGTTGCAGGAGTTTCCGTTACGGATAAGGCGACACAACAAGCTAAGGCTGCAAATCAGGAGAAGAGCCTTGAAGTCGATTCTGAAATCGCTGTACTTACCGGAGGTAAGGGTGTTTCTCAGCTAACTGATACTGAAATTCGACAGTTGATGGATAAAGGCGTCACTCCAGAACAAATTGAAGCCAGTATGAGCCGAGAGCTGAGCCAAAAGAATGCAGCTAGTGCGGTTGCTGCCGAGCAGAGCCAAGCATTGTCAGCCGTGGATATTGAACTGGCAAAGCAAGTAGATGCCCATACCAAAGCGCTAAACCAATTGAATGGACAAATCGAATCAGAGCAGTCTGTTGTCGATAGCTTGCTTGATAAGCAACAAAGTGGCGCTAAGTTGACGGTTGATGAGCAAGCCGCTTTGGCTAAAGCGACCTCTAACCTAGACCTGTTGAATCAACAGCTCGCTAACGTTCAACAACAAGTAACAGCTTTGCTAAGTCAAGCTCCGGCTGCGAACAGTGCGTCTGGTGAACCCACTGCTATCGATTGGGATAATACGGATTCAAGCGAAACTAAAGCCTTAGCTGCGGCAGCATCAACAGCAGCTGTAGCGACGGCTACACAACAAGTGTCAGCGCAGGCCGCTTCTCAATCAGCAAACAATGCTCTTACGGACAAGGCGGCAATGCTGCACGCCAATAATGCACATGCAGCCCAACAGGCCGCAGCTCAACAAGCTAATGTGGCTTCACCTCAGCAGCAAGCAACGTTGGATCCAGCTTTAACCGCGCAAGGAATGGCGATGAATGCAACGCCAGCTGCCACAAAAGCAGGCTCGACTGATACGCTTCTTAAAGCGGGCGCCGGTGCAGCAGCACTGTCTGGTTTGGGTAAAGCGGGTGCTAAAGAAGATTCTAAAGATTCGACCTTTGCTCAGCAGATCGCTTCTGCGGCTGGTGCACAAGGTACGGCAACGGTGGGTTCAGCACCTACGCGAGCTGAAATTCAAGCTGCTCAACAAGCGCCCTTACAGCTCACCAAAGAGCTAGCCAATGAGCAAGTGGCTGAAAAAGTACAAATGATGATGTCTAAGAACCTTAAGAACTTGGACATTCGTCTCGACCCACCAGAATTGGGCCAAATGAAAATCCGCATGACCATGAATAATGACGTGGCAAGCGTGCACTTTACGGTGAGTAATCAGCAAGCGAGAGATGTGATTGAACAAACCTTACCTCGCTTGAGAGAGATGCTTGCTCAGCAAGGTCTGCAGCTTGCCGATTCGTCTGTTCAACAACAGAACTCCGGTCAGGGACAAGATAGATACAACAATGGTGAGCAACAATCCGGCGCTAACCGCACAAATGATACACAAGGTGATGAAAACCTTGATAGTGGCAGCAATCTTGAATTGAATGTCGCATCAAAGCGTGATGGAATTAGTTATTATGCCTAATATCAGGCTAAGAACGCTTGGTTAATAGAAAAAAACAGTTAATAAAAAGAACCATCAGTTAATCGCAAGAACAGGAAGTTAGAGTAAGATATGGCCGAAGAACAAGATGCACCTAAAGGGAAGAGCAAGCTCCTTATAATTATTATTGCCGTAGTTGTGTTACTGCTTGGTATAGGTGGTGCGCTGTACTTTTTCTTAGGTTCTGACGATAGCGCCTCTGAATCTCAGTCTCAGCCAGCAACGGCTGTGGTCGCTGCAGAGCCGGTTATGTATGTTAATATTCCTCAGCCCTTCTTGTTTAATGTGACAGGTGACAAAAAAGATCGCCTAGTTCAGATAAAAGCACAGCTCATGGTACGTGGCAGTAAGAATGAAGACCTGGCTCGTTACCACTCTCCACTTGTAGAAAGTACGCTACTGGCCACGTTCGCTTCGGCAACGGTTGATCAATTGCGCTCACCAACAGGCCGCGTGGAACTGCGTAATAAGGCAACAGAAGATATTAAAGCAAGCCTGGCTCAAGCTGTTGGCCAGCCTGTGATTGAAAAAGTGTTATTCACTGACTTCGTAATTCAATAGGTAATTTGTGACCGATTTATTAAGCCAAGACGAAATTGATGCGCTGTTACATGGCGTTGATGATGTTGAAGAAGTTGAAGATGTCTTAGAAACCGAAAATGACAATGCGGTCAATTTCGACTTCTCATCTCAAGATCGAATCGTCCGTGGTCGAATGCCGACCCTTGAACTTATTAACGAGCGCTTCGCACGTCATATGCGTATCAGCTTGTTTAATATGTTACGTAAAACGGCTGAAGTGTCGATCAACGGCGTACAGATGATGAAGTTTGGTGAGTACCAAAACACATTGTATGTACCCACCAGTTTAAACATGGTTCGTTTCCGTCCATTGAAAGGTACGGCACTCATCACCATGGAAGCTCGTCTGGTTTTCATTCTCGTAGAGAACTTTTTTGGCGGTGATGGTCGTTTCCACGCCAAGATTGAAGGTCGTGAATTCACGCCTACTGAAAGACGAATCATTCAGTTACTGCTGAAAATTGTTTTTGAAGATTACAAAGAAGCTTGGTCGCCAGTGATGGGGGTTGAGTTTGAATACTTGGATTCCGAAGTGAACCCAAGTATGGCGAACATTGTGAGCCCAACCGAAGTGATTGTTGTGAGTTCGTTCCACATTGAAGTGGATGGCGGTGGTGGTGACTTCCACGTTGTCATGCCTTACTCCATGGTTGAGCCGATCCGTGAACTGCTTGATGCGGGTGTTCAATCAGACAAGATGGAAACCGATGTTCGTTGGAGTACCGCACTGCGTGATGAGATCATGGATGTGCCCGTCAATTTCCGCGTGAATTTGCTAGAGCAAGATATTTCCCTTCGTGATCTGATGGAGCTGCGCCCTGGTGATGTTATCCCAATGAACATGCCTGAGCACGCAACCATGTTTGTCGAAGAACTGCCGACTTATCGTGTGAAAATGGGCCGTTCTGGTGAGCAGCTTGCAGTACAGATTTCGGAAAAAATTCAAAGACCACATGTGGTTAAAACTGATCTCGCTTTTCTAGGTAAAGACTTATTGTCTGAGCTCGAAAACAGTGATGATGACGAATAGTAAAATAGATAAAAGTATAGGAATTGGTAATGGAACCTAGTGAAGATCAAAAGCTAGCAGACGAATGGGCTGCAGCACTTGGTGAAGATCCTTTAGCGCCGTCAATTGATGTTGATGATGTGCTTGCGGCACCACTTGATGAGCTAACCGATTCATCATCTCCGATTTCTGAAGATGAGCGTCGTAAGCTGGATACCATTATGGATATTCCAGTGACTATTTCGATGGAAGTTGGTCGCTCTCAGATCAGTATTCGTAACTTACTCCAATTGAACCAAGGTTCGGTTGTTGAGCTAGATAGAATTGCTGGTGAGTCACTGGATGTGATGGTAAACGGTACCTTGATTGCTCATGGTGAAGTGGTTGTGGTGAACGACAAGTTTGGTATTCGTTTGACTGACGTTATTAGCCAAACAGAACGAATTAAGAAGCTGCGTTAATGAGCTTTTTGTCTCAAAGACTTGCGGGCTCTTTTCTCGGAATGACAGGTTTGTTACGAGGAATCTTGGGAGTAGGGCTATTAACGGCTCCTTCCATTGCCTTTGCAGCAACACCGCCTTCTCTCGATTTAGCGACCACCTTTGGGTCGCTAATTTTCGTTATAGCCTTCATTTTATTTATTGCTTGGCTACTCAAGCGAATGCAAGTACCTGCGATGTCGAATCAACAAGGTTTGGCGATTGTTAGGCAAATCCCTGTTGGTACTAAAGAGCGTATCGCTATTGTGCAAGCGGGTGATGAACAGTTCTTGGTAGGGATTACCACACAATCGATTCAGCTGATCTCTAAGCTCGATAAACCTCTTACTCAGGAGATGCTGGAAAAAAGTACATTTTCAAGTCAGCTTTCCCAGCTAATAAAAAAAGATGCAAACAAGTAACGGACTTTTGAACTCCTCTTACTTTCACCAAGCCGGAGCTTTCCGAGCGGTGAAAGTGTGGTTGGTTCAGCTTATTCTCCTATGCTCAATCGTATTCAGTGTGTCGGTATTTGCACAAGCTGAAGACGGCACCGTCATTCCTGCGAATACCGCTGGCTCGGAATCGGTCACTATCAGCACGATGGAACAAGACCAAGCCAAATCGACAACCATGACCACGGGCAGCTTGACTGGCAATGGTGGCGGCATACCTGCCTTTACCATGACAACCAATGCCAATGGCGGTGAAGACTACTCGATTAACCTGCAAATTCTCGCGTTAATGACCATGCTTGGCTTCTTGCCGGCGATGGTGATTTTGATGACATCGTTCACTCGTATTGTGGTTGTGATGTCTATCTTGCGTCAGGCGATGGGTCTACAACAAACACCGTCTAACCAAGTCATTATTGGTATCGCGATATTCTTGACCTTCTTCATCATGTCGCCAGTGATTAATCAAGTTAACGAACAAGCAGTTCAGCCTTATCTTAATGAACAGATATCGGCACGACAGGCATTTGATGTTGCCCAAAAACCGATTAAATCCTTCATGCTCAAGCAGACTCGAATCAAAGATCTTGAAACCTTTGTTGAGATTTCTGGCGCGGAAGTGACTAACCCTGAAGATGTTTCGATGGCGGTTCTGATTCCAGCATTTATCACATCGGAATTAAAAACGGCTTTCCAAATCGGATTTATGCTGTTCTTGCCTTTCCTAATCATCGACTTGGTGGTGGCATCGGTATTGATGGCTATGGGTATGATGATGTTGTCACCGATGATTGTATCGCTGCCGTTTAAGTTGATGCTGTTTGTTCTTGTTGATGGCTGGAACTTGATACTCTCCACACTCGCCGGCAGTTTTGCCTTGTAGCTGGGGGAATAATGAATCCTGAAATATTCGTAGAGTTGTTCCGAGATGCCCTTTGGATGGTATTAATCATGGTTTGCGCCATCATTATTCCTAGCCTGCTGATCGGTTTGGTTGTGGCTGTTTTCCAAGCTGCGACCTCAATCAACGAACAAACCCTGAGTTTCCTGCCGCGTTTGATCGTAACTTTGTTGGCGTTGATGCTATTCGCACACTGGATGACCCAGATGATGATGGAGTTCTTTTTTGAGCTCATCGAACGCTTGCCGCAAGTTCTGTATTAAACCGATATGGAATACCCAACGAGCCTTGTACTAGAGTGGTTAGCCAATTATTTTTGGCCATACACTCGCATCTCAGCGATGCTGATGGTGATGACGGTAACAGGGGCACGCTTCGTGTCGCCGCGTATTCGTCTGTATTTAGGCTTGGCGATCACTTTTGCGGTGATGCCTGCGATTCCGGCCGTTCCCAAAGAGATTGAACTTCTGTCCTTTCAAGGCTTCCTGACTGTCTTTGAACAGATCGTGATTGGCGTGGCCATGGGCTTTGTTACCCAGTTCATGATTCAAACCTTCGTCATGCTCGGCCAGATCTTGGGTATGCAATCGAGCTTGGGTTTTGCCTCAATGGTCGACCCGGCTAACGGGCAAAACACGCCGGTACTTGGTCAGCTGTTCATGCTGCTAGCGACCATGTTTTTTTTGGCGACCGATGGTCACTTGAAAATGCTGCAGCTGGTGGTGTTTAGTTTTAAGACCTTGCCGATTGGCAGTGGCTCTCTAACCTCTGTGGATTTTCGAGAGCTCGCGTTGTGGCTCGGCATCATGTTCAAAACGGCATTAGCGATGTCATTGTCGGGGATTATTGCGCTGCTAACGATTAACCTTTCTTTTGGTGTAATGACGCGTGCGGCACCTCAATTAAACATCTTTTCTTTGGGTTTTGCATTTGCGCTACTCGTGGGTCTGTTACTTTGTTGGTACATCCTTGGCGGCTTGTATAGTCACTATGAGCTATTCTGGATGCAGGGCGAACAACAGATATGTCGTCTAATCCGGTTAGATTGCTAGGAGACTGAAATGGCAGAGTCAGACGGTCAAGAACGCACAGAAGACGCCACGCCCAAACGCTTGCAACAGGCCAAAGAGAAAGGGCAGGTTGCAAGGTCAAAAGAGCTAGCGTCAGCATCGGTATTAATTGTCGGTGCGATTGCATTAATGTGGTTTGGCGAATCGATGGCGAAGGCTTTGTTCGAGGCGATGCAACGCCTGTTCTCTTTGAGTCGCGACGAGATCTTTGACACTAACAAACTCCTAGAAATCGCTGGTGGTGCACTGGTGAACCTGCTGTTCCCGCTGTTTTTGATACTGATAACTTTGTTTGTTGCTGCCGTCATCGGCGCTGCGGGTGTCGGTGGGATTAACTTCTCAATGCAAGCGGCGATGCCAAAGGCGTCTAAGCTCAACCCACTCAGTGGTATCAAGCGTATGTTTGGCCTGCAAAGTTGGGTTGAACTGCTCAAGTCTATTCTTAAAGTAGCGCTCGTATCGGGGATGGCGATTTATCTGATTCAAGCCTCTCAGCATGATTTAATGCAGCTGAGCATGGACGTCTATCCACAAAACATCTTCCATGCCTTGGATATCTTGCTCAACTTTATTCTGTTGATCAGTTGTTCTTTGTTGATTGTTGTGGCGATTGATATCCCATTCCAGATTTGGCAACACGCTGATCAGCTGAAGATGACTAAGCAAGAGGTGAAAGACGAATTCAAAGACACCGAGGGTAAGCCTGAGGTGAAAGGTCGAATTCGCATGTTGCAAAGGGAGGCGGCTCAGCGTCGTATGATGGCCGATGTGCCGCAAGCGGACGTGATAGTCACCAACCCAGAGCACTTCTCAGTGGCGCTGCGCTACAAGCAGAATCAAGACAAAGCACCAATTGTGGTTGCTAAAGGTGTCGACCACATGGCGATGAAGATCCGAGAGATTGCGCGTGAAAATGACATATATATCGTTCCAGCGCCGCCATTGGCGAGGGCGCTTTATCATACCACTGAGCTAGAACAACAAATTCCTGACGGTCTGTTTACAGCAGTTGCACAAGTGCTTGCATATGTTTTCCAGCTTAAACAGTACCGAAAACGAGGTGGTGAGCGACCAAAGCTGCAAGATTCTAATATGCCGATCCCACCTGATTTACGTCATTAGATCAATTGCTTGAGCTCTGCGTGATGAACCCTGATAATAGCGAGCTAGCTAATCTTCCTTTTATAGAGGTGATGGCGATAATTTGACGTGAGATGTTGGTACAGTGTTTGCTGTAGTAGCCTGAACATTATAAGCCCATAGCAAACAGCCCTGACTAAGACCTAATCCACTTGTTCAGAGAGCTACAACATAGCGAAACTGTCTAGATTTATGAAATTCTCCCTGCCTTTTGTGGACAAGCTACCTAAAATCCCTAACCGTGCCATGCCTGCGATTGGTGCACCTGTTATGGTACTTGCAACGCTTGCTATGGTGGTGTTGCCCATTCCAGCTTTCTTGTTGGATATGTTCTTCACCTTCAATATTGCACTGTCTATGGTTGTGCTATTGGTATCGGTTTATACCCGCAGGCCTTTAGATTTCGCTGCATTCCCGACCGTCCTGCTGATTGCGACTCTACTTCGATTGGCCTTGAACGTTGCTTCGACACGTGTGGTATTGCTCCATGGTCACGAAGGTGGCGACGCGGCAGGTAACGTGATTGAAGCCTTCGGTAACGTGGTTATCGGTGGTAACTACGCGGTTGGTTTAGTGGTGTTCTTGATTCTTATGATCATCAACTTCATGGTTGTAACCAAAGGTGCGGGTCGTATCTCGGAAGTAAGCGCGCGTTTCACGTTAGACGCCTTACCGGGTAAACAGATGGCAATCGATGCCGACTTGAACGCAGGTTTGATCGACCAAGACCAAGCGCGTCTGAGACGTTTTGAAGTCACCAAAGAAGCTGACTTCTACGGTTCGATGGACGGTGCTTCTAAGTTTGTTAAAGGCGATGCGATCGCTGGTATCTTAATCTTATTCATCAACATCATTGGTGGCTTGAGCATTGGTATGGCTCAGTTTGATCTTGGTTTTGGTGAAGCAATCGAAATCTACACGCTACTGACTATCGGTGATGGTCTGGTTGCACAAATTCCATCTCTATTACTGTCTATTGCAGCTGCGATGATGGTAACGCGCCAAAATACTGATGAAGATATGGGTGAGCAACTTGTCTTCCAGATGTTCGACAATCCAAAAGCCTTGATGATCACCGCCGCCATCCTTGGCATCATGGGTATTGTTCCGGGTATGCCACATTTCTCGTTCTTGAGCCTTGCCATCGTTGCAGGCGCGGGGGCGTATTACATCGATAAAAAGAACAAGAAGAAGGCGGAAGAGCCTAACCTTCCGGCGACAGTTGAATCGAATGGAGAAGTAGGCTCTCAGAAGGAGCTCTCTTGGGATGATGTTCAACCTGTCGATATTATTGGTTTAGAAGTGGGTTACCGTTTAATTCCTTTGGTTGATAGAGACCAAGGTGGTGAATTGCTTGAACGCGTTAAAGGTGTGCGTAAAAAGCTGTCTCAAGACTTTGGTTTCTTGATCCCAGCGGTACACATTCGCGATAACCTAGAACTGACACCAAACAGCTACCGTATTACCCTGATGGGTGTTGCTGTGGGTGAAGCTGAGATTAAGCCAGACATGGAGCTCGCGATTAACCCGGGCCAAGTCTATGGCATGATCGATGGCGAGCCGACGATTGACCCTGCCTTTGGCCTTGAAGCGGTTTGGATTCGTGAAGAGCAGCGTGAACACGCACAAGCTCTAGGTTATACCGTTGTAGATTCTTCTACAGTACTGGCGACACACCTTAGCCAGCTGCTAACCAACAACGCATCGCAGCTCATTGGCCACGAAGAAGTTCAGAACTTACTTGAGATGCTCAGCCGCTCAACACCTAAGCTGGTGGAAGGTTTTGTACCGGATCAATTGCAGTTGGGTGTGGTTGTGAAAGTGCTACAGAACCTGCTGAATGAAGCGATTCCAATTCGTGACATTCGAACCATAGTCCAAACTTTGTCGGAGTATTCAGGTAAGAGTCAAGAACCTGACATACTTACTGCGGCGGTTCGCATCTCATTGAAACGATTAATTGTTCAGGAAATCAATGGTATAGAGCCCGAGTTACCAGTGATAACCTTGATTCCTGAGCTGGAACAAATCTTGCATCAAACCATGCAGGCATCCGGCGGAGAATCTGCTGGTATTGAACCTGGTTTAGCCGAACGTTTACAGACCTCTCTCAGCCACGCTACACAAGAGCAAGAGCTGAAAGGTGAGCCCGCGGTACTATTGACCTCTGGCGTGTTGCGTTCGACTCTGGCTAAGTTCGTGAAGAACACGATCCCAAGCTTGCGAGTCTTGTCTTACCAAGAAATACCGGACGAAAAGCAGATACGTATAGTACAAGCTGTTGGTAATTAAGCCGCCTAATTAGAACGGACAATCGAATTGAAAATTAAACGATTTTTTGCAAAAGATATGCGAACGGCTCTGCTCCAAGTTAAAGAAGAACTTGGTTCAGAAGCGGTGATCATGTCTAACAAAAAGGTCGCAGGTGGCGTGGAAATTGTTGCCGCTATTGATGGCGAATCCAGCCCGTCGACAGCGAGCCAGAGATTAAATAAACCTCAGCAGCCTGCACAAAGCCAATATACGCAAATGGCCGCGCCCGCAGCTCCTGCTGGGCGACGTCAACTAGACGATGACAAGGTTAGCCTACAGTCGAATGTTGAAGGTGGACGCTCAATGACTAAGCGCTTTGCGAATATGCTTAAGCAATACAGTCATGGCGCCGATGATGAGCCACAGCATCGTGCAGAAAATGAAGATTCATTGTCAGCATTGCTCAATCGCCAATCAAGCACGGGCCATAAGCCTCATAGTCATCAGACTCAAAGCAATTTGCAGTCTCATGGCCATCAGCAATCTCACGGTAACCAACAGTCTCACGGAAATCTTGATTCTGCATTTGCTCGTGAAACGGGTTTGTCTAAGTTGATTGCTGAAGACCGCAGAGTAGAGCGCCCGACACCTCGCTTGGATCCTACCCGTTATGATCGTGGTCGAGAGAACACTCAGTCCAAAGGTTCTGATACTGAAATGGAAACGATGCGCGAAGAGATGACCTCAATTCGTCGTCTGTTAGAGCATCAAGTTTCTGGGTTGATGTGGCAAGAAGTTGAGCGCCGTGAACCACTGAGAGCCATGCTTATTAAGCGCCTTGAACGTATGGGTGTATCTGCAGAGCTTGCCGATCAAATGGCTTGCTACATTCCTGAAGATACTAAACCTGCACGTGCATGGAAGGCTCTGTTAGCTCTGGTTGCTGACCAAATCTCCGTTACACAAAAAGATATTTTAAAACGCGGCGGTATTGTGGCTCTACTTGGCCCAACCGGCGTGGGTAAAACAACGACTGTTGCAAAGCTAGCTGCACGTGCTGCCATGGAATATGGCGCTGATAACGTCGCACTAGTGACAACTGACACATATCGTATAGGTGCACATGAGCAGTTATCGATCTACGGCCGAATTATGGGTTGTCCTGTAAGAGTTGCTAAAGATTCTAGCGAACTGGCCGATGTAATATATCAGTTACGTAATCGTCGCCTGATTCTGGTCGATACTGCAGGCATGGGACAACGAGATGTTCGCCTATCTGAGCAGTTAGACACATTGATGCAAGAGAGTGGTTCCGTTATCAATAGCTACCTTGTGTTGCCTGCAACCGCGCAACGCAAAGTGCTGCAAGAAACAATTGAACACTTTAGAAGAATCCCGTTGTCGGGATGCATCATGACTAAGCTGGATGAATCCCTAAGTCTAGGTGAATTCATCAGTGTCGTAATACAAAATGCATTACCAGTTGCTTACATAGCAAATGGTCAACGAGTTCCTGAAGATATCGTTATAGCTCAGCCAAAGTACATGATTGCTAAGGCTAATGAGCTATTAGAAAAATCTACAGAGAATGAACCTCATTACTGGAATAGCGATTCTGAAGGGCTCTAGGCGGCGGATAAATATGAATGAAAATATGATACATGACCAAGCTAGCGGCCTCCGTCGCTTAACCAAGCCTTCACTCACAAAAGTTATCGCTGTAACCGGTGGTAAGGGAGGCGTTGGTAAATCTAATGTGACGTTAGGTATGGCTATTTGCATGGCGCGCCAAGGCAAAAAAGTCATGGTGCTAGATGCCGATTTAGGACTAGCGAACGTCGATATCATGCTAGGTATTCGTTCTAAACGAAACCTTGGGCATGTGTTGGCTGGCGAATGTGAACTTAAGGATGCGATTGTCGAAGGGCCGCACGGAATTAAAATTATTCCAGCGACATCGGGCACTCAAAGCATGACTGAACTTTCACACGCACAGCATGCTGGTTTGATTCGCGCATTCGGTTCGCTTGAAGACGAGATGGATATCTTGTTGGTTGATACCGCAGCCGGTATTTCGGACATGGTGATCAGCTTCTCAAGAGCGGCGCAAGACGTGGTTGTCGTGGTATGTGATGAACCTACCTCGATCACGGATGCATATGCTTTGATTAAGCTTTTAAGCAGAGAACACCAAGTTCAGCGATTCAAAGTTGTTGCAAATATGGTCAGAAGCTACCGCGAAGGCCGAGAATTATTTGCAAAGTTGACTTTGGTCACAGAGCGCTTCTTGAATGTGAGCCTCGAACTCGTAGCATGTATTCCTTTAGATGATAAAGTACGTCAATCAGTCAAGAGACAGAAAATCGTAGTCGATGCGTTTCCTCGCTCTCCAGCTGCATTGGCAATCAGCTCTTTGGCTAACAAAGCCTTGACCTGGCCAATACCAAAAACACCGAGCGGACACTTGGAGTTCTTTGTTGAAAGGCTGCTGAATCGTACTGAATTTATAGAGGAACCATTTGGTGAATAAAGCGCTTACTTACGACCAACACGCTAATCACAATAGCCAACAGGCTTTTTTTGAGAAGTACTCTGTGTTGGTTAAACGTATCGCTCATCACTTGTTGGGGCGATTACCGCCTAATGTATTGGTTGATGACTTAATTCAAGCTGGCATGATCGGCTTGATTGAAGCGCAACAAAACTATGATGGTACCAAAGGCGCAAGCTTTGAGACGTATGCTGGTATTCGGATTCGCGGGGCAATGTTGGATGACATTCGCCGTGGGGACTGGGTGCCGAGATCGGTTCATAAGAACAATCGAGAAATCAGCAGTGCAATTGCGGAATTAGAGGGTATCCTCAACCGCGACCCGAGTGATGCCGAAGTGGCAAAACACATGGGGCTCAGTTTAGAGCAGTATCACAGTGCTTTAACTGACATTAATTGCTCAAGACTGGTTGGAATTGAAGATTTAGGCGTCTCAGATGATGTAATATCTCCGAATGAAGACTCTCAAGATAATACGCCTTTTCAAGGGGTTGCTGATGAGTCATTCCGCCAAGCTTTGATCGATTCGATAAAACAACTTCCGGAAAGGGAAGGCCTTGTGCTTTCGCTTTATTACGACGAAGAACTCAATTTAAAAGAGATTGGGGAAGTGTTAGGTGTCAGCGAATCTCGTGTCAGCCAAATACTGAGCCAATCTATGCAGCGTTTACGCACTAAGTTAAGTGCTTGGACACAGAACGACTAACAACACTGATCCTATTCAGTGGAGGCTAATTTGAACAAAAACATGAAAATTCTCATTGTTGATGATTTTTCAACGATGCGCCGAATTGTTAAAAACCTACTTCGCGATTTAGGTTTCAACAACACTCAAGAAGCAGATGATGGCTTGACCGCGTTACCTATGCTGAAAAAAGGCGAATTTGATTTCGTGGTAACTGACTGGAACATGCCAGGCATGCAAGGGATTGACCTGCTTAAACACATTCGCGCAGACGCAGAACTTAAGCACCTTCCAGTGCTTATGATCACAGCTGAAGCGAAGCGTGAGCAGATCATCGAAGCTGCGCAAGCGGGTGTTAATGGTTACATTGTGAAGCCTTTCACTGCTGCAACGCTGAAAGAGAAACTTGATAAGATTTTTGATCGCTTATAAGCATCAATAAATTTAGGCACTTCTAGGTAAACACTGACTGATAAGTTATCTGTTTATCTCGATAGCCTAAGCGCACAAAGTATGCGGAGTAAGGCCGAATTCAGGATGATTTCATTAGAACAAGCAAAAAAATTAGTAGAGCTGCTTGAGAACGATGAGCAGCAAAATGCTGATTCTCTTGTGAGAAGCATTTATGAAGATAACTTTAGTCTTCAAGACAATCCAATGCTTCAAGAAATAGGAAGTCTGACACGCGACCTCCACGACTCTTTGACTCAATTCAATTTCGATGAACGCATCAGCGTTATCGCAAATGACGAAATCCCTGATGCAAGGGATCGCCTTCAGTATGTCATTGATAAAACGGAAGTTGCGGCAAATAAGACGATGGACGCTGTCGATCGCTGTATGCCAATCGCAGACAACCTACACGAGTGTTTACTTCAAGTAAGGCCTCAATGGAATGAACTGATGCATGGCCGCATTGAGCTGGCACAATTTAAAGCTTTATGTCACCGCATTGATGGATTGCTTGTCCAAGTAGAAGGCGACAGTACTGAACTACGCGGACAATTGACTGAAATCTTGATGGCTCAGGATTTCCAAGATTTAACTGGGCAGATAATCAGCAAAGTTATTACCTTGGTGAATGAGGTGGAAGGACGTTTGGTCGAGATTCTCACGGTATTCGGTGCGAATCAAAAAGAGCCAACTCCAGAGTCAGAGAAGAAAGCATCGATTGCGCCTGAAGGTCCAATTATGAACCCAGAAGAGCGCGAAGACGCTGTCGCATCTCAAGATGAAGTCGACGATTTGTTATCCAGTCTTGGATTTTAAAGGTAACGTATGAGCTACGATTTAGACGAAGATATTCTTCAGGACTTTTTAGTCGAAGCAGGAGAGATCCTTGAACTCCTATCAGAACAACTGGTAGAGCTTGAGAATAACCCTGACGACAAAGACCTATTAAATGCTATTTTCCGTGGTTTCCATACAGTAAAAGGTGGTGCTGGTTTCCTAGCATTAACTGAGCTGGTGGATACTTGTCATGGTGCTGAGAATGTGTTCGACATTCTGCGAAACGGCCAACGCAGCGTAACATCAGGTTTGATGGATACCATGCTGCAGGCGCTAGATACAGTCAATGTACAGTTTCGCGCCGTGCAAGATCAGGAACCTTTAGTGCCAGCCGACCAATCTTTATTGGATGAACTTCACCGTCTCTGTAAACCAGAGTCTGCGGATGAAGTGGCACCAGTAGAAGCGCCTGTACCTATTATCCCTGAACCTGTTGTTGCAGCGCCTGAGCCTGTTATTGCTGCTGAAAGCTCAAACATCAATGCATCTTCAGTCGATGATATCTCTGAAGATGAGTTTGAACGCTTGCTTGATGAGCTTCACGGTAAAGGTGGTTCACCAACAGCGCCTTCTGCACCAACACCGCCGCCAGCACCCGCTGCACCTCAGTCTGTTGCTGACAGTGGTGATATTACTGATGACGAATTTGAAAAGTTATTAGATGAATTGCACGGTGCGGGTAAGAGCCCGACAGCGGCAAGTTCAACGCCTCCTCCACCGCCAACGCCGCCAGCAGCACCTGTTTCGGCGATGTCTGAAGGCGATGATCTGATGACTGACGAAGAGTTCGAGAAGTTACTTGACCAACTACATGGCTCAGGTAATGGACCTTCGATTGAAGAATTGGATGCCGCGACTAAGCCAGCAGAAGTTAAGGCAGTAGCACCTCAAGCTGCGCCTAAACCTGCTGCGCCAGTTGCCGTTAAAGCTGAGCCAAAACCGAGCGCTCCAGCAAAAGCTGAAGTTAAAGTGCCGGCTAAGAAGCAACAAGCTGAAGCGACAGTTCGTGTTGATACATCAACACTGGACACCATCATGAACATGGTGGGTGAACTGGTATTGGTGCGTAACCGACTAGTCAGCCTAGGCCTCAACAGCAACGACGAAGAAATGTCGAAAGCTGTCTCTAACTTAGATGTTGTTACTGCAGACCTTCAAGGTGCGGTAATGAAGACTCGTATGCAGCCGATCAAGAAAGTATTTGGTCGCTTCCCACGAGTTGTCCGTGACCTTGCTCGTAGCTTGAAGAAAGACATCGTTCTTGAAATGCGTGGCGAAGAAACGGACCTTGATAAAAACTTAGTAGAAGCACTTGCTGATCCCCTGATTCACTTGGTGAGAAACTCTGTCGATCATGGTATTGAAATGCCAAACGACCGTGTTGCTGCGGGTAAATCACAAACGGGTAAAGTGATTCTGTCTGCCTCTCAAGAAGGTGACCACATTGAACTGGCTATCGTTGATGACGGTGGCGGTATGGACCCTGATAAGCTTCGTGCTATCGCGGTTAAACGTGGCCTGATGGATGAAGATGCAGCGTCTCGTTTATCGAATAAAGAGTGTTTCAACCTGATTTTTGCTCCTGGCTTCTCAAGCAAAGAGCAGATCTCGGATATCTCTGGTCGTGGTGTGGGTATGGACGTTGTGAAAACAGCGATCAACACGCTGAACGGCTCTATTGATATTGATTCAGAAATGGGACAGGGCACCAAGATCACCATCAAGGTTCCACTAACCCTAGCGATTCTACCAACCTTGATGGTCGGTGTTGCCGGTCATCCATTTGCATTGCCATTGGCATCGGTTAACGAGATCTTCCACCTAGATTTAAGCCGCACAAACGTGGTTGATGGTCAGCTGACGATCATCGTTCGCGATAAGTCTATTCCGTTGTTCTACTTGCAAAACTGGCTTGCACCTAAAGCGGGTATTGTTGAACTGCGCAAAGGACACGGCCATGTTGTTATCGTACAACTTGGTAGCCAACGTGTTGGTTTTGTTGTCGATACGCTTATCGGTCAAGAAGAAGTCGTGATCAAGCCGCTTGATAAGCTTCTGCAAGGCACGCCAGGAATGGCAGGCGCGACAATTACAAGTGACGGACACATTGCATTGATTCTTGATGTGCCGGACTTGTTGAAGCAGTACGCAGCTGCGTCAAGAATTTAATTTAAGGATAAATATGGCGATTAAAGTATTAGTCGTTGATGATTCGAGTTTTTTTCGTCGTCGCGTTAGTGAGATCATCAACTCAGAGGCTCGCCTAGAAGTCATTGATGTTGCAGTAAACGGTAAAGAAGCCGTTGAGAAAGCGAAACAGCTAAGACCTGACGTAATCACGATGGACATTGAAATGCCTGTCATGGACGGCATCACTGCCGTTCGTGAGATCATGGCCGCGTCTCCAACGCCTATTTTGATGTTTTCATCGTTAACGCATGATGGAGCGAGAGCAACGTTAGATGCGTTAGATGCAGGTGCTCTCGACTTCCTACCTAAGAAGTTTGAAGACATTGCACGTAACCGTGACGATGCAGTTGCATTGCTTCAACAACGTGTAATTCAGATTGCTGCGAAGCGTGCGTTTATGCGTCGTGCTCCTATTGCGCCGAGAGCGACAGCGACCACTTCAACACCTACGCCATTGCGCCAGCCGATTTCAACAGCAGCTGCGACTTCGACAGCGAAGCCTGCGGTTGCATCAACGGCGAAATTCAGAGCGTCAGGTAAGAAGTATCAATTAACAGCAATTGGTACTTCGACTGGCGGCCCTGTTGCTCTACAGAAGATTTTAACTCGCATCCCTGCTAACTACCCACACCCAATTGTGTTAGTTCAGCATATGCCAGCAACTTTCACTGCTGCTTTTGCTAGTCGATTGAACACCTTGTGCAAGATTGAAGTTCGTGAAGCGCAAGACGGTGATGTGTTAAAACCTGGAGTGGCGTATCTTGCTCCAGGTGGTAAACAGATGATGGTTGATGGCCGAGCAGGGTCTGCACGTCTAAGAATTATCGATGGCGGCGACCGCATGAACTACAAGCCTTGTGTGGATGTCACATTCGGCTCTGCTGCAAAGATCTACGGCGACAAAGTCTTGTCTATGATACTGACCGGTATGGGCGCAGATGGTCGAGAAGGTTCGCGTATGTTGAAAACTGCGGGCTCGACGATTTGGGCACAAGACGAAGATAGTTGTGTTGTATATGGTATGCCTCAAGCTGTAGCAAAAGCTGGCATTTCTACTGAAGACCTCCCTCTAGACCGCATAGCGGAAAGGATCTTGGTTGAAGTTGGGTTAGCTTAGGTAAATCGAAATGATTGTTTGGAGTGTTGCAAACCAAAAAGGTGGTGTTGGTAAAACGACCACGACCGTGACTCTAGCAGGTTTACTTGCGTTGAAGGGGCACCGTGTTCTATTGGTTGATACTGACCCACATGCATCACTGACCACCTATCTGGGGTACGACTCAGATACGGTGGAATCGAGCCTGTTTGATCTGTTCCAGTTGCGTGAGTTTAACGCGCAGACGGTAAGACCTTTGCTTTTACAGACGGAAGTCGAAGGTATCGATATTATTCCTGCCCACATGTCTTTGGCGACATTAGACCGTGTAATGGGAAATCGAAGCGGCATGGGGTTGATCTTGAAGCGTGCTTTGGCCGCTTTAAAAGATGACTACGACTATGTGTTGATCGATTGCCCGCCAATTCTTGGTGTGATGATGGTCAATGCATTGGCTGCAAGCGATCGTATATTGATTCCGGTACAGACGGAATTTTTGGCGATGAAGGGCTTAGAGCGCATGATTCGCACTTTGACCATTATGCAGAAGTCGCGCAAAACACCGTTTAAGGTGACGATTGTCCCGACGATGTACGACAAGCGAACCAAAGCCTCACTGCAAACATTAACGCAGCTCAAAGATGATTACCCAAACCAAGTTTGGACGTCTGCTGTGCCGATTGATACCAAGTTTCGAGACGCGAGCCTAAAACGCTTGCCAGCCTCTCATTTTGCATCGGGTAGCCGTGGTGTATTTGCTTATAAACAGTTGCTTATTTATCTCGAAAGGTTGGCGATAAATGAGCGCGAATAAAGAATCAACAATGGCGCAGCCAAGTCTCTCTAGTGAACAAGCACTGGATGATTACTTTACTGCGTTATTAGGCGATGAAAGCTTTGAATCTGACGATTTTTTTGTTGACGAGTCGAGCGACGAATCACAATCTGAAGAGCCAGAGCCAGAGCCAGAGCCAGAGCCAGAGCCAGAGCCAGAGCGCCAATTTTCGAGTCACCACTCTAGCTACGCAGAAATACGCGCGGCTGAGTTTGAGGTCCCTAACCTTGAAGATGTTCAGAAACTACTGAGTCGTTTAGAGGCGACCAATGTTGTTGATGAACTGAACCTTGATGAGTTGATGGATCAGAACACCCAGAAAATCGCCCAGCAAGCAGACATGCAAATGTTTGATGCCGCGGTTGAGTCTGTTCAAGTGTTCGAAGAGCCAGAGATTCAGGATTGGAATCTTCCAGAACCCGATTTATCAATTGTTTTAGAGCCACCTGTTGAATCGCAGCAAATTGAAGAGTTACAAGCTGAATCGTTGGAGACGGAACAAGTAGAAGTTAAGGCTGTTGAGCCTGAACTTGACGTTCCTGATCCCGAGACAGTTATTGAACCCGAAACTCAAGCAGGAGGTGCTGACCAGTTTACCTCTTGGGAAAGTACGGTTCGCAAAGAAGACTTTCAAGTCTTGTATTTTGATGTAAACGGCGTGACCTTTGCGGTGCCACTTGATGAGCTTGGCGGCATCCATCGCCTTGAAGAGTTAAGTCATATCATTGGTAAGCCAGCTTGGTATTTGGGTTTACAAACCAACCGTGATAGTCAGCTAGATGTGGTCGACACCGCAAAATGGGTGATGTCTGAGAAACTATCAGGTGACGAATACAAAGAAAACTATCAATATATAGTGATGCTTGGAGAGAGCTTGTGGGGCCTAGCGGGCACAGAGCTCAAAGGCACCGAGCTACTTAATACAGACAAAGTACGTTGGCGAGAAATGGCAGGGAAACGCCCATGGCTCGCTGGTATGGTAAAAGAAAAAATGTGTGCTTTGATTCATGTTGAAGCATTAATCGCCATGCTAAACGCAGGGCTAGATGTAAAAGCATTAAGCTAGTAATAAGCATTGGGCTAACAATAAGCATCAAGTTAATAATAGTGGTCGGTAACGACGGCAAGAGGATTATCTATGTCTCATATGAGTGAAGTTGAAGTAAGAAAAGAGCAAACGAATGATGAAGTACTTCAATGGGTGACTTTCCAGCTAGAAGAAGAAACTTACGGCATCAACGTAATGCAAGTACGTGAAGTACTACGTTACAGCGAAATTGCTCCAGTACCGGGTGCTCCAGATTACGTTCTAGGTATTATTAACCTACGTGGTAACGTTGTTACTGTTATCGACACTCGTTCTCGCTTTGGTTTGATGCAAGGTGAAATCACAGACAACACTCGTATCATCGTTATTGAATCTGAGCGTCAAGTAATTGGCATTCTAGTAGATAGCGTTGCTGAAGTGGTTTACCTGCGTTCTTCTGAAATCGACACAACGCCAAGTGTTGGTACTGATGAAAGTGCTAAGTTCATCCAAGGTGTAAGTAACCGAGATGGCAAGCTACTTATCTTAGTAGATCTAAACAAACTACTAAGCGAAGACGAATGGGATGAGATGGCTCACCTGTAATGTTTGAAGCGCTTCCTTTAAGCCCTGTCGCTCTGATATCAGGCGTTGGGGTTTTTACGTTATTTATCCTGATTTTGATTAGCAAAGTAAAACGTGCGATTCAAAAGCAGCTCGATCAGTCACGCCTGCAAGTTCGTAACTTGGACAAAGAGCTTCAAAAATCGAGTAAGCAATTACTTGAGGTTCGCTCTGTTGTGGTTGGCCTTGGCCAGAAAGTGACTGAACAACAAGATCTTATCAAACATTTGAATGAACGTATTGTTGAGCTGGAACATGCGGATACCGATGGACGTTTGTACACACGTGCAACGAAAATGGTTCAGCTTGGCGCTGGGATTAACGAGTTAATTGAAGAATGTGAATTACCCAAAGCAGAAGCTGAGCTGATGATGTCTCTGCAGAACAAGCTTGCTGGTAAAGAGAAAATTCCTTCATTACGAAGCGACCCTTCATCGTACGATCAGCAACCCGATGCCTCTCGCGATCGCAGAGACCCGCCTCGACGTCGTTAAATTGAGCGCTTAATTCGTATTGAGCAATTGATGTTTATTACGTATTCCTCTTAAAAGAAGCTTCGGCTTCTTTTTTTATGCCTGTCCGATCTATATAGAACGATGTTTATAAGTGCTTGTATCTACGACAATATCTTGTTTGTTGATGAAAATGTGTAAATTGTGATGAGGTGGTAACAGTTTCTTACCGACTTTGTTCTATCGAAAACGCCTAGTCCTGTTTTGTCACCATGTTGGTGTGCTACTATAGCGCTCTCATTACTCGACTAAATTTACCTATGCTAGAAGTCTCAAATTTAACTGCTATTCGTGACGACAGGATTCTGTTTGAATCGTTGTCTTTTCAATTGAAACCAGGTGAGCTGGTTCAAGTTGAAGGTCGTAACGGTACCGGGAAAACGACACTCCTTAGGATTATTACTGGCTTAGGCGATCGCGATGACGGCACTATCTCTTGGGACGGTGAGTCTATTGAATCGAGTCGAGATGTTTATCATCAAAATTTACTTTTTCTTGGTCACCAAACAGGCGTAAAGCGCGAGCTTAGTGCTTATGAGAATCTGAGCTTTTATCAGTCGATTCACAGTGGCGGTACCAGCAAAGAAGAGCTTTACCACGCGCTGGCTCAAGTCGGGCTTGCGGGCAGAGAAGACGTACCTGCGGGGCAACTTTCAGCAGGCCAACAACGCCGAGTTGCGTTGGCTCGCCTTTGGTTGAGCAAGCAAATGTTGTGGATTCTTGATGAGCCGCTGACTGCCATTGATAAGCAGGGCGTGAAAGTTCTCGAATCTCTTTTTTCTCAGCATGCAGACAACGGTGGCATTGTGTTGTTAACCACACACCAAGATATGTTTGCTGATAGCCCGAAACTAAGAAAAATAAAGTTGGGTGAGTAATATGATCTCTTCAATGACCACGATTATCCGACGCGAACTGCTTATCGCGTTTCGACGTCAAGCGGATATCTTTAACCCTTTGTGGTTCTTCATCATTGTTATCACGCTTTTCCCTTTGAGTATTGGCCCAGAGCCAAACCTACTTGCGCGTATTGCTGCGGGTATTGTTTGGGTGGCCGCTTTGCTGTCTGCATTGCTCTCTTTAGAGCGTCTTTTCCGTGATGATTTTCAAGATGGCGCCCTTGAACAGATGATGCTGATGCCAATCCCGTTGCAGTTGGTAGTATTGTCCAAAGTCATAGCACACTGGTTGTTGACCGGGTTACCATTGATTTTAATCAGCCCATTATTGGCTGTTTTGTTGTCTTTAGATTTTGATACATGGCTCTCAGTTGTGTTGACCTTGCTGGTAGGAACACCCGCATTGAGTTTTATTGGTGCGATTGGTGTTGCGTTAACCGTTGGGTTACAGAAGGGCGGAGTCCTGTTAAGCCTGTTAATCTTGCCGCTTTACATCCCCATTTTAATCTTCGCGACGTCAGCGATTGACGCTGCGGCTTTGGGCGTTGCATACAACGGTCAATTGGCGGTGCTTGGGGCAATGTTAATGGGTGCGATGACTATGACGCCTTTTGCGATCAGTGCCGCACTTAGAGTAAGTGTGAACTGATTGGGGTTCCGTTATCGTATAGCCAATGTGAACCAAATGTGTCGATTGGACTCATAGAGTCAATAAAACTGAAAGCAAGACAAATAAAATTATTATAATTATAGCTTTAATAGCTGTAAGCAATATGAAGTAAGAGTGAGATTACAACATGTGGAAATGGCTCCATCCCTATGCCAAAGCAGAAACCTCTTATCAGCTTGCTGGTAAACTTTTGCCATGGTTTTCGATCCTAGCGCTATTGTGTCTATCCGTCGGTACCGTGTGGGGGCTTGCATTTGCGCCTTCTGATTACCAACAAGGCGATAGCTTCCGTATCATCTACATCCATGTTCCGTCTGCAATCTGGTCGATGGGCGTTTACATGTCGATGGCGATTGCTGCCTTTATCGGTTTGGTATGGCAGGTAAGGCTATCAGACATGGCCGCACTGGCGATGGCACCGATTGGCGCTGTGTTTACCTTCATTGCGTTACTAACTGGCGCAGTTTGGGGTAAACCAATGTGGGGTGCTTGGTGGGTTTGGGATGCGCGTTTAACCTCAGAGCTGATTCTTCTATTCCTATACTTGGGTGTGATTGCACTACACCACGCTTTTGACGACCAAAAAACAGCAGCGAAAGCGGCAGGCATTTTGGCTATCGTTGGTGTCATCAACCTACCTATCATTCACTTTTCAGTAGAGTGGTGGAACACACTTCACCAAGGCGCGACGATCACTAAGTTCGACAAGCCTTCTATTTCAAGTGACATGTTATGGCCGCTTCTTCTTAACATCTTCGGCTTCGCCTTTTTCTTTGGTGCTGTGACTATGGTTCGTTTCCGTAACGAAATCATCAGTAAAGAAAGTCACCGTCCATGGGTTCGCAAGCTTGCGGCTGAAAAAGCGTAGTAGGGTAGGTAATTATGTATTTTGAATCTTTGAGTGATTTCTTTGCCATGGGAGGTTATGCCTCGTATGTCTGGAGTGCATTTGGAATCACATTCCTCGCGATGATCATTTTACTGGTCGTAAGCGTTCGTCGTGGTAAGCAATTACTAAATGAAGTACAAGCTAAGATTGATCGTCAAGCTCGTATCGATGCAGCAAAAAATATGGAGAACACTCTATGAACCCAAGACGTAAAAAGAGGCTGGGCATTGTCTTAGCGATCTTTTTTGGTATCAGTGCGACTGTTGGATTGATGGTTTACGCACTTAACCAGAACATGGATCTGTTCTACACACCAACTGAGCTGGTCAACGGCAAAGATGGTAAGAAACCTGAAGTTGGTCAACGCCTACGTATTGGTGGCATGGTCGTAGTCGGCTCTGTAAGCCGTGACGATGAATCACTACGTGTAAGCTTTGATTTGCAAGATGTAGGCCCTAAAGTAACAATTCTATACGATGGCATCCTTCCTGATCTTTTCCGTGAAGGCCAAGGTATTGTTGCTCAGGGTGTTCTTAAAAATGCAACGACAATCGAAGCGTTTGAGGTGTTGGCAAAGCACGATGAAGAGTACATGCCTTCTGAAGTTGCGGAAGCAATGAAGAAAACCCATGAGCCTTTGCAATACACGACTGAACAAAAAGAAGGAAATGCTCAATGATAGCCGAGATCGGCCATTTTGCGATGATCCTGTCCTTGGGACTTGCATTGCTGCTAAGCGTGCTCCCACTGTATGGAGCCGCTCGAAATAACACATTATTGATGAACAGCGCACGACCGTTGTCGTGGGGTATGTTCGGATTCTTAGCGATTTCGTTCTTTATCCTGTGTTACGCGTTCTACACAAATGATTTTACGATTCAATACGTAGCAAGTAACTCGAATAGCCAACTGCCTTGGTACTACCGAATTACGGCGGTTTGGGGCGCTCACGAAGGTTCATTACTGCTTTGGGTTCTTATCCAAGCGGGTTGGACGGTTGCTGTAGCGACGTTTAGTCGTGGTATGCCTCAAGAGTCTGTGGCTCGCGTACTGGCTATCATGGGTTTGATTACTGTCGGCTTCTTGCTGTTCATTATCGTAACGTCTAACCCGTTCCTACGTACATTGCCTTTCTTCCCTGTAGATGGCCGTGACTTGAACCCACTACTGCAAGACCCGGGTTTGATTATTCACCCGCCAATGCTTTACATGGGTTATGTAGGTTTCTCGGTAGCGTTCTCTTTCGCCATCGCTTCTCTAATGAGTGGTCGTTTAGATACGGCATGGGCTCGTTGGTCTCGTCCTTGGACAATCGCAGCTTGGTTATTCCTAACAGTAGGTATCGCACTAGGCTCTTGGTGGGCTTACTACGAACTTGGCTGGGGTGGCTGGTGGTTCTGGGATCCAGTAGAAAACGCTTCATTCATGCCTTGGTTGGCTGGTACTGCGCTGATGCACTCACTAGCGGTAACAGAAAAGCGTGGCACATTTAAAGCTTGGACAGTATTGCTGGCTATCTCTGCATTCTCGCTAAGCTTACTAGGTACATTCTTAGTTCGTTCAGGCATCTTGGTATCGGTTCACGCGTTTGCGTCGGATCCTGCTCGTGGTATGTTTATTCTAGGTTTCCTAGTCTTTGTTATTGGTGGTTCACTGCTGTTGTTCGCGGTTAAAGGCGCATCGGTTCGTGTTCGCGGTAACTTCGATTTGGTTTCTCGTGAAAACGCACTGCTTGGTAACAACATCTTATTGATTGCAGCGCTTGTCGTTGTATTAGTCGGTACGCTACTGCCATTAGTTCACAAACAGTTAGGCTTGGGCTCGGTATCTATCGGTGCACCATTCTTTGACATGTTGTTCTTTTGGTTAATGATCCCGTTCTCGTTCCTGCTTGGTATCGGTCCTCTGATCCGCTGGAAACGTGACAACCTATCTAAGCTTGTTAAACCAATGCTGATTTCAGGTGCATTCTCACTTGGCTTGAGTGCGCTAATGGTTGCTCTATTGGCCGACCGCTTCAGTGGTACTGCGTTTGCTGGTTGGGTAATGGCGTTCTGGATTATCTTCATGCACGGCTTTGAGTTGCATGAACGTGCGACTCACCGTCACACATTCCTGAAAGGTCTAACTAAGCTACCTCGAAGCCACTGGGCAATGATGTGTGGTCACATCGGTTTAGCTGTGACAGTGATTGGTATCGCGATGGTGCAAAACTACAGCATCGAACGCGATGTTCGTCTGGCACCTGGTGAAAGCTACCAGCTTGAAGAATACAGCTTCCTGTTTACAGGGGTTCGTGACAAAGATGGTCCTAACTACGATGGTTACATTGCTGACTTTGAAATTACTAAAGAAGGCAAATACATCAACACGCTTCACGCTGAAAAACGTTTCTACACCACCGCTAAGTCTATGATGACGGAAGCAGCGATTGACCGTGGTGTAACGCGCGATCTTTACATCGCGATGGGTGAACGTTTAGACGACAACAAATCTTGGGCTGTACGTATCTACTACAAACCATTTGTACGTTGGATCTGGGCAGGCTCTTTGATCATGTCGATTGGTGGCGCTATTGCTATCAGTGACCGTCGTTACCGTTTCCGTAAGCCAACCAAAAAGTCGGCTGAAGAGCAGGAGGCTTAATCCGAATGAACAAGAAGATTTTATTCATTCCATTGATTGCGTTCATGGTTCTAGCTGGAATCTTTGCAACGCAATTAATGCGCAACCAGTCGGGTGATGACCCAACTAAGCTTGAATCCGTATTGATTGGTAAGCCTGTGCCTGAGTTTGACCTAGAAGATTTAGAGCAACCAGGTAAGCTGCATGATCAAGCTATCTTTAAAGGTGAGCCGTTGCTTCTTAACGTATGGGCGACTTGGTGCCCTACTTGTTATGCAGAGCACTCTTACCTGAACAAACTTGCTGGTCAAGGGGTTAAGATCATTGGTCTTAATTACAAAGATGATCGCAATAAAGCGGTTGGTTGGTTAAAAGAGCTGGGTAACCCGTACCTAATCAGCCTGTTTGATGGTAATGGCATGCTAGGTCTTGACCTCGGCGTGTATGGCGCACCTGAAACTTTCCTAATTGATGCTAACGGTGTGGTTCGTTACCGCCATGTTGGTGATGTGAACCCGACCAACTGGGCATCGACGCTTGAGCCGATGTATCAAGAGTTGTTGGAGGAATCGAAATGATTAGAAAGGCATTGATTACTCTATTTGCTACGTTCGCAATCTCAGCGACGGTTTCTGCTGCACCTATCGAATTTCATGAATTTGATACCGTAGATCAAGAGCAGCAGTTCAAAGAGCTAAGCAATACATTACGCTGCCCTAAATGTCAGAACAACACGATTGGTGATTCGAACGCTGAGTTAGCGGTCGACTTACGTCAAAAAGTGTACGAGATGACAAAAGACGGTAAGTCGAAGCAAGATATCATTGATTACATGATTGCTCGCTACGGTAACTTTGTGACTTACAATCCACCACTGACACTAGCAACATCGATCCTTTGGATTGGTCCGTTTGCGGTGGTTGTGTTTGGATTTGGCTTGATCATTTTGCGAAGCAGAAAGTCAAAATCGAAAGCGGCAGTAGAGTCAGATAAAGACTGGGATGCAGACAAAGAAGCTCGCTTAAAAGCGTTACTCGATGAAGAGAACGACGGAGATAAGAAGTAATGACTCTATTTTGGATTTCTACCATTATCCTTTCGCTAGCGGCAATTTTCTTAATTGTTCTGCCTTTCATTAACAAGAAGGCAAACAATGACGAAATGCTTCGCGACGAGTTGAACAAAGCATTCTATAAAGACCGTCTTGTCGAGTTAGAAGTAGAAGCAGAGGAAGGTCTTGTTGATAACCAACAAGAACTGATCGATGATTTGAAACAGTCTCTGCTTGATGATGTTCCTGCACAAGAAGAGATGAAGAAGACTCAAATCTCTACGCTTGGTGTGGTTGTACCGTCGATCATCCTTGTCGTCGTTGTGACTTATGGTATGTACTTTAAGTTCGGTGCGTTGGACAAAGTTCAACACTGGCAAGAAGTGAGCTCGAACCTTCCTGAATTGTCTAAAAAGCTAATGTCATCGGAAGGTGGTGCACTAACGGATGATGAGTTGGAAGATTTGACTCTAGCGCTTCGTACTCGTCTGCATTACCAACCAAAAGATTCAACAGGTTGGTTGCTACTCGGTCGTATTGCACTGGCTAACCGCGACGCTGAAACAGCAAAAGATTCTATGGAACGAGCTTACAAGCTTGAACCTAAGAATGAAGATGTTCAGTTAGGTTTCGCACAAGCACTGATGCTTTCTCCTGATGAAGCTGATCAAAACCAAGCTCGTTTGATTTTGAGCCGTTTGATTCAAAACGATTACGTTGACCTTCGTGTGTTCTCACTGCTTGCGTTTGATGCGTTTGAGCGTCAAGACTACCCAGGTGCTGTGAAGTACTGGAGCATCATGCAACAGATGATTGGTCCACAAGACAGTCGCTATGAAATGCTTTCGCGCAGTATTGAAAGTGCTCAGAAGAAAATGGGCGACACTATGGGTGTCGACCAAGGTAAGACTGTTGCTGTAACGCTCGATCTATCTGCAGACGTGAATGCTGACCCTAACTCAGTGTTAATTGTGTCAGTACACAGAGCTGATGGTTCTCCAATGCCTATCGCAGCGGCACGCTACCCACTAGGGACTTTCCCTCGTACGGTTGTGCTAGATGACGGCAACAGCATGCTGGAAGGGCAAGAGCTGTCTAGCCTTGAAACACTGATGGTTAGAGCTAGGCTTGATACAGACGGCAACGTTTCAACTCGCGAAGGTGATTGGTACGGTGAAAGTGAAGTGGTTGAATTGGGCGCTCCAGTTACCATTGATATCAATAAGCAATATTAATCATCACTTTGCATAGGTGTTATCTATTCCGATTTGCAGATAAACGGTATAGACTTAGCCAAACAATTGAGGCCAGCGATTGCTGGCCTTTTTTATTATTTGAATTCCTTATGGAAAAGGTGATATGTCTGTCAGTGTTTTAAGACTCTCGAGTTTACTTTTTATCGCAAGCTTAACGGTTGGGTGTTCAAGTGCGCCGGACGAAAGTGTTAACGATGATAACCTCGAAACCTCTGAATACGTCGAAGAGTTCCACCCGAATGATCCTTTTGAAGGCTTCAACCGAGCGATGTGGGATATCAACTACGAATATCTAGATCCTTACTTAGTTCGCCCTGTTTCCCTCGCTTATGTTGACTACACCCCTGTGCCAGTGCGTTCTGGTATCTCCAATTTCCTAGCCAACTTAGACGAACCATCAAGCATGGTGAATAACCTTATTATGGGCAATGGTGAAAAAGCACTCGACCATTTCAATCGTTTTTGGATTAACTCAACGATTGGTTTGTTAGGCTTAATCGATATTGCTAGCGAAGCTGGGATCACCAAGTACGATGATAAGTCGTTCTCTGATGCGATTGGTCATTACGGGGTAGGAAATGGTCCGTACTTCATGGTACCGGGTTATGGCCCAGTAACAACGCGCGAAGTGACTGAAACCGTTGATGGTATGTATGTGCCTCTGTCTTTCTTGAACTTCTGGGCTAGCTTAGGAAAGTGGGCATTCGAAGGCATGGAAACTCGTGCTCAGTTAGTTTCTCAAGAAGCTCTGTTGGATGACTCGCCAGATCCATATGCTCTGACTCGTGAAGTTTACATTCAACGTCGTGACTTTAAAGCCGAAATCGAACCGGAAGAAGTCGATCTTGAAGAAGAAGATTTCATTGACGGATACCTAGAAGATTACTAGATATAAGATTTTGAATAACTGATAAAAGAAAGGCTCGATGTTGAAAATAACATCGAGCCTTTTTAATGCTTTCTACTTTTAGGGAGGTAGATTAGAAGCGGTAGTTAGCTTGGATACCTACTAGCCAGATGCTACCTGTTACTTCACCTTCGAAGTCACCACCAAATGGTGCAGAACTTGCGTCATCTTCAACCATTTTTGCGTCTTTAGCTAGAATGTAAGTGAAGCCAGCATCTAGAGTTAGTTGCTCAGACCATTGATATCCAGCACCAATGCTTAACCAAGTGCGGTCTGTTTCTGGGATCGTTGCCGTACGGTGCTCATCGCTTACCGCTGAAGTATCGTATGCGATACCAGAGCGTAGAGCTAACTTAGGCGTCATTTGGTAAGTAGTACCAAGAGCAAAGCGGTAGTTATCTTCCCAGTTCTCTTGCTTGATATCTTGAGTTCGAGCAGGACCGAATTCAGGGATGTCAGCTACTAGTTCTTTAAAGCTGCTCCAGTTAGTCCAGTTAACGCTCGCATGTACAGCGACCTTATCTGATAGTTGATGGAAGCTTGCTAGCTCGGCGGTAGCTGGCAATGCAAGTTGCATTGAGCCGTTATATTTTGACTTCACAGGAGTACCTAAAGCGCCAGCAACAGCATCAAAAGCGACACCATTTGCGTGGCCTTCAAGCGTTAGGTCTACTTCTGACTTGTAGGTAAAACCAAGGCGGTTGTTTTCATTGATCTGCCAAGCGGTACCAACTTGCCAGCCCCACGCTGTGTCATCACCTTCCATGTATTTTAAAGCTGTACCTTGAGGCATAGGAACTAGAGAGTTAACTGTAGATACCGCTCCAAAGCTACCTTCAGCCATGATGTAACGAATACCACCACCAATAGATACGCTTTCAAGTACTTGGTAAGCCGCGTTTAGGTTTAGCTCCATCGTAGTAACACTTGCTTCGTTACCGTGGTTTGCGCCACCAAAGTCTTTACCTAGGTCTGTTTCCATACCGTAGTTAGTGCCAGCAGCAAAGCCTAATGCGAACTTGTCGTTGTACTTATGAGAAACATAAAAGTTTGGGATTACTGCACTGTGCGCAAAATCGCTAGAATTTGACGAAGTAGATTGTCCCATCATGGACGTAGAAGTACCGTCGATATCGATGTTAGGGTCAACATAGATAGCACCAACAGAAACCTGAGTACCTTCTAGGTAAGTCAGCATGGCAGGGTTACGCCATTGTGCGTCTGCGCCGTCAGCCATTGCAGCTTCACCAGCGTATGCGCGGCCAAGGCCTGTTGCTGAGTATTCTGCTAGTTGAAAACCTGCCGCGTGAGTGACGGTAGAAGTCGAAAGTAGTCCAACTGCCACTGCAGCAGATAGAAGAGTCTTATTCATTTTCATTATTATGTTCGCTGAATCATAAGTATTTAGTGGCGTGATTCTACGTTTAGAGTCATTACTTTAAAAATGAAATTCGAATAAAACAGTGTTTTAGGGATTTAATGAGTAAATGTGTTTAATTATTAGAGAAATAATCTAAATGTTTCGGCTGTGTTGCGAAGTTTGAGCGTACACTTGTAGTCATATATTGACCTTGCAGGCTACAGTTGTAAGCTTAAATTGATGTGGGTCAGTGGTTTAGGTAATAAAAAAGGGTCGCATAATGCGACCCTTTGGGGATTACTTATTAGCTTATATTAGAAGCTACGGCTGTACTGTAGACCCATTAGGATTGCATCTGCACGAGTTGTTGCTGAAATTGACGAAACAACAGAAGTTGATTCATTAACTTTAACATCGTCGCCCATTAAGTATGTGAAACCAAAGTCTACGTTTGACGCTTCGTTGATGTGGTATGTGAAACCAGCTGAGAACCATTGGCGATCTGAATCTGGAACTGAAACTGAAGTGACTTCATCTTGTGCACTTGTGTCATACATGTAGCCGGCACGAAGTGTCCAATCGCGATTCATGTAATATGTACCACCTAGAGAGTAGTGCATACCATTCTGCCATTCGTAATTGTTTAGAACACCTGCTTTGTCTGCTTCTAGCTTGTCAAATGAGCTCCAACCAATCCATTGCACTGAGTAATGAACTGCGAATTTAGTATCTTCAATCTTGTGGAAACCAGAGAACTCGACCATATCAGGTAGAGGCATATGAAGGGTATCATCTTTATATTCAGTGCCTTGGTAGCTGATATCGCCTTCAGCTTCAAGTTTCGGAGAGTAGTGGTAAGCCAAACCAAAACGGTTATTTTCATTTAACTCGAAAACAGTACCAAGGTTAAAGCCCACAGCCCAACCATCCGCTTCAGCATCAAGAACTGTTTGACCTGCTTGTGGCAAGCCTGGGATTGGCGGAGTATTAACTTCCGAGCTCATTGTTCGTTTCAGTTCGCCTTTACCGTAAATAAGGTCAAGGCCTGCACCAAAGCTCCACTGTTTGTTTAGACGGTATGAACCAGCTAAACCAAAGTTAACACTTTTTACATCTGTTAGGCCGCCGTATTCACCACCCACATAGCTATCGCTGAATTCAGTTTTTGTACCGAAGTTAGAATAAGCATTTACACCCCATGCAAATTTATCATTTACTGGAACGATTAGATGAATGTTTGGTGCAATCGAAGTATCGCCAGCATCGTCATAGTCAGCATTGCTAGAATTACCGCCCATGAAGCCTGTGTAAGTAGCATCCTTGACTTCAATCATAGAAGTGATGCTTTCAAAACCAAGAGATAGTTCAGTTTTGTCAAACAGTGCCATTGCCGCAGGGTTACGTGCCATTACTGACGCGTTATCTGCGATTACTGCATCACCAGCGAAAGCACGGCCGATACCGGTAGCTGATTGTGCGTTAAGTTGGAAACCTGCTGCCATCGCTTGCGAAGACGCCAGTGTAATTGTTACTGCTAAAAGAGACTTTTTAAACAGACGCGTGTTGTTGGTAGTCATTCATTTATTCCTTTATATATCCGCCTCTACAGGGCGATTAATTTGAGCAATTGCTCAATGGTGGCTGATCCTATTCGCAAGTATACGATATACAAATCCGACCATTGGGAATTTTGAGTGGAAAATTATGGAAATGACGCCTATCTGGCACGAAAATGGTGTGAAATGCTGTTTTTTAGAGTTTTAACTCTAGAGGTATTGGTGGTGTGAATGGTTTTGTGGTTTATTTATAAATAAAGCCCAGCAATATCAGTAATATAATTGCTGGGCCTTTTGTGACGGGGCTTTGAGAGCGAATCAGCTCATTGGTTTGATCATTTTTGTCAGCTTTTCGGCGATTTTGGAAACATCCTCACCATTTTCACCCACAAGGATTAAGCTGCTGCCATCTACGGGTGTTACCGAGCCGGACATGCCTTTTTCATCAAAATCGATAGGTTTGTCTGTTGGAATACCGGTTAAAAACAGTGTTACTTTGCCTTTTGCGCCTTGGAAGACCATATGTACTGCGTTGGATTTACCAAAGCCACAGTGGTTTAGGTAATAAACATGGTAAGGGAAAGCGTCATCAAACTGAAAAGCAAATGGGTTCATTTTTGCGTTGATCTGCTGCGATGTAACCTGTTCATCGATGCTACTAACAAAGCTCTTCTCATCAACAACATGCTTCATCGCTGTATCAACTAAACTAGCTTGCGCAGGTGAAACGAATGCATTTCCCCAATTCACTTGGCCAACTAATAAACCTGCAACGAATGCTACTGAGGCGGCCATTGCCATTGCTCGTCTCGCAAACGTTGGCCTTACTACTTTGCTTTCTTCGCTTGAGGTCTGATTGAACAGAATACGATCAGCAAGATCGTCTGGCACATCCACATTCATCGCAGAGTGGATCTGTTTATCAAGCGCTAGTACATCGTCTAAGAAGTTACTATTGGCTTCGCTATTCGCGGTCGCATCAACAATATCTTGTGTACGTTGTTTAGGTTCCGACAATACACGACGACGAAATTCCAAATCATCCATTATGTTGCCCCCTCTCTGCCTCTTCTGTATCCAACAGCTCTTTCAACTGATTTCGAGCTCTGAATAAACGTGTCATCACCGTGTTTTTGTTGAGATCGAGAATATCGGCAATCTCATCACCACTAAAACCACCAATCACTTGCAAGAAGAGAGGTTCACGGTAATCAATTTCAAGTTTCATGATCTGGGCTTGCAACCACTGATGCTGATGGTGCGGGTCATCACTGACACTAGCATCGTTACCGTGATCGTCGATATCAACCAGATCAAACTGTTTGCGTTCAAAACGTCGAGCGTTCTCGCGTCTCAAGATGGTAATCAGCCAAGATTTGGCGGCTTTTTCATCTTGAAGGCTATCGAGTGACTTCCATGCACGAAGGCAAGTTTCTTGAACTAAGTCTTCGGCAATGCTTTTGTCTTTGCATAACCAATAGGCGTAGCGAAAGAGGTCACGATGATAGGCGCGCACAAGTGCTTCGTATTTTCTTTGTTTGTCCATATCAGAGTTGACCGGACGCTTGGCTGTTTTCTTTCCAAACATTTTTATTATTGACACACGAGCCTCCATAATTGCTCTGCGTATAGCTGTCCTCTATACGTTGTGCTTCGTTTTTATATTTTTAGAGCTAACGATCGGCAGGAAATCGTAAAATCACATTAAAATTGATCTACTTCAAAATCTAAGGCCTCGAACTCGTTATAGTACACCTTGTCGTCTAGTTAGTCATTCGTGGCTAGCATGTTGAGCAAGACGACACTTCCTTTTGAAGGCTGACTTTACTTTCTCCTAATCAGGAAACTGATTATTTCAATTGGCGCTAAGTTAATTGCTTTATATACATTCCGACCACACAGCTTTGTGTGGTTTTTTTTTGCCTCAAGAAAACCATTCCCTACACAGCGATAACAGTCTTTGCTTACAATAGTTTAGTCTCTTACGGCAACCTTTCCCCCAAAAAGGTTCGCCTGAATGCGCAGTTATATTTTCAAACAGTGAGATACTCGTATCACGTTTATTTAAACGCTCGTTTGATTTAATTAACAACTTCTTTACAATGCTTCAGGTCAGACCTCTTAACTTTAAGGAGAAACCATGGGCAAACAGGAAGTCAAAACGCGTTCTGGAGAACGTGTTGCCGTTGTCGCTGGATTACGAACCCCATTCGCTCGTCAGAGCACAGAATTTAGCCAAGTGCCTGCGGTCGACTTAGGCAAAATGGTTGTGAGTGAAATGCTTGCAAGAACGGATGTCGATCCTGCGCTTATCGAACAAGTTGTGTTCGGCCAAGTAGTGCAAATGCCAGAAGCGCCGAACATTGCGCGTGAAATCGTGTTGGGCACAGGCATGAACATCAATACCGATGCCTACAGTGTCACACGAGCATGTGCGACCAGCTTCCAAGCGGCAGTTAACGTGACCGAAAGCATTATGGCTGGCACGATTGATGTCGGTATTGCAGGCGGTGCGGACTCTTCTTCTGTATTGCCTATCGGTGTTTCGAAAAAGTTAGCGGCAAATCTATTAGCGCTGAGTAAAACGAAAACTATGGGTCAAAAGCTGAAGATTCTTAAAACGCTTTCCGTAAAAGATTTGATGCCAGTACCACCTGCAGTTGCAGAGTACTCGACCGGTTTATCCATGGGACAAACGGCTGAGCAAATGGCTAAGACGCATGGTATTACTCGCGAAGCTCAAGACGCACTTGCTCACCGTTCTCACTCTTTGGCTTCTCAGGCATGGAAAGAAGGCAAGATTAAAGACGAAGTGATGACTGCATTCCCGGCGCCTTACAAAAAGTATCTAGCGGAAGACAACAACATTCGCCACGACTCAACGGTTGAAGGATACGCCAAGCTACGTCCTGCTTTTGATAGAAAGTACGGCAGTGTAACGGCAGCCAATGCTACGCCACTGACTGATGGCGGTGCAGCAGTGATGTTGATGCGCGAAGGTAAAGCGAAAGAACTAGGCTTAGAAGTGCTTGGTTATATTCGTGGTTATGCGTTCTCAGCGATTGGTGTTGAAACAGATATGTTGATGGGCCCGACTTACGCGACCTCACAAGTATTAAAGAACACCGGTTTAGAGTTGTCAGACCTTACACTGATCGAGATGCATGAAGCATTCGCTGCCCAAGTTTTGGCTAACGTTAAAATGTTCGCGAGCGATGAGTTTGCACAGAAGAATCTTGGCCGCGACAAAGCGATCGGTGAGATTGATATGGAGAAGTTCAACGTGCTGGGTAGCTCGATTGCTTACGGACATCCGTTTGCAGCGACTGGCGCGCGCATGATGACTCAAACATTACGTGAACTGAAACGTCGCGGTGGCGGCTTGGCATTGAACACAGCTTGTGCGGCTGGTGGTTTAGGTGCAGCAATGATCTTGGAGGTAGAATAATGTCTACGACTCTTGATGCAACAACAGAAAAAGAAACAGTCGCTCAACCAGATTCAACCTCTGCGACTGAATCAACCAAAAAGAAAGCGACAGCATTTACTCTCAATATCGATGAGCAAGATATTGCTTGGTTAGCGATTGATGTACCAAACGAGAAAATGAACACGCTGCAAGCGGCTTTTGCTGAAGAAATGAAAGCCATCTTCGAGCAACTCAAAGAAAAGCAAAGCCGAGTTAAGGGCCTAATCGTTCATTCTCTTAAGCCAGATAACTTTATCGCTGGTGCTGATGTAAGAATGCTTGATGCGTGTATAACGGCTGACGAAGCACAGTCTCTGGCTCGCCAAGGGCAGGAGATGTTCCAAACGCTTTCTGAACTACCGTACCCAGTAGTCGCAGCGATTCACGGCCCATGTTTAGGTGGTGGTTTAGAGCTTGCACTGGCGTGTGATTACCGTGTATGTACCGATTCAGATAAGACTCGCGTTGGTCTGCCAGAAGTACAGTTAGGTCTGTTACCAGGCTCTGGCGGTACACAGCGTCTACCTCGCCTTATTGGTTTGCTGCCATCTCTTGACCTAATCCTTACGGGTAAGCAACTGCGCGCTAAGAAAGCGAAATCGCTCGGTGTTGTCGATGCTTGTGTGCCTGAAACTATCCTGCTTGAAGTCGCTAAAAGCTTTGTTGAAAAGAATACGGGCAGTAAAAAAGGTAAGCGCCTTGCGTCGAAAAGCCAAGCGTCGACCAAAGAAAAGCTGATTTCACGTAACGGCCTTGGTCGTAAAGTGATTTTTGAACAAGCTTCTAAGAAGACCAATCAGAAAACACGCGGCAATTACCCAGCAGCGGATGCGATTTTAGACGTGATTCGTTATGGCCTTGAGAACGGCTTTGATAAAGGTCTTCAGTATGAAGCGAAGCGTTTCTCAGAACTGGTTATGACTTCAGAGTCTAAAGCCCTTCGTTCGATTTTCTTTGCAACCACGGAAATGAAAAAAGAACACGGCGCAGACGCAGAACCCAAAGCGGTTAAGCGTGTTGGTGTGCTAGGCGGTGGTCTTATGGGCGCAGGCATCAGCCATGTCAGTGTTGCTAAGGCGAAAGTGCCTGTACGCATTAAAGACGTATCAAATGAAGGTGTACTGAACGCGCTTAACTACAACTTCAAGTTGTTCGATAAGCAGCGTAAGCGTCGCATTCTGAGCCGAGCGGGCCTTGAAAGTAAGATGCTTCAACTGTCTGGTGGTATCGACTTTACGAGCTTTAATCACACCGATGTGGTGATTGAAGCGGTATTTGAAGACCTCGACCTTAAGCAGTCAATGGTTGCGGACATCGAAGCCAATGCCAAGCCAGAGACTATTTTCGCGACGAATACGTCTTCATTGCCGATCCATAAGATTGCGGAGAAGGCGCAGCGACCAGAAAACGTGGTCGGTCTTCACTACTTCAGCCCAGCCGAAAAAATGCCGCTAGTAGAAGTTATCCCTCATGAAACTACGTCAGAAGAGACGATTTCTACGGTTGTTGCATTAGCGAAGAAGCAAGGTAAAACGCCGATTGTTGTGAAAGACACGGCTGGTTTTTATGTGAACCGTATTCTTGCTCCGTACATGAACGAAGCAGCGCATTTACTGCTAGCGAACGAGCCGATTGAAAAGCTCGACAGCACGTTATTGGACTTCGGTTTCCCGGTTGGTCCTATCACTTTATTAGATGAGGTGGGTGTTGATATCGGTGCGAAGATCATTCCGATTTTAGTGAATGAGCTTGGCGATCGTTTCCAAGGTCCTGATGTGTTCGATATTCTTTTGAATGACAATCGTAAAGGCCGCAAGAGTGGTAAAGGTTTCTACACTTACAAAGGCAAGAAGAAGGAAGTGGATAAGTCAGTTTACAAGCTGCTTAAGCTGCAACCAGATCCTAAGTTGAGCGATAACGATATCGCGATGCGCTGTGTGTTACCTATGCTAAACGAAGCGGTTCGTTGTCTAGACGACGGCATTATCCGCAGCCCTCGTGATGGTGATATCGGTGCGATTTTCGGTATCGGTTTCCCGCCATTCCTAGGTGGTCCGTTCCGTTATATGGATCAAATCGGCATTAAGTCACTGGTTGAGATGATGAACGATTTCGCTAAGAAGTACGGTGATCGTTTCGCGCCATGTGATGGCCTACTGACACGTGCTGGATTGGGTGAGTCTTTCTACAAGTAACTCTCTAACTCATTGATTAAGAAGCCCGTATCAAGCAATTGATGCGGGCTTTTCTGTTTTATGAACGAGTGTGAAAGGAATGAGATTCCCGACTCAGTCGTTCCTCCTTCTCGGGAATGATGATTGAGAGATAAAAAGTAAGTTATTGCGTTGATTAGAAAGGTGGTCAAACACACGTCAATCAAAACTACCGTCATCTCCTAAAGCGACGAAGGAGCGTAATAGGAGATCTGCTTTTGGACTGCATCCAATAAAAAAGGTTGATGCTTTCACATCAACCTTATGATTTTCATTCCAACTTTATCAGCCTAGCTCAGTATCTTTCGGGCGTAACTGAAACTCATCAATAGAGCCAATTTCAACACCTGCTGACAGCTTCTCTTCCTCATTATGAGCATTACCGTGAGCATGCATAATCAGGCGATTTGCCGTGCGTGGTTTTAGCTGGCTAACCACAAAACGCATCATGTCTGAGCGAGTTAACCCCTTAAGGTCTTCCAATACGCGCTCTCTCTGGTTGAACTCAACATCCTTATTGCCTATCGCAACCCATAAGCGCTGAGCTCGCCCTCGCAAAGTCGTATCTGGTGCCGAAATCTGATTCCAGAGACCGCGCTTACTGCTGTGCCATTGATAGTCGTTAAGCTCCAACAGCACCATGTAAAAGGCATTGAGGAACTCATCTATTGAAGCTAACAAGTCAGCAGGGGCGGCATTCGGTGATTGCACATACAACACAATACCAGGGTGTCGGTTGAGCGGCATATTGCCAGTACCGACCATGTAACCTAGCTGCTGCTTGGTTCGTATCTCATGGAAGAAAGTGGCCGACATCAAATGGTTTGCCAATGAATACAGCGCGATATTTTTAGGTGAAATATCAGGGCATTGGTAATAAACCACAATTGCTGAATCATCTTGGTTACACACCACTTCACGTTGGAAGCTGCCGTTTTCACCGAGCATGATGAGCGGACGCAGTGATTCTTCGTAAGCCTGATCTTGAACACGCAGTGCATCTTTTAGCGTTTCAGCCATCTTGTGTGCATCGGCTTTTTTCCAGTCGCCATACACAAACATCTCAACATGAAGTTCCGCCAAGATTGCTTGAACAAAAGAGGAGAGCTCATCGACCTCTATCGTTTCTAGGGCTTCAATTAACACGGAATAAGGCGGGTTATTTGGTTGAAGTATCCCAGTCATTGCATTAAACAACTGCGAAATAGGGCGATCTTGCGACGCGTTGTTCCAGTTTCTGAGCAATTGATGCTTGATGGTTTCGAAGCGTGTTGGACTAAAGTCGCGTGCTTGGAAACGTTCAAGAATCATATTGAGCAGTTGTGGCTGTTTCTCGCTAAACCCGGACAGAGTGAGCGTTACACCGCCCTGATGGGTGTACATGTTGTAGCCCATTCCGGCGATTTCAGCCTGATACGTATCTTTTTCGAGTGAGTCTAAGAACATTTCTACACACAAGCGTGTTTTAACGATATTTCTTGGGCTAGCGACTGAGTGCGGGCTATCGATAGCAACATACACCACACCTTTTGGCACCCGGAATTGATGGTCTTGCAGATGCCATAGCTTAAAGCCATCGAGCTCTTCTAACAGTTGTGGGAACTTAGCGTCACCTTCGAGTTCAGTCGGGTCTAGATCGTAGCAAATAAACGGGTTTTTGCTTGGGAGTTCAAACTGCCAACCGGGGTTAATGCACGTAAAGCATTGAACTTGTTCAGCGCTAAAAGGTGTGACCGAGTAGGGAGTAAAGTACCACTTCGCTTCCCTGTCATACTCGAATCCCTGAGCAACAATGGTCGCTCGCATGTTGTCTACGGTTAAGTAAGGCAGCAAAGAACGCTGTAATTCGTCATCGAAATGCGACATTTTGTAATCGCCATACACCACATCTTGCTCTTGGTAGTGCTGCATGTTGATGACGAGGTGGCTGACGACATCAAGCGGTCTTGCTGGCTCTTGAAAGCGGAAAGCAGACTCTAAAACGGCGCGTTTTTCTAGGTAGCGCCACTCTTCTATGCCTTGTTGTTCGACTAACTTGATGTACTGAAATATCGCTTGGATGATGTTATCGGTTTTGGTTAAACCTTCTATGGTCAATGAGCAACTGACTGTGAAATCACGGTAGTTACTGCCACTCGCGCCACCACCTGCAGAGAGAGATGTTATCCAGCCTTTCTCTTTGAGTTGCATCATCAAACTGCCTTCACCTTCGTAACCTAAAAGGTGGGCAAAGAACGACAAAGGCTTAACGCCGTAGTGTTCGTCCATGCTTGGCATCGGGAAGGTTAAGATCAGTTTGCGCACTTCTTTAATCGGCTCAACGCGGACTTGTACACCCGTACTTAACTCGCCGACAATCGGAACTTCAACCTTTTTGCCTTGTAGGTTGTGATTGGTGATTGAGCTAAAGCGATCCTCAACCCAGCTTTGCATCTCATCTAACGACTGATTGCCAGACAGTGTCAGTGTCATCAAGTCAGCAGAGTATTGTTGCTGGTGGAAAGCCAAGATCTCTTGTCGAATCGTCTCGCCGTTTCTGTCACCCAACGTATCGATATTACCGACAGAAAACTTCGAGAATGGGTGATTGTGATTCACCAGTTCTTTGGTAACTTGGTACAAGCGTCGTGAGTCGTCGTTGAGTTTCATCTTGTATTCGGAGTCAACGGCTTGGCGTTCTTTGTCTAACGCTTCTTCGTTGAAAAGGGGAGCGGTAAAAAATTGGCTGAAGCGATCGAGTGCGGTTTCAAAGGCATTCAATTCAACATCAAAAAAGAAGCAGGTGTGCTCTGTTCCTGTCCAAGCGTTGTTGCTACCGCCATGCTGGCTGATAAAACTTTGGAACTCTCCGACCTTTGGATACTTTTCAGTTCCCAAAAATAGCATATGCTCTAAGTAGTGAGCTAAACCCTCTCGGTCTGTAGGGTCATCAAAATGCCCCACATTGACGGCTAATGCGGCTGCTGCTTTTTGAGCATTTTGATCCTGAACTAACAGTACACGTAACCCGTTATTTAAGGTTATGTAGCGGTATTGATGTTCATCATTTGGGCTTAAGTGCACAGGAGCATCTCCAGAGAAGGTGGTTTTTAAATTATGTACCCGATGATTCGGCGTGCAAACCTTGTGATCATATTTTGGGATATGAAGTGCTTTTTGGCGATTTCTAAATCACTTTTATCGATTTTTATCAGTAATTTATTTTCTTTTAACAAGATTGTTAAGAAAGTCGAACTCTTTGGCAAGTGACTTGATATAATTATTTATATTGACTGCGGTTTCTCTGGATTGAGAGCCAAACCTAAGTAGCGTTTCGCTGATATATGGGATATATCGACTTTCGACATGTTACGAAGACAGGATTGAACATGAAAATATTCATTATGCGCCACGGTGAAGCAGAACATTTTGCCAACTCGGATGCAGAAAGAGCGTTGACCAAGCGCGGGAAAATGGCTTCTCTTGCCGTGGCACAAGCTGCAAATGAGCAGGGGATTAGTCAATTCGATAAAGTGCTGGTGAGCCCATATTTAAGGGCACAAGAAACGTGGTTAGAGATCTCTCAGGCGTTTTCTGGAAAGAAAGTAGAAACCTGTGATGATATTACGCCTTATGGAATGTCCGACGATGTGTTTGATTTGACCTTAGCAATGGCTGAAGTAGAAAAACTAGAGACCATTTTATTTGTTTCTCATTTACCTCTAGTTGGCTACCTAACTGCAGAGTTTGCAACAGGCATGGCGCCGCCTATGTTTCCCACTTCGGGCCTAGCGTGTATCGACTTCAACCTTGAGACACAAAAAGGTGAGTTGCTTTGGAACATCAATCCATAAGCTCGTTGAGCTCTGTTTGATGACAAAGTTGCAGACAATTAGAAAGGGCATCTCAATATGATTGGGATGCCCTTTGTTGTTTTTTGGTGAGAGAGAGTTTGTTAACCAGAATTACTTCTCAGGAACCGAAAGCAAGACTAACAGCGCGCCATTGCCGCCAAACTCTAACGGCGCTTGGTGGAAAGCCATCACGTCTGGGTGCTGTGCTAACCACAAAGGCACCTTCTGTTTAAGGATGTGTTTACCGATACCGTGTTGAACACAGGCACACGCCACGCTCTCTTTCACGCAGTGCACAATCATCGCGCCAAGCTCACGTTTGGCTTCTTGTTGAGTCATACCATGCATATCGAGATACACGTCAGGCACGTAGACACCACGACGGAGGCGCTTGACCTCATATTTAGAGACATCATCACGCGCATAACGCGTCGGACCGTCTTCGCTAAGATGCGGAATGAACTCATCCGAGAAATAAAACTCGCTATCACTGGCTTGTCTTGTCGTTCGAGTAATTTCTTTTTGCTTGGCATTTCTTTTTGGCTGCTGGACTATGGTATCCTGTTGCAACTTTTTAACGCCCTTTACTGCATCGTTGAACAGGGCGAAATCGTCATCGAAGTCGGTGTCTTTTTTGCTCATCAGGTTATGAATTCTAATTAGAAACGTAATTAGCAGTATTGTAGCGCTTTTCGGAGACAATTTTGGATAAGATTTTTGTAGAAGAAGCGGTATCAGAACTACACACGCTTCAAGATGTGATTCGTTGGACTGTTAGCCGCTTTAACGCAGCGGGCCTATTTTATGGTCACGGCACTGATAACGCGTGGGATGAGGCAGTACAACTTATCTTACCTACTCTTTATCTGCCGATTGATGTTCCTTCGCATGTGATGAACTCTCGTCTAACGAGCAGCGAACGTCTACGTATTGTTGAGCGCGTAATCAAGCGTATTAATGATCGTACACCAACGGCTTACCTAACCAACAAAGCTTGGTTCTGTGGTCTTGAGTTCTTCGTTGATGAGCGCGTTCTTGTGCCTCGTTCTCCAATTGGTGAGCTGATCGAAGCTCAATTCCAACCTTGGTTAACTGAAGAGCCAACTCGCATCATGGATATGTGTACGGGTAGTGGTTGTATCGCTATTGCTTGTGCTCACGCATTCCCAGACGCTGAAGTAGATGCGATTGATATCTCTACTGACGCATTGCAAGTTGCAGAGCAGAACGTTCAAGATCACGGCATGGAGCAGCAAGTGTTCCCAATCCGTTCAGATCTTTTCCGTGATTTGCCAAAAGAGAAATACAACCTGATCGTATCTAACCCACCTTACGTGGACGAAGAAGATATGAACAGCCTGCCAGATGAGTTTACTCACGAGCCAGAACTTGGCCTAGCAGCGGGTACAGACGGTCTGAAATTGGTTCGTCGCATCTTAGCTAATGCACCAGACTACCTAACTGACGACGGTATTCTTATCTGTGAAGTTGGTAACTCAATGGTTCATATGATGGATCAGTACCCAGAGATTCCATTCACTTGGATTGAATTCTCTAACGGTGGTCATGGCGTATTCATGATCACTCGTGAGCAGCTTGTTGCTTGCGCTGATGAGTTCTCTATCTACAAAGACTAGGTTTCAATTATTAGGTTAGTGCCCCTATCTTAGGGCTGTAAGCTTAGAACCTGACATCTAGTAAGACGTTCGATTTGAAACGTTTTTATTTAAACGCCATGCAGCAATGCATGGCGTTTTTTATTGCCTAGATTAAAGATGTTTGCATTTATATCGAAGACGTTAAGCGCAATATTTAGTTGATTAATATGAGGGCTTATTACATATTGGTGTTTAATATTTAGTCGTTTTAGTGAGTTAAGGAGGATTCACGATGAGCTTTGATACATGGATTTATTATTTGTTGGCAGTACTGATATTAACGGCATCGCCGGGCCCAAGTTCTTTATTGTGCATGACCAAAGGTGTGCAGTCGGGTTTTAAATTATCAATATTTACTGCGCTGGGTAGCTTAACGGCGATCACCGGAATCTTAACGTTATCGTTCACCGGTTTAGGGGTGATCATTGCTTCATCAGAAGTGGTGTTTAATGTCATTAAATGGACAGGCGCTGCGTATCTTATCTACCTTGGCTGGAAGTCTTTACGCTCTAACCAGCAAGATTACGACAATCTATCCAGTCAACAAACCGATTCTCAACCTGTTAAAGAAAGCGCGGTGCAACACTACTTAAGTGGTTTTATTGTTGGCGCGAGTAACCCGAAAGCGATTCTATTTTTTACCGCACTTTTCCCACAGTTTATTGATCCCTCAATTGCGCTATTACCACAGTTTACCGTGTTTGCTTTTACCTTCGCAGTGATGGAATTGTCTTGGTTATTGGTGTATGCCTACTTGGGGGCGAAGTCGTCAAATTGGTTGTTTGCGAAAGGTCGAGCCAAGGTCTTTAATCGTGTCACTGGAGGTGTCTTTATTGGGGCTGGCGCACTGCTTTCGACGACCAGTCGAGCATAACTTTCTGTTTTATCAGAGAGGTGAATGGTTACAGAATATTCTTGATGCTGTCATAAAAGGTTAATATTAATGTGCTTGCTGCTTTTGGCGAAAAGCCGATATATTGTAGTTACACCATCACGTTCTCAAGGAGAGACATATGCAGCATCAAGAAATGATTCAACACAGTAACTTTGGCGTAATCAGTCGTACTTGGATTTTCTCTACCCTTTCTCTAGTGGGTATTCTTGCTCTAATGTAGTCAGCTTCATGGCTCTATAGTTTTAGTTTTTATTATGAAATCACTTGTTAAAAAGTCTTCAAAGTCAGAACTCTTTCTCTTATAAATGTGGCTTTTCTCATCAGGCTAGCCACTTAACTTTTTCTTAGTCATCTTCTTCTAGCAAGCATCCCCCAGTAATTTACTCCTAGTCACCACTTTCTTCTTGTGGAATGGTTTATCACCTTACCTCTATAAACAAGCGCCATCGCACTTCTGAAGTTGTTACGAAACTGTGATAATCTTAAGTTATCTTTTATCTACAGTGTATCTCTCATGTCTGTCTGGGATTCTATTTCATTTAACAATCGATTTACTGCATTACCTCGACTGTTCTATACCCCAATTCAACCTACACCGCTCAGCAATGTCCAATGGCTCGCATGGAACCATAAGCTTGCGGATGAACTCGGTTTTTTGTCATTTGATGATGCTTCCGAGGAATTGCTTGAAACGTTATCTGGCAATGTTGAACCTGAGCAGTTTTCGCCTGTAGCAATGAAATACGCAGGCCACCAGTTTGGTTCTTATAACCCGGATTTAGGTGATGGAAGAGGGCTGTTATTAGCTCAAATTGTCGCGAAAAGTGGCGAAACGTTCGATTTACACCTTAAAGGTGCCGGTAAAACGCCCTATTCACGTATGGGCGATGGACGCGCTGTTATTCGATCAACCGTTCGTGAGTACTTATGTAGCGAAGCGATGGCAGGGCTCAATATCCCAACCACTCGCGCGTTGGCTATGATGACTAGCGACACACCGGTATATCGAGAGAAGCAAGAGTGGGGCGCATTGTTGGTGCGTGCTGCCGAATCACACATCCGTTTCGGTCACTTTGAACATCTGTTTTATACCAATCAGTTGGCTGAGCATAAGTTGCTGGCCGATAAAGTCATTGAATGGCACTTCCCTGAGTGTCTCGATGAAGAGAAACCCTACGCTGCTATGTTTAATCAGGTTGTTGACCGTACCGCGGAGATGATTGCGTTGTGGCAAGCGAATGGTTTTGCTCATGGCGTGATGAACACCGATAACATGTCGATCATCGGGCAAACTTTCGATTATGGTCCGTTCGCGTTTCTTGATGAATATGACCCAAGATTGATCTGTAATCACTCGGATTACCAAGGTCGTTATGCTTTTAACCAGCAGCCAAGAATAGGGCTTTGGAACCTGTCGGCACTGGCTCACTCACTTTCTCCGCTGGTGGATAAGGCCGACTTAGAGGCGGCTTTAGAGCAGTACGAACCGCAAATGAACGGTTACTTTAGTCAGATGATGCGTCGTAAGTTGGGGCTACTTTCGAAACAAGAAGGCGACAGTCGTTTGTTTGAATCTATGTTCGAGCTGATGTCGCAAAACAAAGTCGACTACCCAAGGTTCTTTAGAACGCTATCGAACCTAGACACCTTGTCGCCACAAGAAGTGATTGATCTGATAATTGATCGAGAGGCAGCAAAACTGTGGGTAGATAACTACTTACAACGCTGCGAATTGGAAGATAGCTCAGTGGTCGAGCGCTGCGAAAATATGAGACAGGTAAACCCGAAATACATCCTCAGAAACTACCTAGCTCAGCTAGCGATAGACAAAGCAGAGCGCGGTGATAGCAGCGATATTGACGCTTTGATGGTGGTACTGGCAGACCCTTATGCGGAACACCCGGATTATGAATACCTTGCGGCTCTACCTCCTGAGTGGGGTAAAGCCATGGAGATCAGCTGCTCTTCATAACCAACCAATAGCGGATTAAGCCCTAAAGATTCAGATAGAGGTCACTAAGTTGTGATCTTTATCTGTTTGTTCTTCTAACTTTACAAACATGTCAATAATCAAACAATCGGCCAGCCTATACACTATGTGAATAAGTTGTAAATTTAATAGGTTTGGGCGATGCCAACAAATACTCGAATTCTCGTGGTGGATGATGATCAAGAAATCCGCGAGCTGCTGGAAGAGTACCTCACAAAATCTGGTTTCGATGTTTCTTCTGTGGGAGATGGTGTTGAACTAGAAACTCATCTGCAAAGCCAAGGTTATCCTGACCTGATACTTCTAGACGTGATGCTTCCTGGTGACGATGGTTTTACCTTGTGTCAGCGCGTTCGTAAAAATTCTAATGTGCCTATCATTATGCTGACTGCGGTATCGGATGAAACCGACCAGATCATTGGTTTGGAAATTGGTGCAGATGATTACATTGCCAAACCGTTCAGTCCGCGCCAATTAATGGCTCGCATTAAAGCTCTGTTACGCCGTGTTCAAGTGGTTGACGACAAGCCAAGTGATGCATTGCCTAAACAGATCATCTTTGGTGATTGGACTCTCGATACACTTGCGCACCGAATCTCACACAATGAAAGCGCCGAAGAGATGGATTTGTCGGGCAGTGATTTCTCACTGTTAATGCTGTTCCTTACTCGCCCCAATGAGGTGTTAGACCGAGACACCATCTCTTTTGCGACCAGAGGACGTGAAGCACTGCCTTTTGAGCGTGGCATTGATGTTCAATTAAGTCGTTTGCGAAGCCGACTGGGTGATAGCGCTAAATATCCGCACTACATCAAAACCATGCGTGGCAACGGCTATATATTGGCTGTACCTGTGCATTATGAGCACTGAGTAAGAAGTCCGTATGAAGTGGTTGAGAAGTTTAAAGCCAAATTCCTTGGTTGCTCGAACCTTGCTTTTGACCTTGCTAGCCGTCGTCATCGCACAAGGCATTGCAACGTCGATTTGGTATAGCGAATCCAAACAAAAAGAACTAGAAGGTATTCGTTCTGCTTCTTCGAGCATGGCGAACATGTTTGCCTCAACAGTGACTTTCTTCCAGTCTCTGCCCGTCAAATATCGCCATATCGTGTTAGACCAAATTCGTAACATGGGCGGGACGCGCTTCTTCGTTTCTTTCAATAAAGAGGCGTTGATTGTCGAACCGATCCCTGATACCCGTTTAAAAACCGCCTCGATTGAAGCGATAGAAAGTGTTTTGAGTAGCAAGCTCAATAAAGTCGAATCAGTGCGGGTTGATTTCTCTCGCCCTGAACATCTTCGTTTGCTTAAAAATGACATCTACTTGAGCGATCTCCCACGATCGTGGGCACATCATACTTTAACCTTAGAACCTCTTAACCCTCCTATTCTGGTTGTTCAGATAGAATTAGCCAGTCATGAATGGGTGTATATCGCCGCGTTGTTGCCTGCGCCTTACGTCAAACTCGACGATACGATTCTCGGCAGAGAACAGGTGATCTTCTTAGTTTCCTCGACCCTCATTCTTTTGGTTTTGACTTACTTGATGATTCGTCGGCAAGTACGCCCTCTTAAAAAATTAGCAAGAGCGGCCAATGAGATGAGTATGGATATTCAGCAGCCACCACTTAATGAAGAAGGAGCAACGGAGCTGGTGACGGCGACCCGAGCCTTCAATCGCATGCAGCAACGAATTCGTCGCTATGTTGCCGACCGTGAGCACCTTTTCTCGGCAATCTCCCATGACTTAAAGACACCAATAACACGACTTAGATTGCGTGCAGAGTTGTTGGAGAGTGAAGTAAAGAAAGACAAATTCAACAAAGATCTCGATGAGCTTGAGATGATGGTTAAGGGCGCTTTACAAGCGGTAAGAGATACCGACCTTCACGAAAACAACGCCATTATCGACCTCAATGAGATGATGCTCTCCGTGATTGAACTGCACAACCAACATCAAACCTTGGTTGAGTTTGAGCCCATTGTGGTTGACCCGTTAGTCGCCAAACCATTAGCCATTAAACGTGTGCTGACCAATCTTATCGACAACGCTGTGAAATATGGGACATCAGCTGAAGTCGATATTAACAGTGATTCGGTGTGGGTTATCGTGACTATTCAAGATCACGGAAAAGGTATTCCTGAAGACAAGTTAGAGTTGGTGTTTGAACCTTACTTCAGGCTCGCCACTGACGACCAAGGACACGGTTTAGGGCTTGGAATCTGTCGAAACATCCTACACGGACACGGCGGAGATCTCATTATTCGTAACTCCCCTCAAGGCGGCTTAGAAGCTAAAGTCTATATTCCACGCGGCCTAGAAGTTTAATGTAACAATTGTGTTACATTGAGCTTACCTTTTGTTTCAATCTTACAAATCAGAATAAGTAGACTCTGTATTGAACCGGACGTCGAGTCCGCTAAAACATGGAAGATAATAATGAAAATCAATAAAACCCTACTTACTCTATCTCTTCTTGCTGCCTCAACATTTTCTCAAGCTGGTGAAGTGGAAGTGCTTCACTGGTGGACTGCCGGTGGCGAAGCGAAATCCGCAGCTGTACTGAAAGAGATGATTGAAGAACAAGGCCATACTTGGAAAGATTTCGCTGTTGCTGGTGGCGGCGGTGAAAGTGCGATGACTGTTTTGAAAACTCGAGCAGTGTCGGGCAATCCTCCATCTGCGGCGCAGATTAAAGGTCATGATATTCAAGAGTGGGGTGGTTTAGGTTTTCTAACGTCTCTCGATGCAACTGCGAAACAAGAAAAATGGGATGAGCTACTGCCAGAAGTGGTCACTAAAGTGATGAAGTGGGATGGCGAATATGTCGCAGTTCCTGTCAACGTTCACCGTGTTAACTGGCTTTGGGCGAACCCTGTTGTTTTAGAAAAATCAGGCGTGACGGTTCCAACTACGTTAGATGAGTTCTTTGTTGCCGCAGACAAGATTAAAGCGGCTGGCTTCATTCCACTGGCTCACGGTGGTCAACCTTGGCAAGACGCGACGGTATTCGAAGCGGTGGCACTTGATGTGCTAGGCAGTGAAGACTACAACAAAGCGTTCGTTGACCTGGATATGGACGTGTTGTCTGGTGACAAAATGGTGGAAGTATTCACCAAGTTCAAAAAGATGCGTGATTACATCGACAGCAACTCTCCGGGTCGTGATTGGAACGTAGCAACTTCGATGGTTATCAATGGCGAAGCGGCAATGCAGATCATGGGTGACTGGGCGAAAGGTGAATTTACTGCGGCAGGCAAAGTACCGGGTAAAGATTACATCTGTGCACCAGCACCGGGCACTGATGGCCAATTCACTTTCAACATCGATAGCTTTGCGTTCTTTGAGCTGAGTGACAAAGAGAACCAAAAAGCGCAGCAAGACCTAGCGAAAACCATTCTTACCAAAGATTTCCAAGAAGTCTTCAACCTTAACAAGGGTTCTATCCCTGTACGTCTAGATATGGACATGTCTAAGTTCGACCAATGTGCGTTGGATTCAATGGCAACCTTCAAAGCGAGTGCGAAATCTGGCGATCTTGTTCCGAGTATGGCTCACGGCCTAGCGACAACAAGCTACGCTCAAGGCGCGATTTACGACGTGGTAACCAACTTCTTCAACGAAAAAGATGCCGATCCAAAACAAGCGGCGGCTAAGTTAGCGAAAGCTGTGAAAGCGGCTATCTAATATAACTTGATAAGCGACACACAACGCACGTGAGTGACGGGTTGTGTTGCTTTACCAAACCCCCAGGGTGGGTAGGCTCGTAGGGAGCCTATCTACTCTTCACTCCCAATTCTGATATGCGTGATGCTGATGTGGTGCCGAAAGGTAAGCCATTGGCTCGATTGTGCAACAAGGATAAGTTATGGAGCATGTTTTGACTGAGTCGACTCCAAAACCCACAAGGAGCCAGCCTGCGCCCAAGCCTAGCTTTGCTGACAGGTTGCAACATTGGTTACCCAAGATTGTACTGGCGCCGACCGCGTTAGTGACCGTGGTGTGTATCTACGGCTATATATTCTGGACGGCGGCGCTGTCGTTTACGAATTCTCGATTTTTACCGAGCTTCAACTTTGTTGGTTTAGCTCAATATGAAAAGCTGATGGACAACGATCGCTGGATCACCTCAATCACCAACCTCGGTGTGTTTGGTTTTCTGTTCATGGCGATTGCTATCTTGTTGGGTGTGGGTTTGGCGGTATTGCTTGACCAGAACATCCGTCAAGAAGGCGCGATTCGTACCATTTATTTATACCCAATGGCCTTGTCATTCATCGTGACGGGTACCGCTTGGAAATGGATTCTCAATCCGGGTCTTGGCATTGAAAAACTGATGCAAGATTGGGGCTTTACCGACTTCAAATTCGATTGGTTAGTCGACTCTGAAATGTCGGTCTATACCTTGGTTATCGCAGCACTTTGGCAGTCGTCAGGCTTCGTGATGGCGATGTTCTTAGCCGGCCTTCGTGGCATTGATTCTTCAATCATCAAAGCCGCTCAAATTGATGGGGCAAGCTTACCCACTATTTATCTGAAAATCATTCTACCTTGCTTGCGCCCTGTGGTTTTCAGCGCGGTGATCATCACCTCACACATTGCGATTAAGAGTTTCGACCTTGTGACCGCGATGACAGCGGGTGGCCCAGGTTATTCATCGGATCTTCCTGCGCTATTCATGTACGCACACTCATTTACGCGTGGACAAATCGGCCTTGGTGCTGCCAGTGCCATGATGATGCTTGCTGGTATCTTAGCGATTCTCGTGCCTTATCTTTACTCTGAACTTAGGGAGAAAAAGTCATGATGAATAACATCAATTTTGCTCGAATCTTTATTTATTCAGCACTGCTTTTCTTCTGCTTGGTGTATCTAATGCCATTGTTTGTCATGGCGCTGACCTCATTCAAAACTCTGCCAGACATCAAGGCAGGTAACTTGATGAGCTTACCGAAAGAGTGGGTGTTTGATGCTTGGTATAAAGCGTGGGACACCGCCTGTACGGGCGTGAAATGTGAAGGCATCAAAGGCTACTTCTGGAACTCGTTCCAAATGGTGATTCCTGCGGTTGCGATTTCAACATTGCTCGGTGCATTCAATGGTTATGTAGTGACGAAATGGCAATTCCGAGGCTCGAATCTGTTCTTCAGCTTACTGTTGTTTGGTTGCTTCATTCCGTTCCAAGTGGTGCTACTACCAATGGCAACCATGCTCGGCAAGATGGGGCTAGCGAACACAACCATCGGCTTGGTGATTGTGCACGTTATCTACGGCATGGCGTTTACAACTCTGTTTTTCCGTAACTTCTACATCTCGATTCCGGATGAATTGATCAAAGCAGCAAAACTGGATGGTGCAGGCTTCTTTACCATTTTCTTCAAGATCTTATTACCGATCTCTACGCCTATCATCATGGTGACGGTGATCTGGCAGTTCACCGCAATCTGGAACGATTTCTTGTTCGGGGTGGTGTATTCCGGCTCAGAGACTCAGCCAATCACCGTAGCATTAAATAACTTAGTCAACACCAGCACGGGCGTTAAAGAATACAACGTTGATATGGCTGCCGCGATCATCGCCGCGCTGCCAACGCTGTTGGTGTATGTCTTCGCAGGAAAATATTTTGTTCGTGGCCTAACGGCAGGATCAGTAAAAGGATAATTACCCATGGCAACATTAGATTTAAAACAGATCCGTAAAACCTATCGCAACGCGGACAACGAAACGTTAAAGGGCATCGACATCAGTATCGATTCGGGGGAGTTCTTGATACTTGTCGGCCCTTCGGGGTGTGGGAAATCCACCTTGATGAACACCATCGCTGGGCTAGAGAGTATTAGCTCGGGTGAAATCGTGATTGATGGTGTTGACGTGGCCCAGGTTGAACCTAAAGACCGCGACATCGCGATGGTATTCCAGTCGTACGCGCTTTATCCAAACATGACGGTACGCGGCAATATCGCTTTTGGTTTGAAGATTCGCAAGATGCCGCAGCAAGAGATCGATGCAGAAGTAAACCGAGTGGCTGAAATGCTGCAAATTGAGCAACTGCTTGATCGTAAACCATCACAGCTATCTGGTGGTCAGCGCCAGCGTGTCGCGATGGGACGTGCACTAGCGCGTCGTCCTAAGTTGTACCTGTTCGATGAACCGCTTTCTAACTTGGATGCCAAGCTGCGTGTTGAAATGCGTCATCAGATTAAACGCCTTCACCAAAAGCTTAACACCACCATTGTTTACGTCACCCATGACCAAATAGAGGCGATGACCTTGGCGGATCGTATTGCGGTGATGAAAGATGGTGAACTGCAGCAACTCGGTACGCCGCAAGAGATCTACACCAAGCCAAATAACATGTTCGTGGCGGGCTTTATGGGTTCACCATCTATGAACTTCATTAAGACCATGGTGGATTTGGATGATGAGCAGAATCCGATCATCAAAGTAACGGGTACAGCTGAGCAAGAGCACCACATTCGATTACCACAAAGCATGCGTGAGCAAGATGGCAAAGAAGTGGTGATTGGCCTGCGCCCTGAACATATTACCGAGCAGGAAAGTGAAGATGTGTCGGCAACGACCAAGCTAGACTTGCAGTTAGAAGTGCTAGAACCAACAGGGCCAGATACGATTGCGATGGTGAAAGTGAACGACCAAGAAGTGGCATGTCGCTTGTCGCCAGAATTTGAAGTGTCAGTTGGGCAAATGGCGCCGCTGCATTTTGACTTATCAAAGGCGGTATTCTTTGATGCTCAGACTGAAGCGAGAATTGATTTTTAGTTTTTGAGACAGTAGCTCAATGAGAGTCTAAGCTTAAGCAAAGGCAGTATCACTAATTACTAATAAGTAACGTGATGCTGTCTTTTTTGTTGTTTTAGCCTGTTTTATTTCCTCACGAAAACAGAGGGATAAACGAGATAAATGGATTAACTGCAATAATATCGCCAAATAGCCTCCGTTAGCTCTATAAAGCTGACCGAGAACAGCGTAGGATCGCGCTACTTTAGACCAAATACTAGGTTGCACATTAGTGCATAAACAGAAGAATACATGAAACTAACAGCAAAACCCTCAGCTAGTAACGCTTTACTTATTTCTATTACGACACCGGACTTCAAAGGTGACGAAGCAAAAGAGTCTCTTGCCGAACTTGCTCGCTTAGTAACAACCCTAGGGTTTAAAGTGGTCGGTACACAATCACAGCACCACAGTTCAACACAACGACAAAACGTGTTGGGTGCAGGTAAGCTTGCAGAAATTGCACACTTAACCGGTTACCAAGGTTCGATTGAAGAAGCCGAAGATGAAGATTTTATCGATGAGTCTTTTGATTTTCGTGCTGGTATCGATGAGTTAGATTTTGATGATCTTCCATCTGAAGACGTGGAGTTTGGTACTGCTGACGTAGTGGTATTCGACTGTGATTTGAGCCCATCTCAACTGCGTAATGTAGAAGCTCACTTGGGTGTCGAGGTGTTTGACCGTACTGGTATCATCATTGAGATCTTCAGCCGTCATGCTCGTACTCGTACCGCACGTCTGCAAGTTGAAATCGCTCGACTAAACTACCTAGTGCCTCGACTGCGTGAGACGGCCGACGGTGATAAAGAGCGTCAAATGGGTCAGGGTGCAGGTGAAACTTCACTAGAGCTAGACCGCCGTAAAGTACGTGACCAAATTGCTGCACTTAAGCGTGAGCTGGTTAGCGTACAAGACGAAATGAAGAACCGACGCACTCAGCGTTCGGAGCTTTTCACTGTTGCTCTGGTTGGCTACACCAACGCGGGTAAATCTTCGATGATGCGCGCTATGACCGCAACCGAAGTGAGCGGTGAAGATAAGCTATTCGCGACCTTAGATACCACGGTTCGTGCACTTCAGCCGATCACTCAGCCGCGTATCTTAGTGTCAGATACGGTGGGTTTCATCAAGAAACTGCCACACGATCTGGTTGCTTCATTCCACTCAACACTAGCAGAAGCGCATGATGCTTCATTACTGCTTTATGTGGTTGATGCTTCTGATGTTTCATTCCGCGCACAGCTTGATGTGGTACACGAAGTATTAGCGCAAGTGGGCGTTGAAGGCAGCGAAAAACTATTGGTACTGAACAAGTGCGATAGATTGAGCGAAGAAGAACAGTTAGAGCTGATTGAAGAATTCCCAGATGCAATGCTGACCTCGACTCGTGACCCGCTCGATATCACCAAACTACACAAGTACATTGTGGGTGTGGCTGAACAAGGCATGATCGAAGAAGAGATCACGATTCCTTATTCTGGACAAGGCATTATCGGTGAGATTCGCTCAAACATGAGTGTGGTGAAGGAAGAATACGACTACGAATGCATCAAGCTTACTGTACGCTCAAGTGCAATTGATTTAGCGCGCTTGAAAAAGCGTATGCAGAAGTCTTAATTTTGTAGCGAGCCTGGCAAGAACAACCAAAAGAAAAGCGACCCGATAAGGTCGCTTTTTTGTTTCCTGTCGCTGAGTAATTAGTTACTCGTCAACCAGTCCATTTAGGTCATTTACGCCATTCTTTGAGTTGGCTTCCATCGTGCTAGTTCTGGATCAAGCTTGATGCCTTGCGAAGTCAGCAGGTTAACACGTGCTAAGTAAGCCGCACCGTGCATCAGGTGCTTAGCAAGGTCGACCGCATTACGCTGCTGGTAATCATCTAGGTAGCTGTCTTTTGCCCACGCGTTGAATGCGCCAAGTGCAGGGCCAGCCCATACTTGATAATCCATTTCACGACCTTGTTCGCCCGTGTTTGACCAGCGGCTAGAAAGCCCCAAGTACCAGCGGAAAATCAACGCCATTTTACGCTTCGGGTTGCCTTCAGCGCGTTCGATCTGTTTAGGGTCGCGCTCGTTAAAGTGAGCAACAGTACCTGCCCAGATGTCATCCAATGTTGAACGGAATACCTGCTTCTCTAGCTTTTGACGTTCTTCAACTGGAATCGCTTCAATGGAGTCGTAACGTGTGTAGATCTCGTAAAGCTTGTTTGCACGCATTGGGAACAAGGTACCGCGCTTAACCACTTGCAGCTTCACGCCCATTTCGAACATGTCTGCTGCCGGAGCCATAGTCACGTCAGCCATTTCAGTTGTCGAAAGCAGCTTACGTGTGTGTTCGCTCGCGCCAGCTTCAACACAGGCTTGGTTAATAGAACCAGTAACAATGTATGCCGCGCCCATGTTAAACGTTGCTAGAGCTGCGTCAGGCGTGCCGACGCCACCACCACAACCAACACGCAGCGGTGTTTTGAATTGGTACTGAGCTTGGACCTGTTCTTTCAACGCAAGAATCGTTGGTAACAGGGTAACTAGAGGGCGGTTATCGGTGTGACCACCAGAATCCGCTTCTGCAGTAATGTCATCCGCCATTGGAACCAACTGTGCTAGCTCCATCTGTTCTGCTGTGATTCGACCTTCATCAACCAAAGCTTGCAGCATTTTCACAGGAGCAGGCTGCATGAACTTGCTTGCGACTTCAGTACGGCTCACTTTTGCGATGACTTTGTTGCCAATCTGGATTTCGCCTTTTGCATCACGGCTTAGACCAGCAGCGCGATAGTGAACAATTTGCGGTGTTAAACCTAAGAAGGCTGAAGCCTCAACCGTTTTCACTTTGTGCTTCAAAAACAGCTCTACACTGCCGCGCTCTAGTGCAGGTTCACTTGGGCTGTGAATCAGGTTAAACGCGTAAGGGCCGTTTGGTAGCGCTGCTTGAATACGGTTGATCGCTTGCTCAACGCGAGACGGGATTAAGCCTGCCGCGCCAAATGAACAAAGAATGCCTGCCTGACCAAGCGCAATTACAAGCTCTTCAGATGAGATGCCGTTGGCCATTGCGCCTGCGTAGTACGCGTATTTTACGCCATGACAGCGACGAAACTCTTCGTCGCCCAAGCTTTGTGTACCGAGTGCAGGAGCAAATGCGCTAACAGGTTGGCTGTTCGCTGCACTTGCTGAATCACCCGATGTAATTTCAGCTTGTTGGCTGACGCCTAAGCCTTTTTCTGGGTGGCTCACTACGTAACAAGCAAGGCTTAAGTCTTTTAAGATGGTCGACATTGCCGCGCTATCAAAATGAGTTGTGTTCTCTTCAATCTGCCAAGGCCACGGAGATAGCTTTTCATTATTAATTGTAGTTTGAGTTGTCATACTAAATTCTTTCCTAATTCTTTGTCTCTAATGGCGGCTTATGCTTTCTTGATACCAGAAGCTTTATCGCTAGCAGGGGCTTCTTCGATACAAATGGCGATGTCTTTCACTTCGTAAATACGCAGACCATCTTTGCTCAGGTTTGCGTCACCAACGATGATGCGTTTGCCGTCTTCGTCTTTAACCGCTGTGATATGTACATCGAGAGACATCTGTTTGTTCAGAGGGTTAATCTGACCACGGTATTTCCATTTCACTTCAGATTGGATTTGACCGAACTTTGGATTGCGGAAGTCAGCGCCAAGATCTTTGTTTAGCGCATAGGTTTGCATCAGCTCGATGATCGCTTCGACACCTAGAGAACCTGGCATTACAGGATCTTGATGGAAGTGGAATTGGAAGAACCAATCACTTGGGTCAATCGTACGCTCAGCGTATAGGTAACCAAGACCGTCTTTACCACCATCGCTAGTGATCTGCACGGTATCGATAAAGTTCAAACGACCGCCGGCCAATTTGTAGTGCTCTTGTACTTCACCAGTAGACGAGACAGGTGCATTGAAGTAACGCGTCGTTTTGTCTAGCAGGTTGATGTTTACATCCGGCGTGCGCTTGTTATCAACGTGCCAAGGATGAGTCACCTTACCGTTGTCCAAACCCAGTTGGTCTTTCAGTGCTGCGCCTTTGAAGTAACCAAATACCGCTGTACCTTCGTAGAATGGCACGCCGTCAGTGCTCAGTTCGAAGCTAAAGCTCTGTACGATGTTTGTACCCATCATTACGGTTGAAAGCAGGCGAGAATCGTTGGTGATCGTTTTGCCACGCAAGTCGACGTTACGCAGCATTTTGCCGCTGCCGTCTAGGTTACGGAAAAACAGTTCTTCACCTGGGAAGCCTAGTGTGGTGCCCATGTAGCCAGAGATGAAGCCGTTTGGCTGCAGTGAAATCTCCATCAACACCGAGTAAGGCATCAAGGTATGGTGGCTGTTTTCATCAAAGTACCATGCATTTTCTGGCACTTCGTATTCAGCGATACACGATGAAGGTTTCTTGAAGTCGCCACGCTTGCCGTCGATCTCAACGACACGAGTGGTTAACTGCAAGTCGCCACACGGAGTACGTGGTGGAATCATCCCACGGTAGATAGAGAAATCAGGGCCGAAACATTTTTCGATGTCGCCAGTCGCGAATTCGAACATGTGGTATGGCGTGAATGGAACCGTATCGGGTGTGCGGTTCGGGTAATCAGGCGTTACCGGAGCTTCAACATGTTGAAGAGGAATCACGCCTTTATTTGGCGCTGTTTCTAGGTCTTCAATTTGCGCCATCAACGGCGCATTTGCTGAAGCCTGCTGATTAATGGCGGGTGTATGGCCCAAGCTTTTATGGTCCAAGTTTTCGATAACAGGGGTCGCGACAGCTGTTTCTAAAGAAGGCAGGTAACGAGTACATTCGTCATCTTCTTTGATCATCACACCCAAGTTTTGGAAATCAACAATCACTTTGCCATTCAGTAAAATATCGATGTTAGCTTTCGCGTATGGGCGAGGGCTTAGACCAATCTCGGTCACTTCCATGCGGTAAGTCAGTTCTGCCGATTGTGGTAGAACTTGACCACGACAGCGTACTTGTTGAGGGGCATTTTCAAGCGGTTGGAAACGACCATTTTGAACAAGCGTGTGCATGCCAAGGTGCATCATGAAGAATTGCAGCAGTTGACCACAACCTTCTGCCATCAAAGAGCCAGCCATTACTGAGTCATCTTTGAAGTGACAAGGGAAGTACCAGTGCTCAGGCTCTAGCTGTTTGTGACCTTCAATCAGACCAAGTCCCCATGTGCCACCTTGCGGTTCAACACGGCTAACCTTTTCGATCATCATGAACTTCTCTGCGCTGAAGCACAAAGAAGGCTGGTGGCGATCAGATTGGTGAGTCGGGCCAAAACACTCTGCAATGTTAGCAGTCAGTAGATGACGTAATTCTTGGTGGTTAAACTGGGTTTTAGGGCAGTGCAACATAGGGTCGAAGCGTTGCTTAGTTGCAAGCTTACGAGCCTTGATTTCATCTTCAGTGTGAATAACACCTTTGCCGTCAGCCAGCTCTTCGTCAGTGAAGAAGCCTGCACAACCGTTATCCATTTTCAGGATCATCTTGTCGCCAACGAAACATTCGTACGAGAAGAAGAACAGTAGCGTGTCGCCATTGCGAGCAAAGCTGTTGATTGAGATGTCGTAACGCAGCGTATCGCCACCACGAGGCAAGTCGCCAAGGAAGGTCAGCGTACAATCAAGCAGGCGATAAACACGTTCGCCTTTGTTTTCGAAATCAATGCCTAAGTAGCTGATCAGCATGAGGTCACACTGACCTGATTCTACCGCCACTGCCCAAGGGATTTGACCATCAACAAGATACGGCGCATCAACTGGGATGTCGTACTCTGTGGTCATAGTGCTTGGCTTGTACTCATTCACTGTCGCGTTGAGCTTAGTAACACGAGATACCAATAGGTAGTCTGTAGTTGGTAGGCGAACGCGGCGCGAGTAGCTATCGATGATCGCGTAGTCAGGGCCAAATACATTGGCGATGTCGCCTTCAGCGTATTCAACCAGATCATCGTAATCCCAAATGCATGGTTTACGGATAGGTTTTACTGGTGCTGGTGTCGCAAGTACATTTACTGGCTCTGACTGAACCTGAGCCGGTTGAGCTTGAACAGACTGAGCTGATGTTTGTTGACCATTCGTTTGTTGAGAAAGGGCATTGCTATCTAAACCAGATGTCACTGCGTTTAGCTGTGCTTTTAATAGCGCATCAGCCATTTGCATGCCTTGGGCACGAGTGTGCAGGAATGCTTTGTGTACTTGCTGAGCTGCTTGCTGATTTTGAGCAAAAGCTTGGTTGTGTGGTGTTACAGACGGCTGTAATGCTGCATCCGTATTGGCGTCGATTTGAGACACGTCATTTTTAGCGGATAGGACATGAGTCATATTGCTGTGGTTACCTGTTAGCTGACTGTGGCGAGTTGGCGCCAGAGTAGGGGATACTGATGTAGGAGTTTCGATGACTGGCTCTACCGCGTTCTGCGCTAATGCTTTCTTCTCTAACTCTTTTTGCACAAGAGCTGCTTGAATGCTTGCTGTCGTTGGAATCGACGCCACTCTTGTTGCTTGTTTACCAGAAGCTTTCTGTTGAATCGTTGCCAAGTTGGTCACTGGGGTTTGGGCAATATGTTGATAGATATCACGACCACCAAGAGTCACTTGCTTAACTAATTGACGTTTAGCATCGCTCGCCAGTTCATTGCTTAAACGAACGGAAAGTGATTGAGATTCAACACTCGATTGGCTCAGTAACAGCTGCGAACATTGGCCTTCGCTGATGTTGGCAACAATCGCGTTCTTAGAGCGGACATTTGGATTCAGTGGCTCATGGTTCAGGTTGAGCAGACCGTGTAGTAGGCTTGCCATGCCAGAAGCAGCAGAGCAATGACCAACACGTTGACTCGCTTGAGTCGTCCTTGTGCTCGCTAAACTTAGAGACGAAGACTGATATGACGAAGACTCTGGTGCATGGTTAAGCTCAAGCAGAGAAACATCGTTCGAGCTCATACCGACTTGAGTCAGTAACTCATCAGCAACGGCGTTGTTATTCTCGCTTGAACCAAAGGCCAATGCGTTGATGCTGCCGTAAGCCGTATCTTGGTTGCTCGCTACTTGACTATCTTCAACAAGAACAATTGCACCTGCGCCTTCGCCGACATTCCAATTGCCGTCTTGCGGTTGGCCGAACTTTGGAGAAAGTGACACTGGGCTCACGCTGTTCTTGAGAATCACATGTTCCGCACTGCCGCTTAGGTCGACGGCTGCAATCACAACGGCGTCCATGGATTCTTGCGACATGAGGTTTTGCGCGACATCGATACAACGAGCAACTGACTGTTCAGCGGCTGAAATCGTAAAGGCAGGGCCGTTAAAGTCCCACAATGAAGAGATACGCGAAGCCATGATGTTGCCGATGAAACTGGTGTATTGGTTCAGCTTGGCTGCGTCCATCACACTGTCCATCGCGATGGTTTCTAGCGATTGGTATTCGTCTTGTGTTAGCTCAATACCCATGTTGGCAAAGCTGTCAGCCAGTTGGCTATGCAGGTTTACGCGTCCACGGAATTGGTGCATCTCAAGCTCTGTTTCCATCGCAACGAGTACTGCAACCTTTTGGCCTGCTACAAGCTTGGCATCTTTGATGGCTTCGTCTGCAACTTTCATCAGTAACAATTGCTGAGAGATCAAACGGTCATCTTCATTAGGCGGCACTTTAAAGCGCAGGAAATCGAGATCGAATTGATCGATGTATGCTCCGTTTGGAATGCCGTGTAAACCAAACTGATTCAGTAGTTCTGGATGTTGGTCTAAGCCTTTCCAGCGTTTCTTAGGCAAAGCAATGAAAGCATCGTTGTTGGTTTCAATTGCAGTGCTCAGCGCGTTGATACTTTGCAGAGAACCGAAGTGAGACGCTAGGCCAGTAATGCTTAAATTAGACGGTTGTAGGCTTGGAGATGCCGACTCTAAAGTCTGGGTTACATGACTCGTGTCTGAATACGCTTCAAGCAGTAAGTGAGCGTTACAACCACCGAAACCAAATACAGAAACACCCGCGCAGCGCTCTGAGTTACCCGCTTTACTTGGCCAAGGTTGAACCTGTGTTGGTAGGGTCTGTGAACCAAATAAACCTTCTGGTGAAGACAGTGGCTTGTCCAAATTAATACTTGGAGGAAGCACGCCTTCTTTCATCGCAAAGATCATCTTCATGATCCCCGGCATACCCGCCGCAGTCAGTAAGTGGCCGAGGTTGGACTTCGCAGAGCCAATCGATGGCGGGTTAGAACCATTCAATTTGTCAGCAAAGAAACGCTCCATTGAGGTTAACTCAACCTTGTCACCTAATGGTGTGCCAGTTGCGTGACACTCAATCACTTCAATGCTGTCTGGTGTTAGGTTTGAAGCCTCGTAAGCGCGTTCAAAGGCTTGTACTTGTCCTTTGCTGTTTGGGCTTAATACGAACTGGCCACGGCCATCGTTCGACAAGCCAATACCACTGACAACTGCATAGATATTGTCGCCATCATGTTCTGCATCAGCTAAGCGTTTTAGGACTAAAACACCGGCACCTTCGCCAGCAAACAGACCTTTACTGTTGCTATCAAACGGAACCGAAACACCGTGGTCAGGGTAAGCGTGGAAGATGGAAAAACCCATGTTGATAAAGAATGGGTCAGCACCGGATACTGCGCCCGCCAACATCATGTCGGCTTTGCCCGTGTTCAAGTAATCACACGCTAACTTCAATGAATACACGGAACTTGCACATGCGGCATCTAGGCTAAGTTGGACGTTGCCTAAACCCAATGCATCAGCCACTAACTTAGAGGCGTTGTGTGCTGCCGCACCGTTGATCGGGTTGAGGTCTTGCACGGTTTCATTGGTTGGCAGCAGTGAAAACTGGTCATTAGCCAATTTAGCTTGTAGTGCTTTCTCGACCACCGAGTGATACATCGGCAGAAACAGATCGTTTGAGCGTGTGGTTGGGAACGAAAGGGCACCCATGATCACGCCTGTGCGCTCTAAAACATCGGCATTCAGATCAATGCCAGCGTCGACTAAAGCCTTACGACTGGTGTCCAAAGCCCATAGGAAACTTTGGTCAACACCGTTGAATGACTCAGCTGTTAAGCGGTAGCCATTGCTGTCGAAATTGAAGTTTTCGATGTAGCCGCCTTTATCACAGTAAAAGCGGTCTGATTCGCCTTGCACGCCCTGATAGCTTTCAGGTTTAGCACCTAACTTTTCAGCGCTTAATGTGGTGCGAGAATCTTTTTTATCTAGCAAGTTTTGCCAAAAGTCTTTTGGCGTATCCGCTTCTGGATACTGGTTAGCAATACCAACAATCGCGATCTTATTGCACTTCACTTGCTGCTTATTCTTAGTTTGAGCTTGATATTGAGATGGCTTCGATTGAGAACTCATACTAGCTCTCCTTGATGATTCACTGCGCTGCATTGAGACACACCACTTAATTGCTTAGCGGTGGTGATCTGTTGTTCTAGCCCTTGAATAAGTGGCTCGACAGACAGTGGAATTTGATGAGTAATGAGCTGACCAATGCATTTGATGAGCGTGACAACATCATCACCGCCTTTGGCATTGGAAGCGATTGAGCAGTACTGGTCTGCTACGTTGTCGCTACGATTGATCTTGTCGATCAATGTGCTGGTTTGACGATCGGCACCCACTTCAACAAACAGGCGAGCACCTTGTTGACGCGCACTCTGGATCAACGCGGTGAAATCCAGCGTCGAACAGAAAGTGTCGGCAATCGAAAGGGCGATGCTGTCGCTGTCTATATTGATTGGTTCGCCAGTCGGTAGACCTGCTGCGCTGATAAAGCGGATATGCTTTGGCAATTCGTCGAACAGTGGTTGTGTGTAAAACTCACGCACTTGGCTATGTTGGCTCAATGCCGGTGTGGTGTGCATTGCGGTAACACGATTCGCGGCAATGCCACGTTTACCCAGTTTCTTGAGCAGAGCACGACAGGTGCTTTCACAGCCTGCCAGTACGCAAGTGTCACCTTGGATAATGGCAAGGTAAGCACGTGGAAACTCTGGTAACAGAGCCTCAATCGCTTGCGCATCACTGCGAACCACAAAGCTATTCCATTGGATGCTTTCGTCGCCGTTCAGCTGCCAATCTTGACGTACTGCGGTGAGTTCGCCAGAAATAGCCGTGGTGAAGATAGGACTGGTTTGAGTCATCTCAATCAGCGCATGCGGATTTTTCCAAACATTTAAGCTGGCCCACATGGAGGCTTCACCCTTGGAGTAACCCAAAGCGAAATCTGGCTGCACTTTGAATTCATCACACAAGAGCTGCGTTAGTAAATAACTACTGCCGACACCTGCAATTGCCAATTCACTGAGCGACATTTCTTGCGAGTTTTCTGCGTAGGTTTTGTCAGCCTGCAGCATCTCTTTCAAGTTACCTTCGCGTTCTAAGCGAGCAAATAACTGTGGGAAATGGTGGTGAAATTCGCGCAACATGCCGGGATAAACCGTGCCAACACCAGGGTAAACAAATGCAACGCCACCTTTGCTTTGAGACATCGGTGAGAAACAACTGCCTGCTGGCGTTTTGTAGTGGCTATTGTCACCCACTACTTTTGGCAACGCATTTTCTATCGCGGTGATCTCTTGTAGTGCAGCCTCAATTGAAGCGGCTTGAATCACGATGTTCGCACCACGGCCAGCATGGTGTTGAACGCTTTGAAAGTGGCTTAGGTTTGAATGCATCACGCTGGCGATAGCAAGTTCATGGTCTGCCGATTCGTTAACGCATTTAAGCTCTTCTCTTAACGAGGTTAACTGAGAAACCAGTTCGGCTTGGTCATTGCCAGAAACTACAAACATCAAACGCTCGCTGGATAGCAAGGGCTTTGGCTCGTGCAAACCGGTCGCTTGAGTCAATATCAGGCTGGTGGCTTTTGGGCTATCGTCACTGAAAGTTAACGCAGCAACACGTGCTTTGTTTGGCTCAGTGAACCAGTAATGGTTAGGTAATGAATGGCTCGGTAATGAACGGCTCGATATCGCATTAACTATATTCAACAATTCATCAAACTGCTGCGAAGCCGATAAGTCAGAGTGTTGCTGTTGATGACTTAAATCTGTAGCGGGGCGGCGCGCAATATCCAGAGCAAGCTGAACGCTATCTCCAGTAGCTGTATCTACAAAACCCGCTAGATAAGCGTGTGGATGAATCTTGTTTTGAGCAGCATTCAGCGCACTCAACATCAACAATGATGGTGAGTGAGAATCCAAACAGAGCTTAACCACGCCACCTTGATTGACTGCCTCGATGGCGTGAGTAAGTGCTTGATTAAAATTGCCATCAACCACAACAGTAACAATCTCTGGAAGCGAAGGTGATAAGTCGGCAGAAAGCTCAGCCGCATTTGCTGGCTGAGCTAAAAGAGCGATGCGCAATGGCATCGCTTTATTAGTAGGAACAGTCACTATGACAATTGCTCCTTTTCTGCGTTCTTAGTCGCCTCTTTTTTCGATACTGCAGAGCTAGACTTCGGCAAAAATGCGTCGTTTAAGCTCTTGCTGATGGTGACTTTGGCACCTTTCATTACCGCACTTAAACGACCATCTTGGTGGTAAAGCGAGATATCAGCCTGCAGTGAACGAGCCGTGCTTTTTATCACGCTCAGTTCTAGCCAACCTTGGTCACCATTGTGCATCGGTGCGTAACAAACAAACTCACCAATTGCAGACGGTAGACTTGCCGCGCCGTACTTCAATCGAGCCCATACCAGCATTGCTTGCAACAGATAATCTTCAGCAAATGGTTGGCTATCGCCAAAGCCTTGCTTCGGAATAAATGATCCGCAGTCGCTGTTTTCAATCTGAGGCAACTGGCATTGAGCCAATAAGCCTAAGTCGTCAAAGCGTTCGACTGAGGTAATACCTTGCAGTCTTGGTCCGTGAAACAGAGTGCCGTCACTGTATAGAGCTTGTGCCGTTGTTACAGGTGCTGAAGTGTTGGCTTCAAAGCGCTTTGTCGACGCTTGTTGAACATATTCAGACACTTGCACAGCAGCGATTTGCAACTGAGCTTGATACTGTGGTCGTCCTTGGCAGCTGATTACTGCTTTTAGCTGATCTTTTGATTTAGCATCAGAGGAAAGAACCAGTTTCAGCTCTTTCACTTCATCAGTATCAAAAATCACACCTTTCAGCAGTTTGTAGTTGTGAACGCTAACGTTCACCCCTAACAGTTGCTCTGCGACTTCACGCATCCATTGGATGGCACACACTGTCGGTAACACTGGGTTACCGGCAATGCAGTGATCTTGAATGAAAGGCAATGCCTTTGGATCAAGATGACGTGTCACAGTAATGCTTGTATTCAGCGGACTCTCTGCAAGGTGCACAGACTCCGCATTAAGCTTTTTTACAGCAGCTTCCTTGTTGTTAGAACCTTGCATGCTCGTACCAACCAGCAGTTGAATGCCAGTTTCGTTCAGTAGTTGAGAACTAAATAGCTCTGCACCCGCCTGAAGAGGAATTACGTACACACCGCGCTCTGTAAACATACGTTTCAGTGCTGCGTTGACCATGCCACCGTCCCACGGTCCCCAGTTGAAGCTCATCACTTTCGCTTGAGGGTTACGAGCAGACAGCTGTAGAGCCGCTTTGTTCAGGATCTCGTTGGACATTGAGTAATCGCTTTGGCCTGTGTTTCCGTAGAAACCCGCCGCCGAAGAGAACATCGCAATCAGTTTTAGCTTGCTGCTATCAAGACCACCAAGAACCGCTTCTAGTCCGCCCACTTTGGTGCCGTAAACCATGTTCAGTTCATCAAGCGTTTTGTCTTGAATATGCTTGTCAGCCAGTACACCTGCACCGTGGATAAGACCTGTGATGCCTTCGAAGTTTGCCAGTGTTTTTGCTACTGACTCATGGTTCGATACATCTAGGCTTAGGTATTCAGCGCTCGCGCCGATCTCATTGAAAGCGGCAAGTGCTGCGTTGATTTCAAGGCTGCTCAATACAGGTTTTAGCAAGGCATCTACTTTCTTCGGCGTTGGTTTGTCACCTGTTGCTTGTAGGTGAGCGATAGCCGCTGGTTTTAGCTCTTTCTCTTGCTTACCTTGTGCCCACTGAGGTAGCTCAACTGAAGTAATATGCTTACTACGACCTGCAAGAACGAAATGAGATTTACATTGCTTAGCAAGCGTCAGTGCACATTCAAACGTCACGCCTTTAGCGCCACCAGTTACGAGAACTTTGTCGCTCTTGGTGAGTTGAGCGCCTGTGTTTTTAGTTTGTGCAGCGCCTGGTGTTGTCGCAATCAGTGTTGCACGACCAGATTCACCGTTTTCCGTATGGCTAAGGCCGATTTCAACCGTGTTGGTATCGATATCGAACAGTTCACCTGTGATAGCTTCAGCTAGGTGACGAGCATCAATAGAAGCGTCAGCATCCAATGCACGGCAGAATACGTTTGACCATTCATGGCTCAGTGTCTTAGTTAGACCAGATAGGGCCGCTTGGTTAAGTTCTGCATTCGCTAATTGCTTAGTATCTAGGTAACCAAAGCCACCATCGATACGGCTTAGTGTGAAGAACACGCTACGACCAGAAACGGCATTCAGTTGGCCATTTAGGTGCTTGGCGAATAAGAACGCTGTCGTCAGTGAAGCTCTTGAGTCTGCATTCAAGTTAACCGCTTGCTCGTTGCTTTGTTTAGCATCAACGATAGCTTGTAGGTGAATGAAGCCAGCAATCACTTTGTTCGACGTTTTAAGGTCTGCTTCGATGTCGTTAATAATTGCAGTCACACCAGCATCATCGACGCTGTTGAGTGTGTAGCTTGCGATTTCACTGTTTAAAGGTGACGCGGCAGAAAGAGCACTACGCACTACAGCAACTTGAATGCCGTTAGCGGTCAACTTTTCTGCTAGAACACCGGCGTTGTGACCATCATCTGTGATCACGACACAAGCGTCTTTTGAGAAACAATCGACGAGTTTATCTGCCGCTGGTAGCTTTTTTAGCGCTACCTCATTGTGTGGAGGAAGTTCCGCTGTCGCTGTTTCTGCGATAGGCGTTACTGATTCAGCTTTAGCAGTCGCTACAGGTGCAGCAACGGATAGCTTGCTTTGCATGTAGGTAACGATTTCACCAAGAGTACGACACTCAGCTAAGTCTTCAGGGTTTAGCTCTGGCAGCGTTGGTAGCTGGTCTTGAACCGTACCCAAGATCTCAACGCGTTTAATCGAATCGATACCAAGGTCAGCTTCCATGTCCATCGCTAGGTCGAGCATTTCTGCTGGGTAGCCTGTTTTGTCGGCAACCACTTCCATCATAGTTGATTGAACGTGAGCAGGGTTTAGGTCGTTGCTCGTGCTTTCTACAGTTGCTGCAGCGACTTCTGGAGCCGGTGTTGCGTTAGGATCTTCATTAGCGCCTAGCTTGCTGTTCATGCTTTTAGTATTCATGTAAGCAACGATTTCACCCAGAGTACGACACTCAGCTAGGTCTTCAGGGTTTAGCTCTGGCAAGGTTGGTAGTTGGTCTTGAACCGTACCAAGGATCTCAACACGTTTGATTGAGTCGATGCCAAGGTCAGCTTCCATGTCCATTGCTAGGTCGAGCATTTCTGTTGGGTAGCCCGTTTTATCCGCTACTACGCTCAACATTGTGCTTTGAACTTGTTCTGCGTTTAAACCGTTTGATACTGCTGGCGCAGATGCTTGAGCTGCTACTGGAGCAGAAGCTGGAAGCTTGCTGTTCATGTAGGCTACGATTTCGCCTAGAGTGCGACATTCAGCTAAGTCTTCAGGGTTTAGTTCTGGAAGAGTAGGCAGTTCATCTTGAACCGTACCTAGAATTTCAACACGTTTGATTGAGTCGATACCAAGGTCTGCTTCCATGTCCATTTCTAGATCTAGCATTTCAGTCGGGTAGCCCGTCTTCTCTGCTACCACTTCTAACATGGTTTTTTGAACGACAGCCGCATCTAGACCATTGCTAGCTGTTGCCGGAGCAACTACTGGTGCTTGTGAAGAGACTGGAGCAGAAGCCGGAAGCTTGCTGTTCATGTAAGCAACGATTTCGCCAAGAGTACGACACTCAGCTAAGTCTTCAGGGTTTAGCTCTGGAAGAGTAGGCAGTTCATCTTGAACCGTACCAAGAATCTCAACACGCTTGATTGAATCGATACCAAGGTCTGCTTCCATATCCATTTCTAGATCAAGCATTTCCGTTGGGTAACCTGTCTTCTCAGCAACCACTTCTAGCATGGTTTGTTGAACGATTTTTGCATCAAGACCATTAACTACAGCAGCTGCTTGAACTGGTGCAGCTTCATTAGTTGAAACTCCAGAAGGCATCTTGCTGTTCATGTAGGTAACGATTTCACCAAGAGTACGACACTCAGCTAAATCTTCAGGGTTCAGCTCAGGTAGGTTTGGCATTTCGTCTTGAACGGTACCAAGGATCTCTACGCGCTTGATTGAGTCGATACCAAGATCTGCTTCCATGTCCATTTCTAGATCAAGCATTTCCGTTGGGTAACCGGTTTTCTCAGCGACCACTTCTAGCATCACTTTTTCAGCATCGGCTGATTGTACTGCTACTGGTACAGCCACAGGAGCTGGTTGCGCTTTAACTGGCACAGGTTGAGCTGCAACAGGTGCTGCTGCTTGAGCCGCTACTTGTGGTGCAGGAGCTGCTTTCTGTACTGGCGTAACTTGAACAGACTGAGCTTGAACTGGTGCGGCTTGGACAGCAGTCGCTTGTACTTGAGCTACAGGCTGTTGAACGATAGCTGCTGGAGTAGTAGTTAGAGTAGCTGGAGCTGGAGCTTGAATCGCAGGCTGAGCATTTACAGAAGCAACGAAGGTTGGTTGTGCCGTTTGTACTGAACCTTGCGTCAGCATATTAAGTGCTGAGTTGTTGCTGTGTGCTTGCATCTCTAGGTAATGAGCGTGAGCTTTTAGCGTTTCAGCTTGGTGCTGGTGGAACATTTCCATAGAACGCTGTAGGTTCTCAGGAATTGCTACGCCTGCTGTTGCCATTTTCGCTTGCTCAGACATTAGGGTGTTGAACGTGTCACCGTATTGCTGAGGAATTGCAAGGAACTGCTGATGTACTTCTGCTGCTTGTTGTTGAGCATTGAAGAACGATTGCAGTGAAGACTCATCAACCGTTACTTGAGCTGCAGGCTGACTAGTCGCTGGGGCTGTTTGAACCACTTGTGATTGTGGAGTAGCTGTTGCTACTTGTGCACTTGGTGCCGGAGCAACTGACTGTTGTACATTTGAAGCTTGAGGAGCAGCCACAGGTACTTCAACGATTTCTGTTTTAATCACTTCTTTTTCCACGATTTTCTCGACTTCAACTTTCACTTCAACAATCTCAGTCTTTTCGGTGACGTTGCCCGAAGCCAATGATTGATCCATTTTCTTACGAGTAGCAGGGCTGATGTAGTTGGTTGCATTCAGCTTGATGTTCATTGGTGATGCCTTTGCAGGTTCAGCAATGTCAGCTTGGTAAGGGTCAATGTTGTCTAATGAAACACCTGTCACGCACAGTTGAACCGCAGCTAAACGAAGCTGTTGGTCACTGTCTCCTTTAGGGCTTGGGTTGATGCTGATTGCGTAAAGTTCTTCGTTTTTATCAGCCAGTGTTTTCTCAACCAGCTTTTGAAGAATGTTTTTCGGACCGAACTCAACGAATACGCGCGCGCCTGCTTCATACATCGCTTCAATTTGCTCGCTGAAACGAACCGATTGCAGCATGTGTTGTTTGAATGCTTTCTTAATCGCTTTAGCGTCTTTGCTGTGCAGTTTGCCCGTTGCGTTTGAGTAAAGCGGCAGCGTTGGAGCGCTAAATGAAGCTTTATCAATTGCAGCTGCAAATGGCTTTTGAGCATGAGCAACAAGCGGGGTGTGGAAAGCACCAGATACTGGCAGAGCAATTGCTTTGAAGCCTTGCTCAGTTAGCGCTTGGGCTGCCTGCTGAACGGTTGCTGTTGGACCAGCAATAACCAATTGAGTCGGAGCGTTGTAGTTGGCAATGCTCACGCCTTCGAATTGGCTGATGCAGCTTTCAACGGCTGGAAGTTTGTCTGCGTCTAGAATGACCGCAAACATAGTACCGCTGTCGCCTTGTTCAGGTGTCGCCGCCATCGCATCGCCACGAGCGAAAGCTAGTTGGTAGTAATCGTCTTGCGAGATAACACCCGAAGCACATAGTGCGCTTAGTTCACCAAAGCTGTGGCCTGCAACCATGTCTGCTTTGAAGCCAGCTTGAGTCATGATGTCGAACTGACCCATAGACACAGTACCAATTGCACTTTGCGCATTGGCCGTGTTGGTTAACACCGCTTCTTGAGCTTTGGTTGCTTCTGGTGTGAAGGTTGGAATGGGGAATAGAATTTGGGACAGAGCCGTCTTCTTGTGCTGACCAAATACTTGGTCCGCTTGAGCAAGCTGTTGGCGCATCTCTGGGTAATGACAAGCAAGCTCGCGACCCATGTTGAGATATTGCGAACCTTGACCTGCAAATAGCGCTGCTACTTTACTAGTGCCGTTTTCAGCAATCAGTGCTGACTCACGGTAGCTAGTACCGTTTGGCATCTGCCAATGTGCTTTGGTTTGGCTCTCAAGCATAGGAATCGCTTGAGTCAGTTGCGCTTGAAGGTCTGCTTGGTCAGTGACAACTAAACCAAGACGAGCATGCTTAGCGTCAACTTCGCGTAGAGCGTGTTGCTCAGCAAGCGCTTCCAGTTTGAACGCTGCATCTGCAGTTTGAGTTGAAACCTGTTTAAGTTCATTGATCAGTGCTTGACGAGATTCTGCGCTGAATAACAGAGTTTGCGGCACTTGGCGTTGACGGTATTTGTCACCGCGAGTGTGCTCTGGTGTGTACTCTTCCAATACCACGTGGAAGTTAGTGCCACCAAAACCGAATGAGCTGATACCTGCACGGCGTGGTGTGCCGTCGACACGTTTCATCCAAGGGCGCGTTTGTGTGTTTAGGTAGAACGGCGAGTTTTCGATATCCAGTTTAGGATTCGGAGCCGATACGTTAATCGTTGGCGGCAGTACTTTGTGGTGCAGTGCTAAGGCAGCTTTGATTAAACCTGCAGTACCCGCGGTTGATTTAGTGTGACCAATTTGAGATTTCACAGAGCCTAACGCAATGTGTTGCTTCTCTTCATTGTTCTCACTGAATACCGAGTTTAAGCCACCAAATTCAGCAACATCGCCTGCTGCAGTACCTGTGCCGTGCGCTTCTAGTAGGCCAAGCGTGTGCGGTGCGAAACCTGCATCATCATAAGCACGTTTGAGTGCTTTTGCTTGTCCTTCAGGGCGAGGCGCGTAAATACTCTTGAACTTACCATCCGAAGAAGAACCGACACCTTTAATCACTGAGTAGATTCTGTCGCCGTCACGTTCAGCATCTTCAAGGCGCTTAAGAGCAACCATGCCGATGCCTTCACCAATCATCATGCCTTTTGAATCGATGTCGAAAGGTTGAATGGTTTCGTTTGTAGTGAATGCTGGGGTTTTAGAGAAGCTCATGTACATGGTTGGTGAGTTATCAGTACACACACCACCAGTGATCATCATTTCACTGCGGCCTTCAACCAGCTCGCTCAGTGCCATGCGCATTGCGGCTAGAGAACCTGCACACGCAGCATCTACTACACAGTTGATGCCACCAAGGTCAAAGCGGTTAGCAATACGACCTGAAATTACGTTACCTAATGAACCAGGGAATGAGTTCTCTTCCCAGTGGATGTATTGGTCTTGGAATTTTTTGATCAGCATTTCGCTGTCTTCGTCGTTGATGCCACTGCTCTTGAAGACTTTTTTCAAAACAGGGTATTGAAGACGAGCATTCAAGCTTTGAGCGATCTTCTGACCACCGCCTACACCGAGTGTAATACCGATCTTATCGCGATCGTAACCTTCAGGAAGTTTCGCATCTTCAAGTACTTCTTTTGCCACGATCAGAGATAGCAGCTGTGACGTATCAGTCAGTTCTAGGATATTTGGCGGAAGGCCGAATTCCATAGGGTTGAAGTCAACTTCTGGGATGAAGCCACCGCGCTTACAGTAAGATTTGTCTGGCGTAGTACGATCTGAATCGTAGTAATCTTCTGGGCGCCAGTGTGTATCAGGCACTTCGGTAATTGCATCGATCTTTTCGCTGATCAAATCCCAGAATTTGTTTAGGTAGCGAGAGTTCGCAAACATGCTTGCCATACCAACGATAGCAATAGGCATGTCTTTAAGACGTTTATTAAGTCGAGTGTCGTCGACTGATTCCGGTGTATTTTTTTCGGGTTGGCTCATTATGAGTCTCCACTTGAAATCACTGAGGGCGATGTCGTGTTTTGAAGCTGCGATTTTAAATAAATCGAAAATAAATCTGAGACAGATTTGGGCAAACGCAGCTGAAGAGTAAGGCTGCCGAAAGTTGGCCACCTGACTGAAATAGGGGGTGCGAAGTACAGTGACTTGCAGGGGTTGATTACGTTTTTCATGCGAGAAGAGGGCATTCGAATGTGAGGTTAATGTCCATTTAAATCCTGTCCAAAGTACTGCTTTATGCAAAGCAGGTATCCGCAATAAAAACGTGTGAATTTGTTTAATGGTTGAGCAGGCTACCCGAGGTGAGTGGCCGATACAATGCTCCCAGAGGCCACTATGATCTGTTCAGACCAGATGATTTTACTGAACTTTTGTTTTTTGTATTTTTAATGCAATTAACTTATTGATAATTAACGGGTCTGAGTGGTTGTTTAGTGTTTGTACTCTATTTTTTGACTTGGTGAGATCTATGTCAGATTTTTGTAAGTAACATTTAATAGATGCCTGTTCCGTAAGGCTAAGTGTGATCTGTGTTTTAATTTGTTATTATTTGAAAAATTAGTTTTAAGTCCGCATATGAAGGGTGTTTCCTGCGCAGATTCTCTATGTTTATCTCAAATCATAGGTGACTTAAATTTGTTCGTTTTGATGGTTTTTTGATAAGTGGTTTGAAGAAGTGAGCGTGAGTAAATTGGAAAATCCAATCGTTGATTTGTGGCTATGTTCTTTGAGTAATTTGCGTGATGATGTAGGCAGTAAGTCACACCTCAAACAGACACTCACAGCTGATGAAATAGCGAAGGTCGAGCGGTATCGAATGCCCTCATCTCAGATCCAAGCGCTCTATGTTCGTAACTACTTACGAGAGGTTCTGTCGATCTACTCTGATTTGACGGCTGAAGAGTGGCGATTTGAGTATGGTGAAAAAGGCAAACCAAGCTTGATTGCAGAGCAGCAACACAAAACCGGACTGAATTTCAATATTAGCCACAGTCAAGATCATTTACTGATTGCTGTCTGCCGAACGAAAGGGCAACCACTACAGCTTGGGGTGGATATAGAACATGCAAGAAGCTCGACCAACATCGCGGCGATCATGAAGCATTACTTTTCGGAATTTGAGATTAACGATTTACTCGAGCTGGATGAGGTATCTCAAAGAGAGCGTTTTTTCGATCTTTGGGCGCTGAAGGAGTCGTATATCAAAGCGACAGGCAAGGGGCTAGCCACATCGTTGCGAAGCTTCTCGTTCGATTTCTCTAATTTGACCAAGCGAACATTTTTGACCAAGCAAGTAGTGGAACAATCAGGCTTGTATCGCGAAATCAGGCTACATAGCGGGATTGGGTTGAATTTGGATTCTGCTCAACAAGACGATAGTTCTACAGATTGGCAGTGTTGCTTAGGGCGGCTGGATGAACAGTATCGCTTTGCGGTGACGCTTGGCGGGAATTTGCTCCCCATGCAGATAGAGATGAGAACCTTTTCGTCGTCTCATCTCTTGACGTCTATGTGGATAAAATAAAGTTAGCTCGACTCTCCAAGCATCGCTTTTAATACTTCTGCGGGTACAGGCTGAAGTTGTTTGTCTTTATCTAGGCAAACCATCTCGATATCACCAATCACGGCAGGTTTGGTTGCATCTTTACGCCAAACCTCTTGTCGCCATAAGGTTTTGTATTTGCCATCGAGCTCAAAAGAGGTTCGGATATCGCAGATCTCTGCGAACTCAACGCCGTCTTGAAAGGTCATATTGGCTTTATACACCGCAAACCCCAGTCCATGTTCATTCCACAACTCTGCCAGTTTATCGCTGCCCAACACATGCTCGCGCGCACGCTCAAAGTATTTAAGAAAGTTAGGGTGATAAACCACACCTGAGTGATCGGTATCTTCGTAGTAAATCTGTACTGGGTGATGGTAGATCTGACTCATGGGTAGCAACTCTTGGTAAGTAGTGGATCAGTAAATCTGACTAAGTTGTGCAGCACTCTACAGGATAGGTTGAAATTACTTCAAGGCATCATCGTGAAAGGGGCTTTTGGTCAGACCTCATTTATCACTGATGCTTTGGTCAACTCCCACCCATTTACAAATATTCTATGTGTCATTTTCCACCCATTAATTTTTGTAGCGAGTTAGCGACAACTGCAGGCAGATCTGATGAAGCCTTGCGGTTAAAGGCTTGTTAATGAATTGTGTCAATATGGCGCGCTAATTGCCTTAGTGAAAGCACGCAGTTCCCATTGAAGGGCTGCTTTGTTTACTAAGGAGAATAATAATGTTTAAGCCTCTTACCCTGCTGTCTGTATCTGCTCTGGCGCTCACAAGTTTTAATGCTGCTGCAAACTGTGACCCTGGTGAAATCGTGATTAAATTCAGTCATGTAACCAATACCGATAAGCACCCGAAAGGCATCGCCGCTTCTTTACTGGAAGAGCGAGTAAACACAGAAATGAATGGAAAAGCTTGTATGCAAGTTTTCCCTAACTCAACACTTTACGATGATAATAAGGTACTGGAAGCCCTGTTAAATGGTGATGTTCAAATGGCGGCGCCATCGCTGTCAAAATTTGAGAAGTTCACTAAGAAATACCGCATTTTTGACCTTCCTTTCCTATTTGAAGACGTAGAAGCCGTTGACCGTTTCCAAAACTCAGAATCTGGTGAAAAGCTGAAGAACGCGATGAAGCGTCGTGGCCTGCAAGGTCTTGCGTTTTGGCACAATGGCATGAAACAGATGTCGGCGAACAAACCTCTTATCAGCCCTGAAGATGCAAAAGGTTTGAAATTCCGTGTTCAAGCATCGGATGTATTGGTGGCTCAGTTTGAACAACTAGGCGCTAACCCACAGAAGATGTCTTTCAAAGAAGTGTACGGTGGCTTGCAAACTAAAGTTATCGATGGTCAAGAGAACACATGGTCAAACATCTACGGTAAGAAGTTCTTTGAAGTACAAGACGGCGTGACCGAAACTAATCACGGTATCTTGGATTACCTAGTTGTAACCTCTAACGACTTCTGGAAAGACCTACCTGAAGATGTACGCACACAGCTTGGCACTATCGTTCAAGAAGTGTCTGAGACGCGTAACGCAGAATCTTCAAAAGTTAACCTAGCGAACAAAAACAACATCATCGAAGCGGGTGGTGAGGTTCGTACACTTACGCCTGAACAGCGTCAAGCATGGGTAGCTGCACTTCAACCAGTATGGAAGAAGTTTGAAAAAGACATCGGTTCAGACCTTATCGATGCAGCGTTAGCTTCAAACCAATAACACCGCTAAGGGAGTGGCGAGTATTCGTCACTCCTTATTAAAACAATTATAAGCGGAGTCAATTATGGAAAAGCCTCAAATGGAACAACCAAATTCTAGCGAATCAGCACTGGAAACCTCTCTTTTTTCCAAAGTCGGAAGAGTTACGGATGTGATTGAAGAGTCACTAATCGCATTTTTCCTTGGCGCAATGACGCTACTTACTTTTGCCAACGTGGTATTTCGATACGCATTCAATGACAACATCTTATGGGCACTGGAACTGACCGTGTTCATGTTTGCTTGGATGGTGTTAGTGGGCGCATCTTATGGCGTTAAAAAACACTTCCACATTGGTGTTGATGTGATCATCAACCTTGCCCCAGAAAAGCTACGCAAAGTGTATGCGCTCATCGCCGTGACAAGCTGCCTAGCATTTTCAATCTTACTTCTTATCGGTTCTTGGAATTATTGGTACCCATTCGCGACCGATCGCGCATGGTACGAGACCGACGATATTCCAATGCCAGAGATGCTTCAGTTTCTTGCTGACTGGCTGAATGAAGGCGAGCGATACGAGAAACTGCCACGTTTTATTCCTTATATGGCGCTGCCGATTGGTATGGCAATGCTAACGTTCCGTTTTGCTCAAGTTGCTTACCAAGTCGTAACAGGCAAGCTTGACCGCATGATTGCAGGACACGAAGCCGAAGAAGAGCTGGATGCGTTGAAAGCAGACGTGCTAGCGGGCTCTGACGAAGATGCGACAGCGGTATTGAATTCGACTCCGCAGAACAAAGCGAATGAGTCGAGTACAAAATCTAACGGTAAGGAAGACTAATCATGGCAATGTTATTTCTATTTTTAATGGTAATTGCTTTCATGTTGGTCGGTGTACCAATTGCAATTTCCCTCGGTTTATCGAGCGTAATATTCTTATTGATGCACTCAGATGCGTCATTAGCTTCAGTCGCACAAACGCTGTTTAATGCATTTGCAGGCCACTACACACTCTTAGCGATTCCTTTCTTTATTTTGGCCTCTAGCTTCATGTCTACTGGTGGCGTGGCGAAACGTATTATCCGTTTTGCTATCGCGATGGTAGGTTGGTTCCGCGGCGGCTTGGCGATGGCGTCGGTTGTGGCATGTATGATGTTCGCAGCCCTTTCTGGTTCATCTCCTGCAACGGTAGTGGCGATCGGTAGTATCGTTATCGCAGGTATGATCAAAAACGGTTACTCAAAAGAGTTCGCGGCAGGGGTTATCTGTAACGCGGGTACTTTGGGTATCTTGATTCCGCCGTCCATCGTGATGGTGGTTTACGCGGCTGCGACCGATGTATCGGTAGGTCGTATGTTCTTAGGTGGCGTTATTCCTGGTTTGCTGGCGGGTGTGATGTTGATGATTGCTATCTACATCGCAGCACGTATTAAGAAGATTCCGGCACAGCCATTTGTGGGCTGGGGCGAGATGTTCGCAGCTGCGAAAGATGCGAGCTGGGGCTTGCTGCTGATTGTCATCATTCTAGGTGGTATCTACGGCGGCATCTTTACTCCGACAGAAGCGGCGGCAGTGGCTGCGGTGTATGCCTTCTTCATTGCCAACTTTATCTATAAAGATATGGGGCCTTTCGCTGACAAGAACAATACAAAGCCTGCTTTGGTTAAGGTGTTCCAAACGTTTTTCCATAAAGACACCAAAGACACACTTTACGATGCAGGCAAGCTGACGATCATGCTGCTGTTTATCATTGCCAATGCTCTGATTCTTAAGCATGTACTGACCGAAGAACGCATTCCTCAAATGATCACTGAGTCTATGCTATCTGCGGGCTTGGGTCCGATCACCTTTTTGATTGTAGTAAACGTTTTACTCTTGATTGGTGGGCAGTTCATGGAGCCATCAGGCTTGCTGATCATTGTTGCTCCTTTGGTATTCCCAATTGCAATTGCGCTCGGTATCGACCCAATTCACCTAGGTATCATGATGGTGGTGAACATGGAGATAGGGATGATAACGCCGCCTGTCGGGCTCAATTTGTTTGTGACCGCAGGTGTCGCGAAGATGTCGATGATGAACGTGGTAAAAGCCGCATTGCCGTGGGTTGGGGTGATGTTCTTATTCCTGATTATCGTCACTTACGTACCTTGGGTATCAACATGGTTACCAACCACCTTGATGGGACCAGAGATCATAACCAAGTAGCTATTTGAGTCATTCACTGACATGGAATTTAATCCATAAAAAATGAGGAGGTCGCTAGACCTCCTCATCTATATTTCTGCCACGATTTGAATGAGGCTTTATCTGCTCATACAAAGCGCGTTTTGCCTCTAATTCTGGCGTGTGTAGATCGACATGATTGTCAGCATAAAAAATACCATCTATCTCGAAAGTATCGGTAATCGATGGCACTTTTGTTTTCTCACCCATAGTTATTTCCTTATTACTTTGATTGCATAACATCCTGTTATCAAAATAAGTATAGGTGATCTTGCTCCCAAATCTAATTTAGTTTTCGTTTTGTCTGTATGACTCTTTCACTAGCTGGTGTTTTTGCATCTTATCGTAGAGTGTTTTTCGGGGAAGTTGTAGTCTATCCATCGTCTCTTTGATGCTGCCATTACACTCAATAAGCGCTTGCTTTAACGTGTTTTTCTCAAAATCACAAACCAGTTCTGCTAACGACAAATGTTGGGTCGACTCCGAAGTGCTGTCTGATAAGTGAGAAAGCTTACCTAAAAGTACAAAACGCTCTGCAGTATTACGTAATTCTCGAACATTTCCCGGCCAATCATGAGCCAAAAGTGCGTGCAGCTCCTTTTGTGGAAGGGCAGGGGCAGTCTTGCCATAACGCGCCGCAGCGACCAGTAAGAAGTGGTGGAAGAGTGCTGGGATATCTTCTTGTCGGCTTCTTAACGGCGGTAAATCTAAGGTCACAACATTGAGTCGATAATAGAGATCTTGGCGGAAAGAGCCTTCTTCAGCGGCTTTCTTTAGGTCGACTTTGGTTGCTGCTATCACTCGAATATCTAGTGGCACTAAACCGTTTGAACCAACTCGCTCAATAACGCGTTCTTGTAAGACGCGTAATAGGCGAATTTGTGCCTGCATCGGCATGGATTCAACTTCATCTAAGAATAGAGTTCCGCCTTGAGCAAACTCGAATTTACCCACTCGCATGCTTTCTGCGCCCGTGAATGCCCCTTTTTCATGGCCATACAGTTCACTCTCAATCAGGTTTTCAGGAACAGCACCACAGTTGACCGCGACAAAGTTTTGCTCTCGACGGCTGCTTTGTTCATGCAGAGAACGTGCTACTAACTCTTTACCTGTACCTGTCTCGCCAAACAATAATATATCGGCATTGGTGTCGGCAATATGGGTGATGATGGAGCGCAGCTCAGTCATGGATTGCGTATCACCAATGATTCTAGGGCCGAGCGCTTGGCTGGCTTTGAGTGAACGTTTTAACTCAAGGTTCTCTAGTGTGAGCTGACGTTTTTCTATCGCTCGCTTAGTGGTTTCGATTAGGCGTTCATTAGCGAAAGGTTTTTCAATGAAGTCATAGGCGCCGTATTGGATGGCTTGAACGGCCATTGAAATATCGCCGTGACCAGTAATCATGATCACGGGGATCTCTTTGTCTTTGTGCATCACGGTGTTGAGCAGATCATGCCCGGATAGACCTGGTAGACAGATATCAGTGATGATCACGTGAGGTAAGCCGTTTTCTTGAATCGCGAGCAGAGCAGACTCCGCATCGGGAAAGAATTCGGCATCAATGTCGGCGAGCTCGAAGCTCTGTTCAATCGCCATTCTTAGATCGGATTCATCATCAATGAAATAGACGTGACACATAGTGATTCCTTTACTTCTTTGTATTCTGGTTATTGCTGAGTTTTTGTTTGCTGTTCATGTCCAACAAGGGGCAACTCTATGCTGATTCGAGCACCGCCTTGAGGGCTACTACCGGTAACGAGCTTGCCATTTATTCCGTTGATTATTTGTTGAGAAATCGATAGCCCAAGTCCAAGTCCGTTTTTCTTGGTGGTATGGAAGGGTTCAAAAAAGTTTCCGCTAAAAGGGGAGGTGAAGCCGGGGCCGTTATCATCGACATGAATTAGCAAGGTATTGGCTTGTTGATGGTCGGACTCTCTAATCTCTAACAGAATAGCTAATTGTTTGTCATCTTGTTGTTCCACCGCCTGAATCGCGTTGGTCAGCAGGTTAATGATCACCTGTTCCAGTTGAATGGCGTTGGCGAGCACGCAAGCATCAAAGGTCTCAGGGAGTTCGTTGACCTTAACTCGCTCGCTCTTGAGTTGTGGCTTCATCAGCTCTTTCGATGAATGTAAAACTGGGAGTATTTGTAAGGTGTGTAGCTCTTCCGCAGTAGATTTTTTGGCGAACGAGCGAAGCTGGTGGCTGATTTTCGCCATACGATCAGTGAGTGCCGAGATTCGCGATAGATTGTCATCGACACGATCGGTTTTTTCTTTGGCAAGAAACAATCGGCCGTTGTCGGCATAACTGCGAATCGCGGCAAGCGGGTTATTCAGTTCGTGACTGATGCTCGCTGACATCTGCCCTAGCACTGCTAGTTTGGCGGCTTGGATGAGCTCGTCTTGGGTTTGCCTCAGAACATGCTCGGTTTCGATACGGTGTTTGATCTCAACATGTAACTCCGATGTACGTTCAAGCACTTGAAATTCGAGTTTTTGCTTGGCTTCGGATTGCAGCCTGTCTATCTGTGCTCGTCTTTGTTGTCTATGGTGGTTGAGCTGCATTGTTAGATAAATAATCGCAAAGATTAGGCTCAAAACCACAAGGTAAGCAACCAAGTCCCACCAAACTAAGTGGGTTGGAGAAAATACCCGTATGGTGAGTCTTGGTTCGGCTAGGAAACGCGAAGAACTAAAGAACTGCTCTTGGACGAGTTTGTGTGGCGACTCAATACGACTGGTGGCACTGTCTAAATCGCCGGAGAAGTGCAGGCTTTCTATTTTTGTATCGAGATACTGCCTGCTTTCTTGAATTCGAGTGTGTTGTACTTCGCTTAGCGGCTGAAGGCTTTTGAACAGCCACTCAGGGTTACTCGACATAAATACAATTTGATCTTTATCGTCAGCAACAAAAAAACTCTGTTTGCCTTTCCAACTTGCTTCAATCAGCGATAAATCCATCTTTACGACAATGACGCCAATAATCTCGGCGGCATAGGAGACGGGGTAAGAATAATAATAGCCTCGCTTTCCAGAGGTTGAACCTAGCGCAAAATATTGATTTTCATTGCCAATAATCGCTTCTTGAAAGTAGGGGCGGAAAGCAAAGTTACGACGAATAAAAGAACGCGGTTGATTCCAGTTACTGGCTGCAATGGTGGTGCCGATACTGTCTAGTAGGTAGGTGTCGGATGCTTGAATCACCGAGTTTACGTGCTCTAGATAACGATTAGTGAGTTCGATTTGCGCAGAGTTACTTGGAGAGTGCAGGGCATCGACCAGCTCTTTGTCTTTTGAAAGCAGCTCGGGAATGTGCGCGAACTTATCCAATTGGCTTGAAATATGAACAGAAAAGCGGTCCAGCTTAGATTGATGATCATTTAACAAACTTTCATGGCTCGTGCTCCACACCCAATGACCGCCAAACACCATCAGTAAACTGTATGTGACCATTAACAGTATTGGGATTTTAAAAGCTTGAAACATGAAGGCTCTCCGCTGATTTCTTTGGTAAACAATCAAGCCTGTCTTCTCTCGTTTATGGTAGCAAATAGCGGTAGTTTTTGCTGAAAGCAGAGAGTGAACAGATGGATGTAGGTTAAGGGTTTGTAACGGGGATTGTTGAAAAAGTTATCGACTCTGAGGGGTAAAACAAGAGCAAGATCTCTTTTTAAGGTTTTTAGCAAAAAAAGCCCTCGATTCCCTTGAAAAAGTCGCTATTGTCCCCATTTCTGTTGTGCTAAGTGATGATTTGATCGTTTTTGTATCACTTAGTTGGACGAATTTAGAGCATTCATCATCATGCAGAGGTGAACGGCTCGACAGAGATTAAACAGATCGCTAGAATGTCGCGTCTAAAATTTCTGTCCTGAGGCTAATCGGAGATACCTTTCTTGTTTCTGAAAACAAGCTTTATTGCGTTTTAATCGACGTGTGAAGAACGAAGATATCGCTGATTAGTCTGGTGTTTGGTTGAATAATCAATTCAGACATCAATGCTCGATTTTAAATTAGGTGTTCGGATAGAGCACTACACAAGGATGCAGCCAACAACGTCTGCTTTTGAATTAAAGCTAAGTTACGGCTCATATGCTCAGATTACTGAGCCAGTTTTGAGGTTTATATAATGCAAGTTACTGTTGAAACGCTAGAAGGCCTAGAGCGCCGTCTTAATATTACTGTTCCTGCTGCTAACATCGAAGATGCAGTTACAGCTGAACTACGCAACATCGCGAAAAACCGTCGTTTCGATGGTTTCCGTAAAGGCAAAGTGCCAATGAAGATGGTTGCTAAAATGTACGGCAAAGCAGTACGTCAAGACGTGATGGGCGAAGTAATGCAACGTCACTTCATCGAAGCGATCGTTAAAGAGAAAATCAACCCAGCTGGCGCACCTACTTTCGCACCAGTTGAAAACAACGAAGGCGCTGACCTAGTATTCAACGCAACTTTTGAAGTTTACCCAGAAGTTGAGCTGAAAGGTCTAGAAAACATCACTGTTGAGAAACCAGCAGTAGAAGTTAAAGAAGCTGACGTTGAAGAGATGATCGAAACTCTACGTAAGCAACAAGCAACTTGGACTGAAGTTGAAGCTGCTGCTGACGCTGGTTCTCGTGCAACTATCGACTTCGTTGGTTCTATCGACGGTGAAGAGTTTGAAGGCGGCAAAGCTGAGAACTTCCCACTAGAGATGGGCGCTGGTCGCATGATCCCTGGCTTCGAAGACGGTATCGTTGGTAAAACAGCAGGTATGGAATTCGAAATCGACGTAAACTTCCCAGAAGATTACCACGCTGAAAACCTAAAAGGTAAAGCAGCTAAGTTCTCTATCAAGCTGAACAAAGTTGAAGCTCGTGAACTTCCAGAACTAAACGAAGAATTCGTTGCTAAGTTCGGCGCAACTGACGGCGTTGAAGGTCTTAAAGCTGAAGTTCGTAAGAACATGGAGCGTGAGCTTAAGCAAGCTGTTAAGAACCGCATCAAAGAGCAAGCTATCGACGGTCTAGTTAACGAAAACAACATCGACGTACCTTCTGCTCTAATCGATCAAGAGATCGGTGTTCTACGTCAACAAGCTGCTCAACGTTTCGGTGGCAACACTGAAGCTGCTGACCAACTTCCACGTGAGCTGTTCGAAGAGCAAGCTAAACGTCGCGTAGTTGTAGGTCTTCTTCTTGGTGAAGTAATCAAGACTGAAGAGCTAAAAGCTGACGACGAGAAAGTTAAAGCTATCATCGAAGAGATGGCTACAGCATACGAAGATCCAACAGAAGTTATTGCTTACTACGAGCAAAACGAGCAAATGATGAACAACATGCGCAATGTTGCTCTAGAAGAGCAAGCTATTGATGCAATCATCGCTAAAGCTCAAGTTTCTGATAAAGAAGTTAGCTTCAACGAGCTAATGAATCAGCAACCTGCTTAATATAGTAATATCTGACGTAGAAGGTTGACGTACGGTCAACAATTCTGCTAACAATGGTCCGTATGATTTAATCATTCGGGCCATTTATTTTAGGGACATAAGAATATGAGCTACCAAGAAAAAAATACAATGCCATCGATTATGGACGCACTAGTTCCTATGGTGGTTGAACAGACTTCCCGTGGTGAACGTTCTTACGATATTTATTCTCGTCTATTAAAAGAACGTATCATTTTCTTAACAGGTCAAGTGGAAGACCACATGGCAAATCTTGTCGTGGCTCAACTGCTTTTCTTGGAATCAGAAAACCCAGACAAAGATATCTATCTTTACATCAACTCACCTGGCGGTAGCGTAACAGCAGGCATGTCTATCTACGACACAATGCAGTTCATCAAGCCAAACGTGAGCACAGTATGTATGGGTCAAGCTTGCTCTATGGGTGCATTCTTACTAGCGGGTGGTACTCCTGGTAAGCGTCACGTGCTTCCAAACTCACGTGTAATGATTCACCAGCCACTTGGCGGTTTCCAAGGCCAAGCGTCTGATATTCAAATTCACGCGCAAGAGATCCTAACGATCAAACAAAAGCTAAACAAACTATTGGCAGAGCACACAGGTCAGCCTCTAGAAGTTGTTGAGCGCGATACAGATCGTGATAACTTCATGTCTGCTGATCAAGCAGTAGAATACGGCTTGGTGGATTCAGTTCTTAATCACCGCGGTCAATAATTGCAGGGCAATTGTTTAACGCAAAGTGATTCAAATTGATATACACTCAAGCATAGAGAGTTAAGGCTAAGAGGTTAGCGAATGACAGATAAAAGCAAAGAGGGTGGTAGCGGTAAACTGCTTTACTGCTCTTTCTGTGGCAAAAGCCAACACGAAGTTCGCAAGTTAATCGCAGGTCCTTCTGTTTACATTTGTGATGAATGTGTCGATCTTTGTAACGACATTATTCGTGAAGAAATTAAAGATGTTCTTCCTAAGAAAGAATCGGAATCGCTGCCAACGCCGCGTGAGATTCGTGAGCATCTTGACGACTATGTAATCGGTCAAGAATACGCGAAGAAAGTGCTAGCAGTTGCAGTTTATAACCACTACAAGCGTTTACGTAATGGTGATACGACAGCTGAAGGCGTAGAGCTAGGTAAGAGTAACATTCTTCTTATCGGTCCTACTGGTAGTGGTAAAACACTACTGGCTGAAACATTGGCTCGTTTCCTAGACGTTCCTTTCACAATGGCAGACGCAACAACACTAACCGAAGCGGGTTACGTGGGCGAAGATGTTGAAAACATCATCCAGAAGTTGCTTCAGAAATGTGATTACGACGTAGCGAAAGCGGAACGCGGCATTGTTTACATCGATGAAATCGACAAGATTTCTCGTAAAGCTGAAAACCCATCAATCACGCGTGACGTGTCTGGTGAAGGTGTACAGCAAGCTCTACTAAAACTTGTTGAAGGTACAGTAGCTTCAGTTCCACCTCAAGGTGGTCGTAAGCATCCACAGCAAGAGTTCTTGCAAGTGGACACGTCTAAGATCTTATTTATCTGTGGTGGTGCGTTTGCAGGCCTAGATAAAGTGATTGAACAGCGTGTAGAAACAGGTTCAGGTATCGGCTTTGGCGCAGAAGTGCGTTCAAAAGATGAAACCAAAACTATCGGTGAATTGTTCACTCAAGTAGAACCTGAAGATCTAGTGAAATATGGTCTGATTCCAGAATTCATTGGTCGTCTACCTGTGACAACAACACTGACAGAGCTTGATGAAGAAGCGCTAATCCAAATCCTATGTGAGCCAAAGAATGCACTTACAAAACAGTACGCAGCATTATTTGAGCTTGAGGATACAGAGTTAGAATTCCGTGAAGATGCTTTACGTGCCATTGCTAAGAAAGCAATGAACCGTAAAACAGGTGCTCGTGGTCTACGTTCTATCTTGGAGGGTGTTCTACTAGAAACTATGTACGAACTGCCATCTTCAACTGATGTAAGCAAGGTTGTGATTGATGAGTCGGTAATTAATGGTGAGTCAGAACCACTATTAATTTACAGCAACTCAGATAACCAAGCAGCTGTTGCAGAGTAGGTCTTTTTTAGACAAGTCACTCAAATTGAAAAAGGAGGTAAGCAATTACCTCCTTTTTTTTATTCTTCCATTGAATCCAGTCGTTTAAGCCCCATATACTGCTTTATAAGTTAAAGCGGAAGAGAGAAATATATGAACTTGGAACGTTCCGAGCGTATCGAAATCCCCGTGCTACCTCTACGTGATGTAGTGGTTTACCCACACATGGTTATTCCATTGTTTGTTGGTCGTGAAAAATCGATTACTTGCCTTGAATCGGCAATGGAAGCTAACAAACAAGTACTACTTGTAGCGCAGAAAGAAGCGGACACTGATGAGCCTTCAATTGACGACCTATTTAAAGTAGGTACTGTCGCTACCATTCTTCAGTTACTAAAGCTCCCTGATGGTACTGTTAAAGTGCTTGTCGAAGGTCAGCAGCGTGCAAAAATTCACCAATTCAAAGAAAGTGAGTTTTTCTTAGCGGACGCAGAATACGTTGTAACCTCAGAACTTGACGAAAAAGAACAAGAAGTGGTTGTTCGCAGCGCGATCAATCAATTCGAAGGCTTTATTAAGCTGAACAAAAAGATTCCACCAGAAGTTCTAACATCTCTGAACGGTATTGACGAGGCAGCTCGCCTTGCTGATACGATTGCTGCACACATGCCACTTAAACTGGTAGACAAGCAGCACGTTCTAGAAATCTTAGATGTGACTGAACGTCTGGAATTCTTGATGGGCCAAATGGAGTCAGAAATTGACATCTTGCAAGTTGAAAAACGCATTCGTGGCCGCGTTAAGAAGCAAATGGAAAAATCTCAGCGTGAGTACTACCTGAATGAGCAAATGAAAGCGATTCAGAAAGAACTTGGCGAGATGGACGACGCTCCTGATGAATTCGAGACTCTGAAGAAGAAGATCGAAGACTCTAAGATGCCTCAAGAAGCTCGTGAAAAAACCGAGCAAGAACTGCAAAAACTGAAAATGATGTCGCCAATGTCTGCTGAAGCAACAGTAGTACGTAGCTACATTGATTGGATGGTGGGCGTTCCTTGGGCTAAGCGTTCAAAAGTGAAAAAGAATCTAGCGAAAGCGGAAGAGATCTTAAACGAAGACCACTACGGCTTAGAGCGTGTTAAAGAACGTATTCTTGAATACTTGGCAGTACAAAACCGTATCAACAAGCTAAAAGGCCCAATCCTTTGTCTTGTTGGTCCTCCTGGTGTAGGTAAAACCTCGCTAGGTCGTTCGATTGCTGCGGCAACGGGTCGTAAGTACACGCGTATGGCACTTGGTGGCGTTCGTGATGAAGCTGAGATTCGTGGTCACCGTCGTACGTACATCGGTTCACTTCCGGGTAAACTGATCCAGAAGATGTCTAAAGTTGGTGTTAAGAACCCACTGTTCCTATTAGATGAGATCGATAAGATGTCTTCTGATATGCGTGGCGACCCATCTTCAGCACTTCTAGAAGTTCTAGATCCAGAACAAAACAACGCATTTAACGATCACTACCTAGAAGTAGATTACGATCTGTCAGATGTTATGTTCGTGGCAACATCGAACTCGATGGACATTCCTGGGCCTCTACTGGACCGTATGGAAGTGATTCGTCTATCTGGTTACACAGAAGATGAGAAGCTGAACATTGCTAAGAGCCATTTACTGGACAAGCAAGTTCAACGCAACGGTCTTAAGCCTCATGAAATTGAGATTGAAGACTCTGCAATCATCGGCATCATTCGTTACTACACGCGTGAAGCGGGTGTACGTAGCCTAGAGCGTGAAATCTCAAAGATCTGTCGTAAAGCAGTGAAGAACATCTTGCTAGACAGCGATCTTAAGTCTGTAACGGTTAACATTGATAACCTGAAAGAGTACTTAGGTGTTCAACGCCACGACTTCGGTAAAGCGGATGAAAGCAACCGTATCGGTCAAGTAACAGGCCTAGCGTGGACTCAAGTGGGTGGTGATCTACTGACTATCGAGACCGAAGCAATGCCGGGCAAAGGTAAGCTAACGCAAACTGGCTCACTTGGCGACGTGATGAAAGAGTCGATTCAAGCGGCAATGACAGTGGTTCGTTCTCGTGCTGAAAAACTGGGTATCAACTCAGATTTCTACGAAAAACGTGACATTCACGTTCACGTACCAGAAGGTGCTACACCGAAAGATGGCCCGAGTGCGGGTATCGCAATGTGTACTGCACTTGTCTCTAGCTTGACGGGTAACCCGGTTAAAGCAGAGGTCGGTATGACAGGTGAAATTACCCTTCGTGGTGAAGTTTTACCTATCGGTGGCTTGAAAGAAAAACTGCTTGCTGCACACCGTGGCGGCATCAAAACTGTACTGATCCCTAAAGACAATGAGCGTGATTTGGAAGAGATTCCAGACAACGTAATCGCTGACTTGAAGGTGATCCCGGTTCAGTGGATTGATGAAGTACTCAAAGTCGCGCTAGAACGAGATCCGTCAGGGGTCGAGTTTGACGTGAAAAAATAGTGATGCATAGCAAAAATAAGTAAAGAATTACGCTGATAGGCCCGAAAAGGCTTGTCAGCGTTTTTTTTGGACGCTAAGTTATTGATCAAAGCGGCAGCCCTTTTGCAATAAGGCTTGCGGCTAAATTAAAACCAAAATGGAACGTACAGTCATCAGAAGTAGTCACAGATGACACATAGGGGAAAAACAGTGAATAAAACACAACTAGTAGAATCAATCGCAGAAAACGCAGACATCTCTAAAGCTTCAGCTGGCCGCGCTCTAGACGCATTCATCGAAGCAGTTGGCACAACGCTACAATCTGGTGACCAAGTTGCACTTGTTGGCTTTGGTACTTTCAGTGTTCGTACTCGTGCTGCTCGTACAGGTCGTAACCCAAAAACTGGTGAAGAGATCCAAATCGCAGAAGCTAAAGTACCTGGCTTCAAAGCGGGTAAAGCACTTAAAGACGCATGTAACTAATTTTCACTGCTGAAACCTCCATTTAAGAGGGGAAGGCAGTAAAATGCGTTTACTGTTTGAAAAATGATGTTTCATTCTTAAACAGTATGTGTACAAAGCACATTGAACTTATTTAAATTATGCGCATCCTACTGATGCGCATTTCTTTTTCTGATAATATCGCGTGAATAGATTTTTATTTTGAAGCCAATGCTTCATATCCGGAGAGCACTTAAATTATGATGGATCGATTACGCGAAGGCGTGAATAGCATCGCGGTAAAAATTATCCTTGGGTTGATTATCCTGTCATTCGTATTCGCAGGTGTAGGCAGCTACATCACCGGTGGCGGTAACAACGCAGCAGCTAAAGTTGGCAACACAGAAATTGCTCGTGGTGAGTTCGAACAGGCTTACCAAAACGAACGTAATCGTATGCAGTCTCAACTTGGCGATTACTTCGCGCAAATGCTTGCAGACCCTGCTTACGTAGAGTCTTTCCGTAAATCAGTACTTGATCGCATGATCAATGACGTACTGCTTGAGCAGCAAGCTGAGTCTCTAGGCCTACGAATCAGTGATTCTCAAATCCGCACCATGATTCTAGAAATGCCTCAGTTCCAAACGGCGGGTCAATTCGACCAAGAAGTTTACCAATCGGCACTACGTCGTGCAGGTTTCAGCGCAGAGAGCTTCGCTGAATACATGCGTCGTGACCTTATGCGCAACCAGCTTGTGACTGCACTTCAAGGCAGTGAATTCGTTCTTCAGGGCGAAATCGATACTCAGAGCAAGCTTATCGCACAAACTCGTGACATTCGCACAGTGACACTGTCTGTTGCTGACCTTGCAAAAGACATCGAGTTAACTGACGAGCAAATCGAACAGTACTACCAAGAGAACCCAGCAGCTTACACTCGTCCAGAGCAAGCTAAGGTATCTTACATTGAGCTTTCTGCTGAAGCGCTTAAGTCTCAGCTTGAAGTAAGCGATGAAGAAGCACAGAAATACTACCAAGAGCACCTAGACAAGTACTCAACGGAAGAGCAACGTAAAGTTAGCCACATCCTAGTTCAAGGCGATGACGAAGCGAAAGCTCAGGCAATCCTAGACGAGCTAAATGCAGGCGCTGATTTTGCTACGCTAGCGGAAGAGAAATCTGACGACTTCGGTAGTGCAGACGTTGGCGGTGACCTAGGTTGGATTGAGCGCGATGTTATGGACCCTGCATTCGAAGACGCGGCTTTCGCTCTTGAGAATATTGGCGATACTACTGGCCTAGTTAAATCTGATTTCGGCTACCACATCATCAAGCTAGACGAACTAAAAGCGTCTCAAGCTCAGCCTTACACTGAAGTAGCGGCAGAGATTAAGACAGAGCTTCTAGACCAACACGCAGTTGATCAGTTCTACGAGCAACAAACTGAGCTAGAAAAAGTAGCGTTTGAATTCCCAGATTCTCTAGTTGATTCTGCAGAAGCTATCAACGCGAAGATCACAACGACAGATTTCATCTCTCAAGTTGACGCTCCAGAAGTTCTGATGACGCCTGCAGTTATGCAAGCTATCTTGAGCCCTGAAGTGAAAGAAGACGGTCTAAACTCGGAAGTTATCGAAGTTGCACCTGAGCACGTAATTGTTGTTCGTGTAGAAGAGACTCGTGATGAGACAGTTCTTCCTCTAGCTGAAGTGAAAGATCAAGTTGTCGCTGCACTGTCTGCTGTACAAGCAGAGCAGCAAGCGGTTGAGCTAGGTGTTTCTCTAGTGAACGAACTTGAGCAAGGCAATGAAGCAGTACTAGCGGACAACAACCTTGAGTTCACTGAACTTGAAACGATTGACCGTAACTCGCCATTAGCGGCATCTGTATTCGCTCTAGCGAAACCAGAAGCAGGTCAAGCTGTGTTCGGTCAATCTAAAGACCAAGACGGTAATATCGTTGTTGTTGAGCTTTCTAAAGTAACGGCTGAGATCAACCCAGCCTACAGCACTCAAATTGGTGCACAGTTGGAGCGAGTTGGTAACCAGCAAGACCTGACTAACGTATTAAACGTACTTCGTAAAAACGCAGACGTTGAATACTACGTAGTGGGTCAAGGTCAGTAAGCGTTTGATTACCTCAGTAGCAAGCTCAAGTTAGAGCTTACTACTGAAATCAACACGTGATTGTTAGGCTTTAATTCAGATTTGTGAGCCAACAAACAAGCTGATGAAAATAAGATGTATAACGAAGCGGGTCACTTAGGTGATCCGCTTTATTTTTATCTGGTGATAGTGTTATCTAGCGCGGCAAATGCATAAGTTACGTTTTTTGAACAAAGGAACTATTTATGCGCACGATATATTCAACACTAATTCTTTCATTTCTGATGCTCTTAAGCCCTGCCGTGTTTGCAGACAGCCCAACCAAGGCTGAGCTTTACGAAGGCATTGAGATTACGGTCAACATCAATACCGCGACGGCAGAAGAACTTTCAGCACTATTGGTTGGCGTGGGTGACAAGAAAGCCAAAGAAATCGTCGATTACAGAGATCAGAACGGGGCATTTACTACTGCTGATGATTTGGTGAGTGTCAAAGGGATAGGTGAAGCGACGGTTGAAAAGAACCGCGAAAGAATTCAACTTTGACCCGTTTTTCTACTTGTTAGAAATGAAGCGATAGATATGAAGCCTCCGGCCAATGCACCTGCTAGGTGGGCTTCAATCGCGATACGAGCATTAATCAGTTCACCAGTCGTGCTAGAAGGGCCAATAAGCTGCTCCCAAGCGATTTTAGCGACTAATCCGAATACTAACAGCCAACTAGACTTCCTGCCGTTTAAAGCCTCTCTGAGCGCGAATAAGCCAAACAACCCATGCAAAGTGCCCGATAGGCCAACGTAGATCTGAATACTTGAAAACAACAGAGCGACGCCAGTCACTAAACTGATCACAAGCAAAGCAACAACAAGCTGTTTTTTACTCGGTTGAAACAGGTAGCTGATGATCCACAAGCCTGCTAGATTCATCAGAAGATGCGAGTAGTTGGTATGTGAAAAGTTTCCTGTTAGGATTCGCCACCATTGCCCATCGGCAATCGCATTGCTATCCCAAACGACCCAAGCTTGTATTGGCTCAAATTGGAATAAGACGCATAAAAGTGAAATGAAAATTAAAACAGGGTACACATTAAATCCATGTCTCGTTATTGCCCCCAATGCAGCAAGGCTTTGAAAGCTTGTATTTGTCAGTGGGTTACACCACTCGAATCGAATGTTGAGCTTATCATTCTTCAGCACCCATCAGAAGAGCATCGTCCGATGGGAACAGCGCGTATTCTCTCGTTATCTCTTAATAACAGCGTGACGTTTGTTGGCGAAGACTTTTCAGACAACGAACAACTCAACGCATTGTTGTGCGATGAACAGTATCAACATGTGATTTTATACCCAAGCGAAAACTCTGTTTCAGTTGAGTCGGCGACATCTCCCAATAAGAAGCTGCGTGTGATTTTATTGGATGGCACGTGGAAGAAAGCATTCAAGATGTGGCAAGTATCGAGTAACTTGCATGCGTTGAACACGGTTCATTTACCGAAAGATCTCAAGGGTAATTACCGAATTCGCAAAGCACCCAGTGAAAATAGCCTTTCAACCGTTGAAGCTGGCTATCATTTACTTAGCTTGTTAGAGCGTGATGGCGACTTTAGCCCTTTGCTAACGGCATTTGACCAAATGATTCAGTTTCAAATCAATCAAATGCCGCCGGGCGTGTTTGAGAAAAACTACTTAGATTAAGCCGTTTTAGTAAAGTGAGTCAGGAATTAAAACTCGGTATGAGCTGAGAACAGTTGCTGATGCATTTTCTGCGCAAGATCATCAGTCATCGATGAAATGTAATCGGCTATCACGCGCATTTTTCGAGACTCATCTTGATGTTGTAGCCATTGCTTCTTGATGGGCAGTGGCAGCAAGCGTTCAGGATCTGCGCTGAATGCTTCAAACATATCCATGATGATCTGTTGACCTTTGTATTCGATGACCTGAACCTGTGGCACTTGAATAACGAACTCGCTGACAAAGTGTTTCAGCTTATCGAGTGTGCCGTCCATGCTCGGCTCGAGCACCGCATTGTAAGCCAACAGTACATTCTCAAAGTTAGCCTCCACTCGCTTAATCGAGATACTGGTCAACAGTGCGTTGACTATCCCACCAATCGCATCCTTTCGACGATACTGTTCACCAGAGAAAAGCATCTCTGTAATTGAATCTAGGTGTTCACAAATCCATGGGTCGGCCATCTCTTTCAGTTGAGGGTAAGCCGATTCGACCCACTGAGCTTTGGTCACAGAGCCAAGCACAATCGCATCTTCTAAATCGTGCACGCCATACGCGATGTCGTCAGCAAGTTCCATGATCGAACAATCCAGTGACTTATATTTGGTCTTGTTGTGCTCAAGTGGCTCGGTATGCGTTTTTCTTTTCTGTTTTAGGAGCTGTTGGTCGCTGCTTGAAAGCGGTTCAAGCACCCAGTTAAACAACTCTTCATCATGATCGTAGATGCCTTTTGCTGGCATCCAATCTTTAGCTCGGAGTTGTCGTTGATGCTTAACGGGTTCAGACTGCAATTTAGCTTGAACCTCACTCAGCAGAGAAGGGTACTTAATTAGACCTAACAAAGTGCGTCGAGATAGGTTCATCCCGTGATGTTCAGTGTAAGGTTCTAGCTGTGTGACTATGCGAAACGTTTGAGCGTTGCCCTCAAAGCCGCCGTGGTCGCGCATCATGTAGTTGAGTGCGACTTCGCCGCCATGTCCATAGGGTGGATGACCGATGTCGTGAGCCAAACACAGTGAATCAATCAAACTGTCTGAGGGTAATAGGTCTCGAAATTCGGGCTGCTTTTTCTTCAGTTGAGCGACGATACCGGTGCCAAGCTGAGCGGCCTCAAGAGAGTGGGTAAGGCGCGTTCGGTGAAAGTCGTTGACCGTGGTGCCATGGATCTGGGTTTTCGCTTGTAAGCGACGGAAAGCAGCAGAGTGAAGCACGCGCGCACGGTCACGCTGATACGGGCTGCGGTGGTCATCCCGTCTTATTTTATGTTCATCGTCATTTCGATGCTGCCATTCTTGTTCGAGTACAAAGGGTGGTTCGAGTTGAGAATTCAAAATAGCACCTATCAAATTGATTTTATTTAGCTAATTAAAAACAACTTATACCCAGCTAGCTTATCTCGTCTAGTGATAATTCAAAGCTCGGTGCGAATGTGGTGAGAAAGTAGTCCATTTCTGGGCTTTTGCGTTGTTCGAGTGTCTCTTCCAATCGGCGCTTGGCTTGCTCGTATTCATGATTGCCCGCACTGAGCTCTTCCAAGCATTTCAGGTACGCACAGATAGTATCTGCCTGCTTGACGATGCTTTGCTCTTCTTTACTCGCAGTACCAGATATTAAGAAGGGGGCGAAGTCGTCTCTGAACTCTTCTGGCAACATCGAAAGCAGTCTTTGTTCTGCCGCGGCTTCTATCTTCTTATACTCTTGTGCAATGTCCGGGTTGTAGTATTTAACAGGCGTTGGCAAATCACCCGTCAGTACCTCACTGGTGTCGTGGTACATGCCAAGCAGAGCAATGTGCTCGGGGTTAAGCTGACCATCAAACTTCTTGTTTTTGATCAGTGCCAAGGCGTGTGCCACGAAAGCAACCTGTAGGCTATGTTCTGAAATGTTCTCGCTTGATACCGAACGCATCAGGGGCCAGCGTTGAATTAGCTTCATGCGTGCGAGATGGGCAAAGAAATGGCTCTGTTTCATAAATGTCCTTATAGTACCAATCGTAGTAAATAACTGGTCATCCTAGCTTGTTAAAAAACTCGATAACTATGTTAGAATTTTTGATTGTAGAATAACTACTTATCGAAGCTGCTTGTCGAAAATAGCTGCCTTGTTCTCAAGCTTTTTCCCTACGCTATTTCTGAACACTTACTTACTGTGATTGGTATAAACAATACTCCACTCGTATCTTGTGTTTGCACAGGGATACGAGACAGCGGATACAAAAAAGGCTCCTAAACAGGAGCCTTTTAAGCATAGAAGTGAATGAATACAAGTTAAAGTCTTTTAAAACAGCAAATTGTAGCCATCTTTCTTTGTGCTCATTAACCTTCGATGAGGTCGTCTTGGCTGTAAGTCTGTAAGAAGCGCTCTAAACGACCAATTGCGATTTCTAGATCTTCGATGTGCGGCAGAGTCACGATACGGAAGTGATCCGGTTTCGGCCAATTGAAGCCCGTACCTTGAACCAATAGCACCTTCTCTTGCTTAAGGAAGTCGAGTACAAACTTCTGATCGTCTTTGATGTTGTACATGTTGGTGTCGATTTTAGGGAACAGGTACATTGCACCTTTCGGTTTCACACAAGAAACGCCAGGGATCTTGTTGATCAGTTCCCATGCACGGTCACGCTGTTCAAGCAGTCGACCGCCTGGAAGAATCAGCTCATTGATACTCTGATAGCCACCGAGTGCGGTTTGGATAGCGTGTTGCATCGGAACGTTGGCACACAAACGCATTGAGGCCAGCATTTCTAGCCCTTCTACATAGCCTTTCGCTAGGTGTTTAGGGCCTGTTAAGAACATCCAACCACCACGGAAACCACATACACGGTAAGCTTTAGATAGGCCGTTGAACGTGACCATTAATACGTCTTCAGCAAGCGTTGCCACTGAAGTGTGTACCGCACCGTCGTAAAGTACTTTGTCGTAGATTTCATCGGCGAAGATGATCAAACCGTGCTCACGAGCAATCTCAACCACTTGTAATAGGAAATCACGGCTGTATACCGCGCCTGTTGGGTTGTTCGGGTTGATAAGAACGATGCCGCGCGTCTTTGGTGAGATCTTCGCGCGCATGTCGTCTAAATCTGGATACCAATCAGCATCTTCATCACACATGTAGTGAACCGGTGTACCACCAGAAAGCGCAACAGACGCTGTCCATAGTGGGTAATCCGGAGCGGGAACTAAGATTTCATCACCATTATCCAGTAGCGCTTGCATAGACATAACGATAAGCTCTGATGCGCCGTTACCAATGTAAACGTCTTCTACATCAAGGTTACGTAGGCCTTTTTTCTGGTAGTGCTGAACAACCGCTTTGCGGGCTGAATAGATGCCTTTCGAGTCGCAGTAACCTTGAGATGTCGGTAGGTTACGGATTACGTCAACAAGGATTTCATCAGGGGCGTCAAAACCAAATGGGGCGGGGTTACCAATATTAAGCTTCAGTATTTTATGCCCTTCTTCTTCCATGCGCTTAGCATGTTTGAGTACAGGCCCCCTGATTTCGTAGCATACGCTGTTGAGTTTTGACGACATCCCGATATTTTGCATTGCCGATTTCCTGAAATTAATTTAAATACTTTATTAAAGTACCGCAAAATGGCGTTTGATAGAATAAAAATCTGATGAATGTCGCATTTCAGTGTCACGTTTAGCCTTTTTGTTGTCACTCTTTTCTAAATTTTAATTAATCGCTTTCTTGGTTATTGGCTAAGATGAATAAAGGGGCGGGATCGCTTAAAATCACAGGAATGTTGAAAAGATATAGTACATTCTTGATCTAAGTGGGTACTGCCCATAAAGTATCAAACTAATATAATAATAATTTAGATGTGAACGAGGTCGATTTGTCACATTTCCAGCAAACTATCTCCGCTTTGATTGAGCGAGTACAAAATGCCCAAGCAAGCGAAGTTCGTTGTGTTGAAGTTCTAACGCAAAAACCATCGTTTGCATTTATAGAATGGCTTCATGCTCAACCGCTCTTTCCTAAGTTCTACTGGCAGTCACGCGACACTCGTGAAGAGGTTGTTGCGCTCGGACAGTTACATACGTTTTCAGATCCTGCACCCGCGTACGCTATTCTTGGTGAAGACCAACGAATCTGGGGTGGACGCTCGTTTGATGGGCACACCGCAAAGAACCGTCGCTGCATGGAGTCGTTTTTCTTCCTTCCTCAGGTTGAATTGATCCGCTTTGACAATACTTGGTCGCTGGCGGTTAATTTGTCCCCTGATCGCGTTTCTTCTATTAATGCTTTGAATAAGCTTTCTGTAGAAGCCGCGATATTGGCGCCTTTGTCTGCCCATATTGAACAGATCAATCACGTTCCAGAAAGAGAGCAGTGGGGCAACCTTGTCGATAAAGTGCTGCAAGGCATTAGCGATGAAGAGTACAAAAAAGTCGTTTTAGCACGTAAAACCACACTGCAACTCGATGCGCCTATCTGCGCAGCTCAATTACTTAAAGCCAGCTATCTGCAAAATCACCACAGTTTCCACTTTATGTTGGTGCTGGATTCTAAACACAGTTTCATTGGCTCGACACCAGAGCGCTTATATAGCCGACATGGTATGGAGCTTGATACCGAGGCGCTTGCTGGAACCATTGGTCGCGGAGAGAACGCTACTGAGGATATGGAACTGGCCAACTGGCTTTCTCAAGACAGCAAAAACCTCAATGAGAACCAGTATGTGGTCGACGACATCATTGAGCGTCTCACTCCTCATTCTCAAACGGTCCATGTTGAAAAGGATGCGCGTCTAGTGCGCTTGCGTAAGGTGCAGCATTTGAAGCGCAATATCCATGCTCAGCTCAACAATGGCGTTAATGGTGTGCAGTTGCTTGCTGCCTTACAGCCAACTGCTGCGGTGGCGGGTTTACCTCGTAAAGAGGCGATGGATTTCATTCTTGAACACGAACCGTTTGCACGAGGTTGGTATGCAGGCTCTGTAGGCTATATCAGTCATCAGCGAGCGGAATTCTGCGTGGCGATTCGAAGCGCCTTGATTGTAAACGATCAAGTACAACTGTTTGCTGGCGCGGGGATCGTGCCGGGATCGGTTGCCGAACATGAGTGGCAAGAGCTGAATAAGAAGATGTCGACTCTGCTCAGTCTCATTTCTGATCACCCACCATTAGGTGTGGCGTCATGAATCACGACCAAGCTGTATTAAACAGAGTTTGGTGTAACACATTACTTGAAGAGCTTGCCCGCAGCGGTGTTGAACATGTTTGCATCGCGCCAGGCTCTCGTTCAACACCATTAACACTCGAAGCCGAAGCTAACTCTAAGCTAACCTTACATACGCACTTTGATGAGCGCGGGCTTGGCTTCTTGGCTTTAGGTTTAGCTAAAGCGAGCAACAAACCCGTTGCGGTGGTTGTTACTTCTGGAACTGCCGTAGCTAACCTTCTACCAGCGACCGCTGAATCTGGATTAACGCGAGAAAAGCTAATCTTGTTGACCTCCGATCGACCGATTGATTTAGTCGACTGTGGTGCCAATCAAGCGATTCAGCAGCAGGGTATCTTTTCGTCTCACGTTGAAACGGCACTAAACCTTCCAAGTCCAACGACACAAGTTTCTTTGAATTGGCTTTTGACGTCGGTTGATAACGCACTGGCGAAACAGCGCAGCGTCGGTGGGGCTATTCATATCAACTGTCCGTTCCCAGAACCGCTTTATTCCGCTAATAGCGCCGAGATGTATGCGGATTATACAAAGAGCGTGGCAGCTTGGAGAGCTTCAACCTGCCTTTACTCGAACACTTATTTGCCCAGTCATTTAATCGCTCAGCCTGTCTCAGCAAGTGATTATGTCGCTCGTAAAGGCGCAGTGATTATTGGTTCTATCGAGAATGAAGCCGCAATTAAAGCCAAGCAGTTTGCGACAGCTTTGGGCTGGCCAGTATTCTGTGACCCTCAATCAGGTGTCAGTAGTGACTGGAAACACTATGATTTATGGATGCAAAGTGACGCAGCCAAAGCACAGCTTAGTCAGTGTGATTTTATTATCCAGTTTGGTGAGCGCATCGTATCTAAGCGTCTTAACCAATGGGTAAAAGAACAAGCTGCCACATTTTGTTCATCGCAGTACATCGTTGTGTCACCGGATTCGCACCGAATCAACCAAGATCATCTGCCTCAAACCCATATCGTTGCTGATATCGAGTCATGGGTGTCAGAGCAGAATTTACCTACCTTGTTAGGTCAGCATGCAGGTTGGGCGGCACCTTTGGTCGAAATCGCGAATACGGTTCAACAATTAGCGTTGGCGCAAATATCCAACAATGACCAATTGACGGAACTCAGTGTTGCCGTTGACTTGTCGTCTAGACTTAAAGGCAGAGAGCTATTTGTGGGAAACAGCTTGATGGTAAGGCTGGTGGATATGCTGTCTTCAATATCTGCGAATCGGGTTTACAGCAATCGTGGTGCATCGGGCATTGATGGCTTGGTGGCGACGGCTGCGGGTGTAGTGAAAGCCAACCAGAACCCCTTATTGATGTTGATTGGCGATACTTCTTTGCTTTACGATCTCAACTCACTGGCTCTGCTGACTCATAATTTAACGCCGATGGTTATTGTTGTGACCAACAATGATGGTGGTGCGATCTTTGATTTATTGCCGGTGCCAGAGCAGCAGAAACAGTCACTTTATCAAATGCCTCATGGTTTCAGTTTTGAACACGCTGCTGCGCAATTCCAGTTGGGATACGCTGCGCCAGAAACCTTGAATTGCTATCAAACCATTATCGAACAACATTTCGAACAGGGTCAGGGTACCTTGCTCGTGGAAGTTAAGACGCCTCCCGAACAAGCGTCTACTTTGCTGAAACAATTCAGTTCAATGCTCACCGAGGCATTAGCCTAAGGACTTTACATGCTTTACTCCGATTATTACCCAGCTGTACAAGATTCTTCTGACAAACCTTTGCTTGTTTTCTTACATGGTTTACTCGGAAGCGGGGATGATTGGAGTGCATGTCATCCATTCCTCGAGGATTTTCCTCTCCTTTGCATAGATTTACCCGGACACGGACAAAGTCGCTTTATCGATCCGGTAGGGTTTGATCATTGCTGTAAGAAAATTGTCCAGTGCATCACATCCCAACTGGCTCTCAACGATCTTCCTGCCGATTATCCTATCGTGGTGATTGGGTATTCTATGGGCGGAAGGCTTGCCATGTATGGGGTGACAAGCCCTTGCTTTGAGGCACTCAACCTAGAGAAAGTCATCATTGAAGGTGGCAACTTTGGCTTGGAATGTGATGAAGAAAGAGCACAAAGGTTAGTACACGATACGCAATGGGCTGTTCGCTTTGCACAGCAGTCGATTGAAGATGTTTTAGACGATTGGTATCAACAAAGCGTCTTTTCTTCACTAAATCATGAGCAAAGACAAACTTTGGTCATAAAGCGTAGTGGTAACCTTGGAGTATCCGTAGCAAATATGTTGTTATCTACTTCGTTAGCTAAGCAACCGGATTTACGTGCCACATTGAAATCTCATGAGCATTTATTGCATTATGTATGTGGAGAAAAAGATCGTAAATTCATGGAGCTAGCTGAGAATAGTGGCTTTGAATATAGTCAGGTGGATTACGCGGGTCATAATGTTCATTTTGAGCAACCAGAGATGTTTTCAAATCTGATCATCCAATGTATCGCCAGTCGTTGATGAACTGACTGAGCGAACCTCTCGTATCAAGCGCTATAGAAAGCAGAGCAACACCGTCGCGACTCTACGCTAGTCGCGCTCTCTAATAGAACAATGGGAATCATCATGGCTAAAACAGTAGGCATCACAGAAGAAGAACTTTACGCAGCCGTTAACTGGCGCGATGAAAGCAGTCAATATGAAGATATTCAATACCACAAGTCTGATGACGGTATTGCGAAAATCACGATTGCTCGCCCTCAAGTGCACAATGCGTTCCGTCCACAAACCGTAAAAGAGATGATCAATGCACTGGCTGATGCTCGTTATGACGAGAAAGTTGGCGTAATCATTTTGACTGGTCTTGGTGAGAAGGCGTTCTGTTCTGGTGGTGACCAAAGTATCCGTGGTGACTACGGCGGTTACCAAGATGACTCAGGTACGCACCACTTGAATGTACTTGATTTCCAACGTCAAATTCGCACTTGTCCAAAACCAGTTATCGCAGCGGTATCGGGTTGGGCAGTCGGTGGCGGTCATGTACTTCACATGATGGCAGACCTTACTATTGCAGCTGAAAACGCGCAGTTCGGTCAGACGGGTCCTAAAGTGGGTTCTTTCGATGGCGGTTGGGGTGCTTCTTACATGGCTCGTATCGTTGGTCAAAAGAAAGCACGTGAAATCTGGTTCTTGTGCCGCTTCTACGATGCACAAGAAGCACTGGACATGGGCCTTGTAAACACCGTTGTTCCTGTTGCTGACCTAGAAAAAGAGACAGTTCGTTGGTGTCGTGAAGTGCTTCAACACAGCCCAATGGCACTGCGTTGCTTGAAAGCGGCACTGAACGCTGACTGTGATGGTCAAGCAGGCTTACAAGAGTTGGCTGGTAACGCAACCATGATGTTCTACATGACAGAGGAAGGCCAAGAAGGCCGCAACGCATTCAACGAGAAACGTCGACCGGACTTCGACAAGTTCCCGCGTAATCCATAGTCTTTCTCCTCTTCAAAATGAGTCGCTAATAGCGGCTCGTTTTGTTTTGATGTTCCCCGTTTTTTAGGAAACTTTATGAACTCAGTGAATTCTCAGCGTCACGCTAAACTTTACCGTTATCAATTACCTATGGATAGTGGTGTGGTTCTTCGTGACAATAAGTTGAACAAACGTGTTGGCTATATCATCCAACTTGAGTGTGATGGTAAAACTGGTTTTGGCGAAGTTGCGCCTTTGCCCGGTTTTAGCCAAGAAGATGCCGAACAAGCTGGCATTCAGCTTCAACACGAATTAGAGCTTTGGAGCCACAATAAGCCTCAAACGCCTTTCGACGAGCTGTATCCTTCTGTCGCGTTTGGCTTTTCAATGGCGATGATGGAATTGCGAGGCGATCTTAACGCTCAAGGTAACTACCAAGCGGCGCCTTTGTGTACAGGCGATCCAGATGAACTGATTCCTGTATTGAATGAGATGGTAGGCGAGAAGGTCGCGAAAGTGAAAGTCGGCCTCTATGAAGCGATTCGCGATGGCATGTTGGTTAGCTTATTCCTTGAGTCGATCCCTGATTTGACTCTAAGACTTGATGCCAACCGTGCGTGGAAGCCAGAGAAAGCGAAGCAATTCATTAAATACATTTCGCCGTCAATGCGCCAGCGTATAAGCTTTATCGAAGAGCCTTGCCAAAAGCCAGAAGACAGTTTGGCCTTTGCCATTGACCATGGTGTGGCGATTGCGTGGGACGAGACACTGCAAGAAGCGGTGCGCAGCCCGGAATTTGATCTTAGCGACCTTACTGGTGTTAAAGCAGTCGTGATCAAGCCAACTCTTATTGGTTCTGTCGAGCGTTGCGTGGCAATCATTGAGCGAGCACAGAAGCTTGGAATGAAACCTGTATTGAGCTCAAGCATTGAGTCGAGCCTAGGTCTGACTCAGATTGCTCGTCTGGCGCAGCAATATTTGCCAAATGAAGTGCCGGGGTTGGATACGATTGGCTTGTTCAAGCAGCAGCTAGAGGTTTCTTGGCCGGGCTGTCAGTTGCCTGTCTCTACGCTTGAAAAGCAACAATTGATTTGGTCTTCTTAGACCGAGCTATTTGAATGGCTATTTAGTTAGCTTAACAAGTTCTTAATCTATTTTTGGTTATCATATGATGCGCCCACGATCTAATCATCCCCCGCTCTGGGTAAAGTGGGCGCAGCAAAACCCACTTCAACCAGCGTTAGTGACCACTCACCGCACTTATACTTGGCAGCAAGTGTTTGTGTTGGTTAGTGAGTACCAACAACAGCTATCTCATCAAGGCCTATCTGAAGGTGATGTACTGACGATTGTTGGTAAGAATCAAGCTGAAGTGATCCCTGTTTATCTTGCCGCACTCAATTTGGGTGTGGTTTGTGCGTTTACGATGCCTCAGCCTAGTTTACGCCTGAAGCAAAAGCTCGATTCCTTATATCAAGCAGATCAACAGAGCTACCTTTGGCTCTTGGGCAATAGCGGAATAGAGCAATCAGAGACTGCCGATTTGAATACTCAGTTGGTGACCTTGCCTTGCCTAAGTGAACTGAAGTTTGATGGTGATGATGAGCAGATAACGACACCTCAAGAATCCAATTTCAATCCGCAAAATCTAGCGAGCATCGTATTCACTTCAGGTTCTACCGGAAACCCAAAAGCGGTCGCTCATACACTTGAGCAGCACCTATGCTCTGCGTCAGGGCTGCTTGAGGTGTTTCGTTATCAACAAGGTGACACGTGGTTACTGAGTTTACCTATGTACCATGTGTCGGGGCTGGCGATAGTTCATCGTTGGTTGGCGGCTGGTGGTTGCATCAAAATAGGCACAGGTCAGCTTGAAACCGATATAGAAGAATGCAGTCATGCTTCATTGGTCGCTACTCAACTACATCGATTGTTAAAGAGTAAGCAAGCACTTACTTTAACGCATGTACTTTTGGGTGGTAGTCATATACCAGAAGCACTTGGGCTCGAAGCTCAACAAATGGGCATCGAAACATGGCTTGGATACGGCATGACTGAAGCGGCTTCAACCGTGACCGCGAAGCCCGTTGATGCCGGCAGCACCGCCGGTTTTGTCCTTAACCATCGCCAGCTAAAAATTGAAGAACAACGTATCTTTATTGGTGGCGAGACGCTCGCGTCCGGGTATTACTATCAAGGTAACTTAACGCCATTAGTTGATAAGAGCGGTTGGTTTGATAGCAAAGATCTTGGTGAGTGGCTTGGCGAACAAGTGTCGATTATTGGCCGTGCCGACAACCAGTTTATTTCTGGTGGTGAGAACATTCATTGCGAAGAAATTGAGCGAGTACTCAATCAATTGTCTGAGGTTAATCAGGCTTTTATTGTTCCCATTGAAGATGATGAGTTCGGATTTCGACCTGCAGCGATTGTCGATTGTGCTGAGTTGCCAACCAAAGAGTGGTTTATCGAGCAGTTAACTGGTCGTCTTGAACGGTTCAAATTTCCTATTGAGTATTATCGAATGCCTCAGCAGGAACAACATGGTATTAAGGTTTCGCGCGCTGGATTGGCGCAGTGGTTACAGCAGACTCGTTCTAAATAGAGCGAAGAGCAATAAAATGAAGCGCAATACACGGTGACTAGTCGTAATTGCGCTTCAGGGGGTTGTGACGGTGGTGAAGCCGTCACAAATTCTAATTATTTATCGTGTCATTCAAGATTTGGCGTTAAGCGAGTGCCTTCTTCATTTGTTCAGCGACTTTATCTACCTTACCTAGACCAATGATAACTTGTAGACCACCTTTCCCAACCGGTACCACACCTGCCGCACCGAGTTTCTTCAGTTTCTCGCTGTCTGCTGCACCTGAGTCTTTCACAGTTAAGCGTAGACGAGTAATACAGTTATCGACTTCTAGAATGTTGTCTGCACCGCCAACCGCTTCAATGTAGCTGTTGGTTAGGTTAGCCAATGCTTCTGGCGTTTCAGTTTCTTTTTCTGCTTCCATCTCTTCACCACGACCTGGAGTACGTAGGTTGAACTTAATGATAGCGAAGCGGAAAATACCGTAGTAAAGCGCGAAGAACACCACACCTTGAACCAGTAGCATGTACCAGTTAACCGCGAGTGGGTTTTGGCTTGATAGTACTAGGTCAACGAAACCAGCAGAGAAGCCGAAGCCTGCCATCCATTCCATGCTTGCTGCAATGTAAAGCGATAGGCCTGTTAATACTGCGTGCAGTAGGAACAACACGGGTGCTAGGAACATGAAGCTGAATTCTAGTGGCTCTGTGATACCCGTGAAGAATGAAGCCATAGCTGCCGCAAGCATGATTGCGAATACTTGGTTTTTGTTTTTCGCATCAGAACAGTGATACATCGCCAATGCTGCTGCTGGTAGGCCAAACATCATGATAGGGAAGAAGCCCGCTTGGTACATGCCAGTTTTACCTGGAATACCCGTACCGTTAGCGATAGATTGCGCGCCGCCTAAGAAGTTTGGAATGTCGTTAATACCAACAACGTCGAACCAGAACACAGGGTAAAGAGCGTGGTGCATACCTACTGATAGGAACAAACGGTTGAAGAAACCAAACAGACCAGCACCCACCGCACCCATGCTTTCTAGTTTAATACCCAGAACGATCAGAGCGTCGTAAACAGCTGGCCAGATGTAAAGTAGAGCAAAAGAGAGAGCCATACCTGCGATTGAGGTCAGGATAGGAACCAAACGCTTACCGCTGAAGAACGCTAGAGCTTGAGGAAGTTCAACCGTTGAGTAGCGGTTGTAGATCTCAGCAGAGATGATACCCACAATGATACCTACGAATTGGTTGCTGATTTTGCCAAATGCCGCAGGCACTTCACTGAGTTCAACATCCATTAACTGAGCAACAGAGCCCGGAGCAAGTAGCGTGGTGACGACGAGGAACATCACAAAGCCAGACAGTGCCGCAGAACCATTCTTATCACGGCTCAAACCAAATGCGACACCCACCGCGAATAGAACCGCCATGTTGTCGATGATCGCGCCACCAGATTTGATCAAGAATGCGGCTAAGATACTTTCAGAACCCCAACCAACAGGATCCAACCAATAGCCGATCCCCATAAGGATTGCTGCAGCTGGCAGTGTGGCTACGGGAACCATCAATGCCTTACCTACTTTTTGCATATACCCGAGTATATTCATATGTGCCCCTAAGTTTGTAATTAATTTTTTTAATGTTTCTGCTCGTCAACGTATGGAGTCAAATATTGATCGAGGCAGGATTTTAAGTAACTGCGGTTATTAAAAACTTATTTCTTAATGCAAACAAACGAAACGGGTAGTAGTATGAATTAATATTTTTAATGCATGAGTTCGTATGGCTAACCATCAATCTTTACTTAGAAATCTTCATACTTTTAATGTTGCTGCAGAGAAAATGAGCTTTACGCTAGCGGCTAGAAAGTTGCATTTGACTCAGGGAGCCGTTAGCCATCGAATCAAAGTGTTAGAAGGTGAACTCGGATTTAACTTGTTTGTGCGAGGGACTCGTAAACTGGAACTAACGGAAGAAGGTCAGCGCTTTCAACGAACGTTATCCAAGTCGTTAAGCTCTATTTTTGGTGAGATCGAAGACATTACCAACACAGACTTGTATGGACAGATCAATATCGGTACCAGTCCTGCATTTGCCAACAGTTGGTTACTGCCGAGGTTGGCTGATTTTAAACAGCGATACCCAAAGTTTAATCTCAATATTTTCTCGCAAGAAGAGCAGGATTTTCATCAAAATCATCTCGATGTCGCTATTTACTATGGTGCTGAAAATCTCAAAGACATGCATCGACAGCGCCTGTTTGGTGAAAAGTATATTCCGGTATGTACACCGAGTTATGCGGCTGAACACGACATCTTTGATGATGGCTTAGAATCGCTGCACCGGATTAATTTCATTCATGCACTAGGGTCAGATGTATGGCAGCGTTGGATTAAACACCACGGCTTAGATGTGAACTTGTTTGAGCAATTTTACTGTGTGAGCCACCGGGATATGGGCGTAAGAAGTGCCCTCAGCAATATCGGTGTCGCGATGGGGCGCTATCATTTTGTTAAGCAGTATGTTCAGACTGGTGAGCTGATAACACCTTATCCGAGCATGGATACAGACCAAGGGTATGACTTAATCTGCCCGTTAGGCACGGAAAAACGACCTAAGGTAAGAACCTTTATTAAGTGGTTAGAAGGGCAGTTGCGTTAGGTTAGTTAATTTAGCAATTAGATAGTTCAAAACAGAATTTATTATCTTTATAACCATCCATCATAATAAGCCATATAAATAACGGATTATAGAATAAGGTCTTATTATGAAAATTGCCCTCATCATTGCGGTTTTACTGCAGATAGGCCAAGCGATCATCTCATCGGGGTTGACTCGTTCGTTGGCTGAGCTCACCGCATTTGTGTTGGTTGTGGTACTTGTTTTAATGAAAAGAGAGAGCAAGAAGAGTGATAAGCCCCTGTTTGATTCGTGATTGTTACAACAAAGAATACCCTTACCACAAACGATAAAGGCAAAGCCCATTAGAGCTTTGCCTTTTTGTTTTGTTGCTCGCTAACTTGAGTGTCTAGTTCACCGAACAAACATCTAAAGCGTTTCTATGCGGGCTAAGCGAGAGTTAACCACGCCAATGAACCCGTTGAGATCATGACCCACATTGTAATACCAAACATCAGTGGTTTCGGCCCTGCCGCTTTTAACTTCTCAACTGAAATACCACAGCCAATTAAGAACAAACACACGACCAGTGCTCGCTTAGACACATCAAAGATTCCTTGATAGACCATCTCAAATTGTGGCAGTAAGTCACTCACCGCGATAGCGGCGCAATAGAAGAAAATGAAGTAGGGAACCGTAATCTTCTTTTGATCGTTCTTGAAGATCATCGCACTAATTAAAGCGATTGGGATGATCCAAAGTGCGCGAGCGAGCTTCAATGTTGTCGCTGTCGTCAGTGCTTCTTCGCCATACGCTGAAGCTGCACCTACTACAGAAGACGTATCGTGAATCGCTATCGCTGCCCAAGTACCAAATGTTTGTTGGCTGAGCTCAAGCGCGTGACCAATCATCGGGAATAAGAATAGAGCAACCGAGTTCAACACGAATACGGTGGCTAATGCCAAGCCAATCTGTTCATCGTCTGCTTTGATCGCGGGTGCCACTGCTGCTATCGCGCTACCACCACAAATCGCGGTACCAGAAGATATAAGATAGCCCGTAGTGCGGTCTAGCCCCATTTGTTTCGCCAAGAACCAACCAATGACTAATGTACCGATAATCGTCGTTACAATGAGCCCAATACCATCGCCTGTTACTGCTAATGCTTTTTCAAACTGAATACCAAAACCCAAGCCAACAATAGAGTAGGCCAGTAGCTTTTTGGTAAGCTTGCCGACTTCCAAGTGTTCAGGGACTAATCCTAAACTAGCAAGCAGGAAACCGATAACCAGGGCTGTCGGTGAGCTAACCCAAGGCGTTAAGCAAAACAGTGCAGCAAGATAAAATGGAACGGACTTTTTTAGGTTCATTGTATTTAGAGTCTTGTTTTGTTGTGGCGTTATTGTGATGAGACCACTATACGTTCAATAAAATGATAAGTAAGTCTAAATGAATTGAACAAACGTTAAGGAAAACTTAACGCTTGTTCAACTGATATGAATAAAGGGCTGGTTAACTAGCGTAATGATCCGCGAAGGTCAGAGACTGACTGTCGAAGCGTTTCACAAGAGGCTTGTTTAGGTGAAATCGGCTCGCCAGCTTCTATCTCTAGCTTAGTCCAGAAGCGAGTGGGTAACCCTTTGCAGGCACGGCCTTTGTAACGACTAAAGTAGCTACCCCATAATCCTTTAAGAGCCATAGGAATCACTGGGACAGGGGAACGTTTGATGATCAGCTCCATACCACGCATGAACTCAGCCATTTCGCCATCAGAGGTGAGCTTTCCTTCTGGGAAAATACACACGATGTGACCTTCATGCAGGGCACGCTCTACTTCTTTGAAAGCGTTTCGAATCGAGTTGCGGTTGGTCGCGGAGATTGGAATCACCCCAGCTCTTTTCAAGAAGCGTCGAATTGGCGGCAACTTGGTGTAATCCTCTTCCATCACAAAACGGATCAAGCGAGGGCAAACCGCACTCAGCAGCAGTGCATCCATATAACTCACATGGTTGCAGACAATCAACGCACCGCCCTTTTCTGGCAGGTGATGTAAGTTCTTATGTTTAACTCTGTACATGGTGTGAGTGACCACCCACGTAAAGAAGCGGAAAGCGTAGATAGGCACCTGATAAAACAGGTACAGCATCACCAAAGTGTTGCCCACTGCGAGCAAGATAAACAGCTGCGGAATTGAAAGATCTAGAACACTAAGGCAAACAATACCTAATACCGCACTTCCCACCATGAACAGTGAGTTGTAGATATTGAGCCCGGCAATCACTTGGGCACGCTCGTCGGGCTTGGCACGTAACTGCATCAGTGAATACAGAGGAACAATAAAGACACCGCCAGAGATACCCAGAAGCAGAAGGTAAGCAAACAGTGGCCACAGCTCTGAGTAGGTTACGAATTGATGGAAAGAACTAAAGTCAGGCAAAGACTCCGGGATGGATATCGCCATCAGAAGACCGAAGATCGAGATACCTAAGCTGCCCATTGGCACGATGCCGATTTCAATTCGGTGATTAGATAACTTATCGCAAGCTAAAGAGCCGATTGCAATGCCTACCGAGAATAGTGCCAGTAAAAAGGCGACGGAGCTTTCAGTGCCGTTTAGATGCAGTTTAGTGAAGTTGGGGAACTGAGTTAGGTAAGCCGCACCAAGGAACCAGAACCAGCTGATAGACATCAGAGCTTGAAAGGTCGGGCGATCTTTTTTGGCAATCGCAAGTGTCGCGCAGGTCAGTTTTACAGGTTGCCACTTTACTTTAAGATCTGGTGCATTACTTGGCGCATGTGGGATAAAGCAGCTTGATGCATAGCCAAGCACGGCGAACGAAACAATACACACCGCAGCAATGAGCTTCGCGCCTTCTTCAGATGCAATGATGCCTGCGCCTAGAGTACCAATCAGGATCGCTAAGAATGTACCTGTCTCGACGAGAGCGTTACCAGATACCAGTTCTTTTGTTTCTAACTGCTGTGGAAGCAGGGCGTATTTCACCGGACCAAAGAAAGCACTCTGCGTTCCCATAAGGAACAGGAGCAGAAGTAATATCCCGTAGCTTTCGTAGATGAATCCGATCGCACCCAGTGACATGATCACTACTTCGAGGAGCTTAACTTTACGGATAAACCACGATTTTTCGTATTTGTCGGCCAGTACACCTGCTAAAGCTGAAAATAGGAAGAAGGGCAGAATAAAAAGGCCAGCGGCCAAATTAATGAATAAATTGCTGGAAATAGGTAGCGTGTCTACGCTTGCGAAAGCAACAAACAGTAACAGAACATTTTTGAATATGTTGTCGTTAAAGGCTCCTAGAAATTGGGTAATAAAGTAGGGTAGGAACCTTTTTTGCGTTAACAGCGAAGATTGGCTGCTGTTGTTCATTGTCTTTCCTTGGATGATTACCAGTTGGTTAAGTAGTTTGAGACTAGGTTATTGATCAACTCTTTACCATCGATAGGCTCAGAGGCGAAAAATTTATCATCAACGCTAAGTAGAGTAATTCCGTGTACTCCAGACCATAATACACGGCTGGCTTTAACGACTTCGCTTTTCGTATGTTCAGGAGCAATCGCTACTAGCAACTGTTCTAGCATGCCTGTCATTCTATCGATGCGGTTCGATTGCCATTCAGGAAGGTTTTCACCGTTCATGTTGTGCTCAAAGATAAGCTGCCAACGGTGAGGGTGTCTCTGTGCAAAATCGTGGTAGCAGTAGGCAAGGTTGAATAGAGCTTGTTGAGGGTTGCTCGATTGTTCAACAGTTGCAGCGGATTCTGACGCCAGTTCATCTAATGTTTGAGCAACAACATGCAATAGCAATAGGTTGTAGTTGCCGAATACATTCACCAAGGTACTTGGAACATAACCAATCATATTGGCGATTTTGCGTAGACTTAACTCGTGATAAGAGTGCTCTTCTAAGAAGTCGGTCACCGTTTTTAAGGTTAATTGCACTAATTGTTCGCGAGTGTGATCGTTTCGTCTTGCCATGGGTACTTTCTATTAAATGAACATCGTTCAATATTTTAATGGCGCCCCAGAGTGCCGTCAATCCCTTCGCTAGTTTAGTAATCAATTAATAGCCGCAATATTATGATACATGTGTAAACGTCGTGAATATTTCATTGTTCTTTGTTAACGAGTATGATTAAGGTGTCGAAAGATAAAAAACCTATAAAGGATAATAATGAAACGATTTTTCTCACTAGTCGCGATCCTGTTGGTAACAGTCGCGGTGACGCCAATCGCGGAAGCGAAAAAGTTTGGTGGTGGTAAGTCATTTGGCAAAAGCTTTAAAACGGCTCCAGCACCAAAACAACAAAACACGAATTCGATCCGTCAAGATCAAACAGGTAAGAACACAGCAGCTAACTCTAGCAAGAAAGGCCTTATGGGCGGTCTGCTAGGTGGTTTACTTGCTGGTGGTCTTTTAGCTGCATTCTTTGGTGGCGCATTTGAAGGTATCCAGTTCATGGATATTCTGATTATGGGTCTGATTGCTTTCCTAGCGTTTAAATTCCTACGCGGAATGTTGGGCGCGAAGCAGGGCTCAATGAATCAGCAGAATGCACGTGGCCAACAGCCAGCATTCGGCGGCATGGGTCAGAACAAGTTTGAACAACCTAAGCAACAACCAAATGTTCATAACTTCGAGCAAACACAACCTCAATCACAAGGCGCTGCTGGTGGTTTCGGTTTTGGTGCACAAAGCGATGTTCCACATAACTACCCACCGGGCTTTGATCAAGCGGCATTCATCAATGGTTCTCGTGAGCACTACCGTACACTGCAAGGTGCATGGAATCACAACGAGCTAAACACGATTGAAGAATACGTATCTCCAAGCCTATTTGAAGACCTAAAAGCTGAGCGTAATAAGCTAGACGGTGATCAGCACACAGACGTAATGTACGTTGATGCTGAAATCGTTCGCGCAGACCACGATGGTAGCAAAGCACAGCTAAGCCTTCAGTTTAGCGGTCGTTACCGTGACACAGCGGATGGCGTTGAAGAAGATATCACTGATATCTGGCATCTAGAGCGTGACCTAACAACTAACAATGCACCATGGTTAATTGTTGGTATTCAAGGTTAATTCCAGGATTTAACTCAACATCAATAGGATGTAGTTATTCGGAATAACACCAAATAATAGAAAGCCCCTGCTGAGAAATCAGCAGGGGCTTTTTTGCGTCTAATGATATGTATCTTAGTTAAAGATTGGATTAACCTGAGACTAACTAACTGATTTTATTTGGATGTAATGAGTAATGACAAAGTTCTTTGAACCCGTATTGGAGCCTGAGGTTACTTTGCAGCAGAAACAGATAATTGCGAACGAATGCGAAGAACATATATCGACCCATTGTTTAGGCTGCGCTGCTTATCTGGCTTGTGAGCGTCATGCAGAAGTATGGGATCACTGATGTTTGAATGGGCTAGATCGCTTAGTTATTTGTAGGAGCGGGTTAGTGTTTAGGAAGTTGAGGGTTGTTTTAGAAGGCACGTTTAGTAAGAGATAAAGCTCAGAAACGAAAAAAGCCAACTCAATGAGTTGGCTTTTCGATTTTCCAATTAAGGAGAATATGGTGGAGGGAGA
>NZ_JBFRJF010000017.1:0-2970 GCF_041468745.1 Vibrio sp. 10N.286.52.F8
ACCCTTTCGGGTTGTATGGTTAAGTGACTAAGCGTACACGGTGGATGCCTTGGCAGTCAGAGGCGATGAAAGGCGTAATAACTTGCGATAAGCCCAGATTAGGTAGTAATAACCTTTTGAGTCTGGGATTCCTGAATGGGGAAACCCACTTACATAAGTAAGTATCCTGTTGTGAATACATAGCAACAGGAGGCAAACCGGGGGAACTGAAACATCTAAGTACCCCGAGGAAGAGAAATCAACCGAGATTCCGAAAGTAGCGGCGAGCGAAATTGGATTAGCCCTTAAGCTTTTAATGATGCAGGTGAAGAGTCTGGAAAGTCTCGCAGTAAAGGGTGATAGCCCCGTAACCGACACATCATAATCAGTGAAAACGAGTAGGGCGGGACACGTGATATCCTGTCTGAATATGGGGGGACCATCCTCCAAGGCTAAATACTACTGACTGACCGATAGTGAACCAGTACCGTGAGGGAAAGGCGAAAAGAACCCCTGTGAGGGGAGTGAAATAGAACCTGAAACCGTGTACGTACAAGCAGTAGGAGCACCTTCGTGGTGTGACTGCGTACCTTTTGTATAATGGGTCAGCGACTTAATTTTAGTAGCAAGGTTAACCGTTTAGGGGAGCCGTAGGGAAACCGAGTCTTAACTGGGCGTACAGTTGCTAGGATTAGACCCGAAACCAGGTGATCTAGCCATGGGCAGGTTGAAGGTTGAGTAACATCAACTGGAGGACCGAACCGACTAATGTTGAAAAATTAGCGGATGACTTGTGGCTAGGGGTGAAAGGCCAATCAAACCTGGAGATAGCTGGTTCTCCCCGAAAGCTATTTAGGTAGCGCCTCGGACGAATACTACTGGGGGTAGAGCACTGTTAAGGCTAGGGGGTCATCCCGACTTACCAACCCTTTGCAAACTCCGAATACCAGTAAGTACTATCCGGGAGACACACGGCGGGTGCTAACGTCCGTCGTGGAGAGGGAAACAACCCAGACCGCCAGCTAAGGTCCCAAAGTATAGCTAAGTGGGAAACGATGTGGGAAGGCTCAGACAGCCAGGATGTTGGCTTAGAAGCAGCCATCATTTAAAGAAAGCGTAATAGCTCACTGGTCGAGTCGGCCTGCGCGGAAGATGTAACGGGGCTAAGCTATACACCGAAGCTGCGGCTACGTACCTTAGGGTGCGTGGGGTAGGGGAGCGTTCTGTAAGCCGTTGAAGGTGGTCTGTAAGGGCTGCTGGAGGTATCAGAAGTGCGAATGCTGACATGAGTAACGATAAAGGGAGTGAAAAACTCCCTCGCCGGAAGACCAAGGGTTCCTGTCCAACGTTAATCGGGGCAGGGTAAGTCGACTCCTAAGGCGAGGCCGAAAGGCGTAGTCGATGGGAAACGGGTTAATATTCCCGTACTTCTTACAATTGCGATGGGGGGACGGAGAAGGCTAGGTGGGCCTGGCGACGGTTGTCCAGGTTCAAGTACGTAGGCGGGTGGTTTAGGTAAATCCGGACCGCTACTAACGCTGAGATACGATGTCGAGCTACTACGGTAGTGAAGTCATTGATGCCATGCTTCCAGGAAAAGCCTCTAAGCTTCAGATTGTAAGGAATCGTACCCCAAACCGACACAGGTGGTCGGGTAGAGAATACCAAGGCGCTTGAGAGAACTCGGGTGAAGGAACTAGGCAAAATGGTACCGTAACTTCGGGAGAAGGTACGCTCTTATCAGTGAAGTCCCTTGCGGATGGAGCAGACGAGAGTCGCAGATACCAGGTGGCTGCAACTGTTTATTAAAAACACAGCACTGTGCAAAATCGTAAGATGACGTATACGGTGTGACGCCTGCCCGGTGCCGGAAGGTTAATTGATGGGGTTAGACTTCGGTCGAAGCTCTTGATCGAAGCCCCGGTAAACGGCGGCCGTAACTATAACGGTCCTAAGGTAGCGAAATTCCTTGTCGGGTAAGTTCCGACCTGCACGAATGGCGTAATGATGGCCACGCTGTCTCCACCCGAGACTCAGTGAAATTGAAATCGCTGTGAAGATGCAGTGTACCCGCGGCTAGACGGAAAGACCCCGTGAACCTTTACTACAGCTTGGCACTGAACATTGAACCTACATGTGTAGGATAGGTGGGAGACTTTGAAACCGCGTCGCTAGATGTGGTGGAGTCGTCCTTGAAATACCACCCTTGTAGTTTTGATGTTCTAACGTTGGTCCCTGAATCGGGATTACGGACAGTGCCTGGTGGGTAGTTTGACTGGGGCGGTCTCCTCCCAAAGAGTAACGGAGGAGCACGAAGGTGGGCTAAACACGGTTGGACATCGTGTGGTTAGTGCAATGGCATAAGCCCGCTTGACTGCGAGAATGACAATTCGAGCAGGTGCGAAAGCAGGTCATAGTGATCCGGTGGTTCTGAATGGAAGGGCCATCGCTCAACGGATAAAAGGTACTCCGGGGATAACAGGCTGATACCGCCCAAGAGTTCATATCGACGGCGGTGTTTGGCACCTCGATGTCGGCTCATCACATCCTGGGGCTGAAGTCGGTCCCAAGGGTATGGCTGTTCGCCATTTAAAGTGGTACGCGAGCTGGGTTTAGAACGTCGTGAGACAGTTCGGTCCCTATCTGCCGTGGGCGTTGGAAAATTGAAAGGGGCTGCTCCTAGTACGAGAGGACCGGAGTGGACGAACCTCTGGTGTTCGGGTTGTCATGCCAATGGCATTGCCCGGTAGCTAAGTTCGGAATCGATAACCGCTGAAAGCATCTAAGCGGGAAGCGAGCCTTGAGATGAGTTTTCCCTGGCACTATAAGTGTCCTAAAGGGTTGTCGTAGACTACGACGTTGATAGGCAGGGTGTGTAAGTGCTGCGAGGCATTGAGCTAACCTGTACTAATTGCCCGTGAGGCTTAACCATACAACACCCAAGGGGTTTTGTGGACTCAAAGAAATACCAAACGCTTGAATGAGTTTGAA